>JBEARL010000001.1:0-89399 GCA_041163265.1 Actinomycetota bacterium
ATAATACGGCAACCAAGAAACGGAAAAATGAATGGATTTCAAACCAGAACAAAAACTAACTCCGACGGGCGCCGAAGGAGAGCGCGACCTCCAGGTAGCGCTGGGGGACGGAGGCTGCACCGTCCCAGGCGGAGACCGCCATGGGAGGGACGGCCGCGAACACGACGAGTGCGAACGTCGCAGAGGTGTTGAAGCCCAGCCAGAGGGTGAAGAGTGGCAGGACGGCGATCATCGGCGTGGCGTAGGAACCGTTCACGTAGGGCGCGACCGCCTTCGCCAGTCCGGGCATCCGTCCCATCGCGAGTCCGATCAGCGTCCCAGCGACGATGGCGAACCCCATGCCGCGCGCGACGACCCCGAACGTCTCGGCGGCTCCCGGCCAGACCCTCGCATCCTGCAGCAGGACCTCGGGGACGGCGCGCGCGATCCCGAACGGCGTCGCCATGAAGTCCCGACCGAACCGCGGAACCGAGTACTGCCAGATGGCTGCGATCGCTCCCAGCGTGATGATGCGCGAAGCGGCGCGGCCGCCTCGCGACAGCTCGGTCCGCGGACGGGTCACTGCCGCCATGGTGCGAACCTCCGTTCCGCGAGCCGACCGAGCGCCATGATCAGCAGACCGAGTGCGGTCATGAGGAGCACCGCCGCGAGCAGCTTGTCCATGCGGTAGAGCCGGGAGAAGGAGCGCAGGAGCAGCCCGATGCCCGACGCATCGAGGAGGAACTCGGCCGCGACGACTCCAACGAACCCGAGCGCGATGCCCTGCCGGATGCCGCTCATCGCGTACGGGACGGTCGAGGGGATCACGACGTCCCGCCAGGTCCGGAGCTCACCCGACCCGAAGGAACGAGAGACCTCGAGGAGGCGGGGGCTGACCGCCCGGACGCCCTCGATCGTCGTGATGCAGACGGGGAAGAAGACGAACCATGCCACGATGATGGACTTCGGACCGACGCCGAAGCCGAGGATCGAGAGGATGAATGGAACGAGCGCGATCGGTGGTGTGACGTACAGGATGGTCACGTAGTCCTCGAGCGCGGCTCCGATGGCCGCGACGCGACCTATGAGGACGCCGAGGAGAAGTCCTGCCGCCGCACCTGACGAGAAGCCGATGACGAAGAGCTGCAGGGACTCGAAGAGCGCCTCGACGAGCTCGCCCGTTCGGACCATCTCGAGGAAGCCCAGCGCCGTCCGCGAGAGAGGGGCGAAGAAGATCGGATCGAGCCAGAAGCGGCCGGCGACCTCCCAGAGCACCGCACCGACCGTCAGTCCGACGAGCAGCGGCACGTTCCGGGGACGGCGCGCGCTCCTCGCCGTCGAGGGGTTCTCCGTCCGTGTGTGACTCCGGCTCATCAGCACCTCCCCTGCGCTGACGGCCGCGACCTGGGTCCGGGTTCCCGCCGAAGCAGGAACCCGGACCCGGGGCCAGCGACGTCAGCCGTTGGCTGCGCGGACCCGCTCGTTCGCCTCGTCCCAGATGCTGGTGTCGAGGATCGTCGACGGGTCGTAGGCCTCGGCGATCGAACCCGCAGCGACGAGCGATGCGATCGAGTTCGACAGGTACTCCTCGTCGAGTCCGTTGTTCCCGACCTCCCACTGCCCGAAGTCCAGGAACTCCTGGAACACGCTCGCGGCCAGAGCCGGGTCGTCCTGCTTGATGATGCCCTGACCCGACAGGTAGGCGACGATCGCATCGGCGTTCGCCGGGTCGTACATGAACTCCGTCGCAGCGACGATGCCGGCCAGCGTACGGACCACGTTCTCGCGGTTGCTCGCCAGCACGTCCTTGTTCACGACGTGCATCGCGTAGTGGCGCTTCTGCAGATCGCTCAGCGCAGCGATCGTCCTCCACTCGTCGGTGGTGAGCGACTCGACCTGGGCGAGCTCGTCCAGGTGGACGATCTGCGAGTCGAGCACGCCGGACACGAGCACGCCCGCGTAGTCGCTGTTCGGGTCCACGACGTTGACGTCGTCGATGGTCACGCCGTCGCCGCAGCCGTCGAGGATCGCCGACAGCACCAGCCATCGCGCGTCGCCCGTCGCCTGGGCACCCACCTGCTTCCCGGCGAAGTCCGCGCAGGACTGCACCGAGGGGTCCCGGGTGATGACGATCCAGTCCTGCTTGTTCTCACCGAAGATGCCGACCATGTTCAGGCCTGCCGGCGCACCGACGAGGAACGGGTCGGTACCGATGTGGCCGCCCGACACGTCGCCGGTCTGCGTGGCCTGGACGATGTCACCACCGGAACGCATCGGCTGGATCGTCACGTTCGCACCGAACTGCTCGAAGAATCCGAACTCGGCCGCGACGTACATCGGGACGTGGTACCAGCAGCCGGGCAGGCTGCAGGCGTGCGCCCAGGTCATCGGCTCGACGTCGTCCGGTGACGGGGCGGGCGCCTCCTCTGCGGGCACGGCCTCCTCGGTCGCCGCGGGTGCCGGCGCCGGCTCCGGGGTGGCCTCCTCGGCCCCGCCGCAGGCGGCGAGCAGGACGGCGACCGCCGCCACTGCCACCGCGGTGCGGCTCCCGATCCGCCGCCGCTTACCAACGATTGCGGTCATGCGAGTCTCCAATTCATCGCTCCCGGTCCGGGAGCACCCCCGCGCGGCGGGCGCCGAGCGGTCGACACCGAGGACCGCGCGAGGCGGGGACATCTTCTCGCTCGCCCTTGACGTCGTTGTTCCATCGATTGCAGGCTCTAACATAGTCAAGTCCGGACCACCCCCGGACAGCGTCACCGAGGTCGAGAACGCCTCGGGGGGCACTGGAACGGGCTGGGCCAGAGCCGGCTCCGCCAGCCGGGCGGCCATGAGGAGCAGCCATGCGCGACCGACTCGAGAACCCGCCTCCCGTCGCCGAGCGGCCCAGGACCGTGGCGTTCCTCGGGCTCGGGGACATGGGACAGGTCATCGTCCCGCGGCTGCTGGCGGCCGGTCACCGGGTCGTCGGCTGGAACCGCTCACCGGGCCGCGACGCACCGCTGCGCGACCTCGGGATGGAGGTCGCGGCCACGCCGGCGGTCGCCGCGGCCGAGGCGGACGTCGTCCTCTCGATCGTGACCGACGGTCCCGCGGTGGAGGCCGTGGCGCTCGGCCCCGACGGTGTCGTCGAGGGGCTCCGGCCCGACGCCGTCTACCTCGACATGTCCACCGTGGCACCCGAGGTCAGCCGACATGTCGCCGCGGCGTTCACGGCGAGGGACCGCGTGATGCTCGACGCGCCCATCTCGGGCAGCCCGGTCACCGTCGTCCAGGGCCGGGCGTCCCTGATGGTCGGCGGCGACGCTGACGCGCTCGAGCGGGTTCGCGATGTGCTGCTGGCGATCGGGCCGCGCGTCACGCACATCGGGCCCAGCGGGACGGCGGTCCAGGCCAAGCTCAGCGTCAACCTGCTCCTGATGGTCCAGGTCATCGCCTTCGGCGAGGCTGTGGCGCTCGCAGAGAAGGGAGGGGTCGATCGCGAGCGGGTCGTCGAGGCGATCCTCGGCAGCGTGGCCGCGTCACCGGTCCTCGCCTACCGCGGACCGTTCGTCCTGGAGGGCAACATGCCGGCGAAGCCGCTCGCCGACGTGACGCTCCAGCAGAAGGACATGACCCTCGTGCTCGAGCAGGGCCGTCGGCTCGGCGCCTCGGTGCCGCTGGCCGCGGCCGCGAACGAGCTGATGAACGCCTGCCGAGGGCTCGGCATCGATGCGAACGACTTCGTCGTCGCCCACCGCGCGTACCGCACCCTCGCGGGGCTGGCGTGATCCCCGGCGCTCCGGACGCCATGGGAGCCGGTGGGGCGGACCTGCCCGACCGCACGCGGCGGTTCCTGACCAACCTGCGGGACGTCCCCGTGGTCTCGGGGCTGCGGCGCGACGAGGGCTGGGTCGACATGCGTGTGCAGTTCCTGATCGACCGCGCCACGGCCGGGACCGATGACATGCTGCTGGGCTGGACCGTGCTGCCTCCGGGCGCCCGTCACGACCGGCACCTGCACCGACACGCCGACGAGTTCTGGATCGTGCTGGCGGGCAGCGGCCGGATGTACACCGACGATGGTGACCAGCCTGCCGGCGAGGGGGACGTCGTGTTCACGCCGCGCGGCCAGTGGCACGGGTTCCACAACGACACCGACGAGGACGTCGTCCTGGTCTGGGGCTGGTCCGGCGCGGGGTCGCTCGACGACTCGGGGTACGAGGTGCACGAGGAGGTCGGGCGTGACGGTGACGGCTGACCCGCGGGTCAGCGTGGGCCTCGCCGCGCAGGCCGAACTGCTCGCGCGGCTCGAGGCCGGCGGCGCCCGACGTATCGGCTGGAAGGCCGGTTTCGGTGCGCCTGCCGCGCTCGCCGCGATGGGGCTGGACGCCCCGCTCGTCGGCTTCCTGACGGACAGGACGCGGCTGTCCGCATCGGACGGTGTCGCCCGGGCGCCCCTCACCGGCTGGACCCGCCCGATGGCCGAGGCCGAGGTCGCCGTCGTCCTGGCCGCGGACCTCGGTCCGACAGCGGGGTCCGACGAGCTGCGCGCCGCGGTCGGGACGATCGCCCCGGCGATCGAGCTCGCGGACCTCGACATCGCGCCGGCCCCGGACGCGGTCGCGGCGATCCTCGCCGGCGACATCTTCCACCGTCATGTGCTGCTGGGTCCGGAGCGCCCGGTACCCGGCGGCTGGGCCGGTCAGGAGCTGCGGGCGACGGTGCGCCACGTGTCCGTGGACGGGACCCCGTCGGCCACCGCGGTCGATGATGTCGAGGCGGGGCCGGGCACGGCGATCGACGTGCTCGCGGCCTGCGCCCGGGGCGCGGCGTCGGTCGGCCCGGGGCTGCGACGGGGGGACGTCGTCATCCTCGGGTCGATGGTGCCGCCGATCCCCGTCGCCCCCGGGGATCGCTTCGAGCTGACGCTGGACGGCTGGCCGACCATCGCGGTCGAGCTGACGGCCTGACGGGCTCAGGCCCGGGCGGCCGCCTGCAGGTCCGAGATCTCCGGACCCCAGTCGGACGTGTCGAGCCGCTCCGCCAGGTCGGTGAGGAACCGGGCCGCGTCCGCCCCGTCGACCAGCCGGTGGTCGTAGGAGAGGCAGAGGTACGTCCGGTACCGGATCGCGATGACGTCCTCGCCGTCCTCGTCGGTCAGGATGACGGGGCGCTTCTCGATCGTCGGGGTCGCGAGGATGCCGACCTCCGGCGCGTTCAGGATCGGGGTGTCGAACAGCGACCCGCGGGACCCGGTGTTGGTGATGGTGAACGTCCCGCCCGCGAGGTCGTCGGGGCTGAGCTTCTTGTCGCGCGCCCGCGCTGCGATGTCCGCGACGCGCTGCTGCAGCCCGATGGGGTTCAGCTCCTCGGCGCTGCGGATGACCGGGACGATCAGCCCCTGCGGTGCGTCCACCGCGATGCCGAGCCCGACGCCGCGGTGGTAGACGACCTCGCCGGCCTCCATGTCGATCGACGCGTTGAGGACCGGGTGGTCGGCCAGCGTCCGGACCGTCGCGTGGGCGATGAAGGCCAGCGGCGAGATGGAGACCCCGTACCGCGCCCTCGCGACGTCCCGGATCTCGGATCGGACGGCCATCATGCGGGTGACGTCGGCCTCGACCGCCGAGGTCAGCTGCGCCGTGGTCTGCATGCTCGCGAGCATCCGCTCGGCGATGACCCTGCGCATCCGCGACAGCGGCTCGACCCGATCGCCCGGCTGGACGACCGGACGGGCCGCGCCGATCGCCGGCCGTGCCGCTGGCGCGGTGGAGGCTGGAGCTCCGGGGCGCCCGCTGGCGGCTTCGACGTCCTGCACCGTGATGCGTCCGCCCGGGCCGGTCCCACGGAGGGTCGTCGGATCGAGGCCGAGTTCGCGCAGGCGGCGCTTGACCAGCGGCGACAGCTTCATCCCGGTGGTCGAGAAGGACGCCGGCGCCGACGCACGAGCGGCCGGGGCCGGCGCCGACACCACACGAGCGGGGGCCGGCGTGGCCGCGGCGGCTGGTGCCGGTGCACCGGCGTCGGCACCCACGGGGGCGTCGGCACCGGTCTCGAGTTCGAGGATCGGTGCGCCGACGGCGACGGTCTCCTCGGGTGCGGCGAGCAGGGCCACGACGGTCCCGGCCGCGGGGCTCGGGATCTCCGTATCGACCTTGTCGGTGCTGACCTCGGCGATCGGCTGCTCGAGGGCGACCGTGTCGCCGACCTTGACGAGCCAGGCGACGATGGTGCCGCTGTCGACCGACTCGCCGAGCTGGGGCAGGGGGACCTTCAGCGTCATCGCAGACCCGTCCGGACGTCGTGGGGATGGCTTCTCAGTGGTCGGCGCCGCGCACGATGCTCGGGTCCAGCGCGCGGAACCTCGCGAGGTAGGCCGCGCGCTGCTCCTTGAGCTCCGCGACGATCCGCGCGTACTCGTCGCTGCGGCCCGTGCGGTCGTAGAGGCGCCGCGGCTGGAGCAGCTCGGGGTCGTCGATCCCGGGCACGCTGACCGCGACCTCGTAGCCGAAGTCCGGATCGACCTCCCACGTGATGGTCCCGTCCAGGATCCCCTCCTGGACGGCGGCCGAGGCCGAGATCGTGACCTTCTTGGACCGCCCGTCGGCCTCTGGGCCGCCCACGCGGCCGGTGTTCAGCAGGTAGACCTCGAGGGGGCAGGTGTCCAGGAGCTCGAGGAACCGGTTCCCCATCGACGACTCCTCCTCCCACCAGAACGGGTTCGTCCCCGGGACCCGGAGGCTCTTGCCCGCCTCGGCCGCACCGCCGGCGCTGGTGCCCTCGGTCTCGCCGAGCATGAAGTACGTCGCGGCCTGCTCGGGGCTGAGGCGCGCGACCGCCGGGATGATGTTGGCGTTGCGGTTGAGGATGAAGAGGTAGTCGGCCCGAGGCAGGTTCCGCGGGTCACGGTGCCGGATGTTCGCCATCGGGAACGTCACGCGACCGTTGGCCGTGTAGGAGTCGTCGAAGAAGTCGACCCGACCGGTGGCGGCGTCGACGGCCACGGACTCGAGCCACGCGTCCGGTCGGGTCGCGCCGCCGTGGATCGTCGGCTCGTCGACCGGGTCGAGACCGAAGCTCTTGGCGAAGCAGCCGTTCTCGGTCGTCCGGACCTGACCACCGGGCATCAGGGCGATGAAGTCGTCCTGGACGGGCAGCGAGCCGCGGACCTCGCGGAACGTGGTCGTCGTCTTGCCCGTGCCCGAGAGACCGATGATGAGGGCCAGGCGCTCGCGCCCGTCACGGGTCGCCTCGGCGGGGAACGTCTTGGCCCCGGAGTGCATGGCCAGCCCACCGCGCTCGTACACGAGCTTGTTCCACATGCGGAGGCTGCCCATCTTGGACTCGCCGAAGTAGTCCGACCCCATGACGCGGGTCGTCCAGTTCTCGAGGTCGACGAGGATCAGGCACTCCTCGTTGTGCTCGGGGACGCGCAGGCCCGGGGTGTAGATGACCGTGAACTCGGGGGCCCACCGCTCGTCCGGCGGGAAGTAGAGCTGCTCCTGCATGCCGATGACGTTGCTGTTGGCGCGCTCCATGAACAGCTGCGTCCCGGTCCTGAAGTCCTCGTCCGGTCCGACGTAGCCGCGGAGCAGGACCATGTCCTGGTCGGCGATGTAGGCGTCCTGCTTCGCGGCCCACGCGTCGGCCTCTGCGCGCGACATCGTCTGCTTGCCCGTCGGCTCGTCCGAGACGAAGAAGGTCGACGGCGTGAGCCGGGCCAGGATGCGGGCCGTGTAGTTGAGGTTGCCGAACTCGGTCTCGACGACGCGGGGCATCAGCGTCCGCACCCACTCGCGGAGCTGCTCCTGGGTCGGGTCGACGACGACGCTGCGTGCCTCGGGGAGCGTGGCGGCCATGGTCTGGGTCTCCTGGACGATCGACTGCGACGACCGGTGCGGTCGGCCCGCGGACGGCTCCGTCGTTCGGGAGCGGCTGAAGGCCGTTGCAGTCGGTTGCGGGGGCGGTTCAGGATGCCCGGCGCCCCGCGACCCTAGCAGCGGACGGGGGCGCCGGTGCTCGCCGCATCCGGGGACGCGGGTCGCACGGGCGGGTACCGGGACTCGTCACGGTGGTGGCCGCTGCCGGGTGGGCGCCAGGGCCCGGCCGCGCGCCCGGGCCGAGCCGCGAGCTGCGCCCGGTTGCGGCGAGCAGCGACAAGAGGCGTTAGCATACGATTGCACGACGTGAACGGCCCCGTGCCGACGCGACGGTCCGCATCCTCGAGCAGCTCCGAGGAGGGGTCGGCGCTGGCGCGGTGGCGCGATCGAGTGGAGCAGACATGGCCGAGTTCGCCCAGACCGACATCGCCGCTCCCGGCATCATGACCGTCGACTGGGAGACGCGGGTCGACGTCGGTCGACTCCGCGACTACCGCCTCGCCCGCGCGCGGCAGGCCCTCGCCGACAGCGACCTCGGTGCGGTGCTGGTCTTCGAGACCTCGAACGTCCGCTACCTCACGGCGACGCACATCGGCACCTGGGGCTACAACAAGACCGAGCGCTGGGCGCTGCTGACCCGCACCGGCACGCCGTGGATCTGGGACTTCGGCTCGGCCGCGAAGAACCATCGCCTGTACTCGCCGTGGCTCGAGCCCTCGCACTCGGTCGGCGGGAACGTGGGCCTGCAGGGCGCGATCGCACCGACGTCAGGGCTGCCCGCCGGCGCCGCGCAGCAGATCGCCGCCATCCTCCGGGACGAGGGCGTGGCGGACATGCCGCTCGGCGTGGACGTGGTCGAGCTGCCGATGCTCCGGGCGCTCGAGGCCGAGGGCATCGACGTCCGCGACGCCCAGCAGACCATGCTCACCGCGCGCGAGATCAAGAACGTCGATGAGATCCTGCTGCTCAGCCAGGCGGCTGCGATGGTCGACGGGGTCTATCAGGACATCTCGGAGGCGCTGAAGCCCGGCGTGCGCGAGTCCGACATCGTGGCCCTCGCGACCCACCGCCTGCTGCAGATGGGTTCGGAGCAGGTCGAGGCCATCAACTCGATCGCCGGCGAGCGGTGCAACCCGCACCCGCACGTGTTCTCCGACCGCTACATCCGCCCGGGCGACGCCGCCTACTTCGACATCATCCACGCCTACAACGGCTACCGGACCTGCTACTACCGCACCTTCGCGGTCGGGCGGGCGACGCAGGCCCACCGCGACGCGTACGTGAAGGCGCGGGAGTGGATCGACGTCGCCATCGCCGCCGTGCGGCCGGGGGTCGGGACCGACGAGATCGCCCGACTCTGGCCGAAGGCGCAGGACTTCGGGTTCGACTCCGAGATGGAGGCGTTCGGCCTGCAGTTCGGCCACGGCCTCGGACTCGGCCTGCACGAGCGGCCGATCATCAGCCGGCTCAACTCGCTCGAGAACCCGATCGAGATCAAGGAGGGCATGGTCTTCGCCCTCGAGACCTACTGCCCGTCCGCGGACGGGAGGTCGGCCGCGCGCATCGAGGAGGAGATCGTCGTCACCCGGGACGGGGCCCAGCTGCTGACCCTGTTCCCGGCCGAGGAGCTCTTCATCACGAACAAGTACTGACCGGTCCCGGGTGACGAGCACCCGGAACGGACCACCGAGGCACGGAGGGAGCCCGTGGCGACCACGAAGGCGAAGCGAGCGACCGTGACGTCGCCCGCGATCGACCGCGAGACGAAGCTGGCGCTGTACGCGCAGGTCGTCCGGCTGCGGCGCTTCGAGGAGCGGGCCTACCGCCTGTTCCTCGAGGGGCTCGTGAAGGGCACGTCGCACCTCTCGCTCGGCCAGGAGGCGATCGCCGCCGGGTTCGCCGAGGCGATGCGCACGGACGACTACACCTTCTGCACGTACCGCGGGCACGCGCACACCCTCGCGCGCGGGACGTCGATGGAGGGCGTGATGGCCGAGCTGCTCGGCCGCGCGAACGGTGTCTGCGGCGGCAAGGGCGGCTCGATGCACCTGACCAGCGTCGAGCACTATGCGATGGGCTCCTACGCGATCATCGGCGCCCACCTCCCGATCGCGGCGGGCGCGGCCTGGTCGGCGGTCCTGCGGGGCACCGAGCAGGCCACCGTCTGCTTCTTCGGGGACGGCACGACCAACATCGGGGCCTTCCACGAGGCGCTGAACTTCGCGGCCGTCTGGAAGCTGCCGGTGGTGTTCGTCTGCGAGAACAACCTCTGGATGGAGTACACGCCGATCGACTCGGTGACGGCCGTGCCGCACCCGGCCGCCGACCGCGCCGCCGCCTACGGGCTCGAGCGCATCATCGTCGACGGCAACGACCCCGACGCCGTCCACCTCGAGGCGCTGCGTGCGCTCGAGCGGGCCCGCGCCGGCGAGGGCCCGTCGCTCATCGAGTGCCTGACCTACCGGCACGGCGGCCACTCGCGCGCCGATCCCGGCGACTACCGCCCGAAGGAGCAGGTCGAGGAGTGGCTCGCGCGTGACCCCATGCCGATGTACCGGCAGCGGCTGCTCGACGAGGGGGTCGAGGCGTCCGTCCTCGACGACATCGAGGCCGCGGCGATGGCCGAGGTCGACGCCGCGACCGAGGGTGCCCGCAACGGTCCGGTGCCCGCGATCGAGAGCGCGTACACCGACGTCTGGGCCGATGGAGGCTGGGCATGGCGGAACTGATCACCTACCGCGAGGCGGTGGCCCGAGCCATCGCCCAGGAGATGCGCCGCGACGAGTCCGTCGTGTTCCTCGGCGAGGACGTCGCCGCCGCCGGGGGCGTGTTCAAGGCCACCAAGGGCCTGCTCGAGGAGTTCGGACCGGTCCGGGTCCGTGACACGCCCATCTCGGAGGAGGCCATCCTCGGTGCCGCCATGGGCGCCGCGATGACCGGCATCCGCCCGATCGCCGAGATCATGTTCTCGGACTTCCTCGCCACCTGCTGGGACCTCGTCTCGGTCGAGATGGCCAAGACCCGGTACATGACCGGCGGCCAGACGTCGCTGCCCCTCGTCATCCGCACCGCGAACGGGGCCGGGCTCCGGTTCGGCGCCCAGCACTCGCAGTCGGTCGAGAACTGGGCGATGATGATCCCCGGCCTGAAGGTCGTGGCGCCGTCGAACCCGGCCGACCTGATCGGCCTGTTCGCCGCCTCGGTCCGCGATGACAACCCGGTCGTGTTCTTCGAGCAGAAGTCCCTCTACCCCGTGAAGGGCGAGGTCCCGGACGGCGAGCTCGTGACCGAGCTCGGACGGGCCGCCGTCCTGCGTCAGGGCAGCGACGTGACCATCGCGGCGCTGGCCGCGATGGTGCCGCGGGCCCTCGAGGCCGCCGAGCGCCTGCAGGCGGAGCGTGGCATCTCGGCCGAGGTCATCGACCTGCGCACCCTGATCCCCCTGGACGCCCGGACCGTCCTCGAGTCGGTCACGCGGACCAAGCGGTTCGTGACCGTCGAGGAGAACCCGCGCGTCCTCGGCTGGGGCGCCGAGCTGGTCTCGATCGTCGCGGAGGAGGCCTTCTGGGACCTCGACGCGCCGGTCACCCGCGTCACGACCCCGCACGTCCCGCTGCCCAGCTCGGACGCGCTCGAGGACGAGGTGCTGCCCTCGGTCGCGCGCATCGTCGAGACCGTGGCGAAGGTCGTCGGGTGAGCGGCGACGTGCTGACCGGGCTCGACACCCGGCTGCGCATCGGCGGCGAGCTCCGGCCGGCCTCGGACGGCGCCGAGTTCCCGGTGCTCGACCCTGCGACGGGCGGGACGATCGCCTCGGTCGCGTCGGGGACCGCGGAGGACGCGGTCGCGGCCGTCGCCGCCGCCCACGCGGCCGGTCCGGCCTGGGCGGCGACCCCTCCGCGCGAGCGGGGCGAGACGCTGCGCCGCGCCTTCGAGGCGATGATCGCCCGGCGTGACGAGATCGCCGAGCTGATCGTCCTCGAGTCCGGCAAGAGCTGGGGCGACGCGGTCGGCGAGGTCAACTACGCGGCCGAGTTCTTCCGGTGGTTCTCGGAGGAGGCGGTGCGGATCGATGGCGGCCTCATGCGGGCGCCGGCGGGGGACAAGCACATCCTCACGATGCGCCAGCCGGTCGGCGTCTCGGTCCTCGTCACGCCGTGGAACTTCCCGGCGGCGATGGCCACCCGCAAGATCGGTCCGGCGCTGGCCGCCGGCTGCACCGTCGTGCTGAAGCCCGCGTCGGACACGCCGCTGACCGCGCTGCTGGTCGCGGACATCCTCACCGAGGCCGGCGTACCCGGCGGCGTCGTGAACGTGCTTCCGTCCCGGAGCTCGGGTGCGACCGTCGGCGCGATGCTGGCCGATCGCCGCACCCGCAAGGTGTCCTTCACCGGGTCGACCGAGGTCGGCGTGAAGCTGCTCGAGGGTGCGGCACGGAACGTCCTGCGGGCCTCGATGGAGCTCGGCGGGAACGCCCCGTTCCTCGTGTTCGCCGATGCCGACCTGGACGCTGCGGTCGAGGGCGCGATGGTCGCCAAGATGCGCAACGGTGGCGAGTCCTGCATCGCGGCGAACCGCTTCCTCGTCGAGGCCTCCGTCGTCGATGCCTTCGCGGACGCCCTGACCGACCGGATGGCCGCGCTGCGCGTCGGGCCCGGCCTCGACCGCAGCAACGACGTCGGCCCGGTCATCAACGCGGCCGCCCGAGAGGAGATCGACGGACTGGTCCGCGACAGCGTCACCGCCGGGGCGCGGGTCACCACCGGTGGCGTGGCGACCGACGGCCCGGGGTTCTTCTACCTGCCGACGGTCATCCGCGACGTCCGGCCCGACGCCAAGCTGCTGCGGCACGAGATCTTCGGGCCGGTCGCCCCCATCGTCCCGTTCCGGGGCGAGGACGAGGCCGTCGCGATGGGGAACGACACCGAGTTCGGGCTGGCGTCGTACGTCTACACGTCGGACCTCGGCCGGGCGATGCGTGTCGCCGAGCGGCTCGAGGCCGGCGTCGTCGGCGTGAACCGCGGCTTCCTGTCCGATCCCGCCGCACCGTTCGGTGGCAGCAAGCTCAGCGGCCTCGGCCGCGAGGGGGCCCACGACGGGCTCCTCGAGTTCCTCGAGACCAAGTACATCGCCGCACAGTGGTGAGGCGGTCCCGCCGGCGCCCGGCGCCGACGTCCCCAGGGAGACACCCGTGAGCGACACCCTCAAGCTCGGCTGGCTCGGAACCGGCCGGATGGGCTTCGAGCTGGCCATCCGCCTGCTCAACGCCGGTCATCACCTGACCGTCTGGAACCGGACGCGCGAGAAGGCCGAGCCGCTCGCGTCGCTCGGCGCGACCATCGTCGACCGGCCCGACGAGCTGGCCGACTGCGACATCGTGTTCAGCATCGTCGCCAACTCGAAGTCGTTCGAGGAGGTCATGCTCGGCGAGCATGGGCTCCTGACCGTGGAGGGTCGCCGACCCGGACTCGTCGTCGACTCGTCGACGATCTCGATGGACATGGGCGAGCGCATCCGCGAGGTCGCGGCCGGGTTGGGATGCGACCTGCTGGCGGCGCCCGTCAGTGGCAGCCCGAAGGTGGTCCGCTCGGGCCGGCTCGGCGTCGTCGTCAGCGGGCCGCGTGCTGCCTTCGACCGTGCGAAGCCGTACCTGGATGTCTTCGGCCGGACCATCACCTACGTCGGCGAGGGCGAGCGCGCGCGTCTCGTCAAGATCTGCCACAACCTCATCCTCGGCGTCGTGAGCCAGTCCCTGGCCGAGACGACCGTCCTCGCGGAGAAGGCCGGCATCCGCCGTGCCGACTACCTCGAGTTCATCAACGGCAGCGTCATGGGATCGGTGTTCAGCCGCTACAAGACGCCCGCGATCGTGAACCTCGACTACAAGCCGACGTTCACCGGCCATCTGCTGCGGAAGGACTTCGAGCTCGGGCTCGACGCCGCCCGTCAGCTGAACGTCTCGCTGCCGGTCCACGCCCTCGTCCACCAGCAGGTCGTCGACCTCATCGGGAACGGCCTCGGCGACATCGACTTCATCTCGCTGCTCGAGATGTCGGCCCGCGGGTCGGGGCTCGAGCTCGCCAGCGAGGACAGGGACGACGTGACGGACGGGCTGGACCCGATCGACGACCTCGGCCAGCGCCGACCGTCCTGACCGGTGGCCGCGACGGTCGGCGACGACGGGCGGGGTGGCGCAACCGAGGGTGACCTCGACGTCACCCCGTCCGAGTGGGACCGACGGTCGCTCTACCGGCTTCTGACCAGCCTCGTCGTCCCACGGCCGATCGCCTGGGTCTCGACCGTCGGCCCGGACGGCGTGCCCAACATCGCGCCGCACAGCTACTTCAACCTGGTCTCGTCCTCGCCACCTCACGTGGTGCTCGGGCTCGCGGGTGTCCGCGACACGCTGAACAACATCCGCGCGTCGGGCGAGTTCGTCGTCAACGTGGTCACGGTCGACCATCTCGACGCGATGAACGCGACCAGCATCGACGCCCCGCCTGAGGTCGACGAGTTCCGGCTCGTCGGGCTGACCGCGGTGCCCGCGGTGGCCGTCGCCGCACCGCGGTTGCAGGAATCGCCGGTCAACCTCGAGTGCCTCCTGCGCCACGAGCTCGACCTCGGGGGCGGGACGATGGTCGTCGGGGAGGTGGTGCACGTCCACGTCGACGGTCGGGTGCTGCGCGACGGCACGGCCGATCCGGAGCTGCTCCGACCCCTCGCACGGCTGGGGCACGTCGGGTACGCGGCGCTCGGAGCACCGATGTCACGACCGCGCCCTCGCTGGTCCGAGCGGGAGCAGGGCTAGCGTGCCGCCTTCGGCCGACCGCTCCCGCTCGCCGCGCCAGCAGGGCCATCTCGAGGAGGTCCCATGCCCGTGACCGCGTCCCGTCCCGCCCCGTTCTCTCCCGACGAGCTGCTGCGGCGGCGCGACGCGCTGGCGGCGGAGGCGGTCGCGGCGGGTGTCGACCGCATCGTCCTGTACGGATCGGAGCGCAGCGGCACGGCCGTCCCGTGGCTGACGCGGTGGCCGGTGACGCGCGAGGCGGCCGTCGTGTTCGGCACCGGCGAACAGGACACGCTGTTCGTGCACTTCCACAACCACATCCGGCTGGCCAGTGAGATGGCCCGGGATGCCGACGTGCGCTGGGGCGGCGCGTCCACCTTCGCGTCGGTCGTGGACGAGCTGGAGCGGCGTGGTGGGACGTCCCAGACCGTGGGGATGGTCGGGACCATCCCGTACCAGCTCCGGGACGCGCTCGGCGAGCGGTTCGACGGCGTCGTCGACCTCACGCCGGCGTACACGCGCCTGCGGATGGTGAAGTCCGAGGAGGAGCTCTCGCACCTGCGCTACGGGGCGGCCCTCAGCGACGGTGCGCTGCAGGCGCTGCTCGACGGCATCGCGGTCGGCGTCAGCGACCACCAGCTGATCGATCGCATCGAGCGCTCGTACGTGCCGCTCGGCGGCACGACCCACATCCACTACCTCTCGATCACCCCGATGGACGCGCCCGAGCGCCCGGTGCCGGCCCAGCAGCCGGTCGGGGCTACGGTCGCGTCGGGCAGCGTGCTCGTCACCGAGCTCAGCGCCGCGGTGCGCGGGTACTCGGGTCAGGTGCTCCGGACCATCACCGTCGACCGCGGTCCCAACGCCCTGTACGCCGAGCTGCATGACGTCGCCCAGCGCGCCTTCGACGCCGTCGCGGACCGTGTCCGTGCCGGTGCGACCGCGCAGGACCTCGCGGACGCCGGCGCGCTCGTCGGGACGGCAGGGTTCCTGCTGAACGACGACCTCGTGCATGGCTTCGGTGGGGGCTACCTCCCGCCGGTCATCGGTCGCCTCGGCGATCCGGTCCCGGACGTGACGCTCGCCGCCGGCATGACCATCGTGGTCCAGCCGAACGTCGTCACGCCGGACGGCACCGCCGGCGTGCAGACGGGCGAGCTGCTGCTCGTGACCGAGACGGGGTACGAGCGGCTGCACGCGGCCGAGCCGGGGCTGCTGACCGTCACGACCGCCTGACGGCGTCCAGGGACGCCACAGGTCCGTCAGGCGGTCCCGGGTGGGGCACCCGTCGAGCGGCGCACCACCAGTTCGGGGACGATGGTGACGTCCGCGACGGTCGCGATGTCGCCGTCGCCGGAACCCTCGGACCGGGACCGCTCGAGCAGCTCGAGCATCACCTCGGCCGCACGTCGTCCCATCAGGTACTGGTCGATGCGCACCGTCGTCAGCGCAGGGTCGAGCAGGTCCACCAGCGGCATGTCGTTGTAGCCCACGAGCGAGACGTCGTCGGGGACGCGCAGGCCGCGGGCGCGCAGGGCGGTCAGGGCGCCGACGGCCAGGAGGTCGTTCGACGCGAAGACGGCGGTCGGCGCCGGACCCTCCGCCTCGAGCAGCACCTCGGCGGCCCGTCGCCCGCTCGGGAGGTCGTACCGGTCCGCGTGCACGACGTGGTCCGTCGGCAGTCCGAGGTCCCGGCAGGCGGCGACGAACGTGTCCCGCCGGTCGCGGCCGGTCGAGGTGTCCAGCGGGCCGCTGACCAGCGCGATCCGCCGGTGCCCGAGGCCGTGCAGGTGGTCGACGACCAGCCGTACCCCCTTCACGTCGTCCGGCAGGACCGCGGGGACCTGCGACGCGCGGTCACGGCGGTTCACGAGCACGGTCGGGATGCCGCCGAGACGGTCGGCATCGGTCGCGACGTCGAGGTGCGAGGTGGCCAGCATCACGCCATCCACCTGGCGTGCGACCAGGCTGTCGAGCCCCTGCTCCTCGCGCTCGGGCTCGTTGTCCGTGTTGGCGATCAGCAGCACGTGGCCCGTCGGGATGAGGGCGTCCTCGATGCCGCGGATGATCGGCGGGAAGAACGGGTTGGTGACGTCGGGCAGCAGCAGTCCGACCGTGTGGGTCCGCTGGGTGCGGAGGCCGCGTGCCAGCACGTTCGGTCGATACCCGAGCTGCTCGGAGGCCGCCAGCACCTTCGCGACCGTCTCCGGCCGCAGGCTCGTGGCGGTACGGCTGTTCAGTGCGCGCGACACGGTCGACGAGTCGACCCCCGCGAGGCGGGCCACGTCGGACATGGTCGGTTGGCCGGGCATGGCAGGATGCTAGGCGCGTGCGGTGGTGGCGGCTGGGTATTCCCGCCGCACCGGGTCAGGCCAGCCTGGCGGCCATCCAGTCGGCGGTCTGGTTCCGGTAGCGGTACGCCCGGTTGTTCGCGACGTGGTTGCCGTCCTCGATCATGAGCAGCCGGACCTCGCCGCCGGCCTCGGCCGCCAGCCGCTCGGCCCCGGCCGGCGGGACGAGGCGGTCCTGCCCGCCCATCACGATGAACAGCGGGCATCGGATGTTCCCGGCGACGCCGGCCAGCGTCAGGCTCCGGCCGTGCTCCAGTGCCTCCTCCTGCGAGGTGGCGCCGCTCCGGTGCGTGAACGCCTGTCGGGTCAGCTCGGGCAGGCCGTCCCAGCCCGCGGCCCAGTCGTAGGGACCGGCGAGCGCGATGCAGGCCCGGGCACGGGGCTCGAACGCGGCGGCCCGGGGTGCGTAGTAGCCGCCGAGGCTCACTCCCCACAGCCCGATGCGGTCGGGGTCGAGGTCGTCCCGGGTCTGGAGGTGGTCGATGACCGCCGCCACCGGGACCTCGTAGTCGCCGCGGATGGTGAGGTCGTACTCGGCCTCGCCCTGGCCGGGGCCGTCGAAGGCGAAGGTCGCGAGCCCGCGTGCGAGGAACAGCTCCTCGTACGCGTGCATCTCCTCCTTCGCCGAGTCGAGCCCCATGATCATGACGACGACCGGAGGGCGGGTGCTGCCCCGAGGACGGCGGAGGTTCCCGACCATCCGGCTGCCGTCGAACGGGATCTCGACACGCTCTCCGACGTGGTCCAGGTGGGGGAGCGCGTCGTTCCTGCAGGCGACGGCCCGCAGGTGTGCCGCGCGCATCTCGTCCGGGTGCTGGACGAAGAGGAACTTCCCGAAGTGGTAGCAGACGCCAGCGGTGGTGAGGTGGTCGGCGGCGCTGCGTGTCCGCCCCTCGGCCAGGGCCTCGCGTCCGATCGCCTCGTGCACGGCGGCACGCTCGGCCCACCGGGCGCACCAGTCGTCCCACGAGTCGACCGCGGCGGTCACCTCCTGGAAGTCGGTGAGCGGGACGCCGTTCGCTACGAAGCGCGGTGCCCAGTGCGAGATCGCCGCGGTGACGCGCGGGTCGGTGGTTGCCACGTCCAGGTCCTCCGGTCGGTCAGCGGTCGATCAGCTTCATCATGCCGGGCCCGTACCGCTCGCCGGCGACCCCCACACCGAGGAGGGCGTCGAGCTCGGCGAGGTCGTCCGCGGTCAGCACGACGTCGAGCGCACCGAGGTTCGTCTCGAGGTTCGCGCGCCTGGTGGTGCCCGGGATCGGGACGACGTCCGGTCCCTGGGCCAGCACCCAGGCGAGCGCGACTTGCGCCGGGGCGGCGTCGTGCCGCGTCGCGACCCGCGCCACCACCTCGACCAGCGCGAGGTTCCGGGCGAGGTTGTCGGGGGCGAACCGGGGGTTGTTGCGGCGGGTGTCCTTCTCGTCGAGCACCTCGACGTCGCGGATCGCACCGGTCAGGAACCCGCGCCCGAGCGGGCTGTACGCGACCAGCGTGACACCCAGTTCGCGCGCGACCGGCAGCACGTCGGACTCGACCTCCCGGGTCCAGAGCGAGTACTCGCTCTGGAGCGCCGCGATCGGATGGACCGCGTGGGCGCGTCGCAGCGTGTCCGCTCCGACCTCGGAGAGGCCGAGGTGGCGGACCTTCCCGGCCGCGACCAGCTCGGCCATCGCGCCGACGGTCTCCTCGATGGGGACGTCGCGGTCGAGGCGGTGCAGGTAGTACAGGTCGATGACGTCGGTCCCGAGGCGCGCCAGCGAGGCGTCGCAGGCCTGCCGGACGTACGCGGGGGAGCCGTCGATGTGGCGGGTCCCGTCGTCGTGCCGGACCTGGCCGAACTTGGTCGCGAGCACGAGACGGTCACGCGCGTCGCGGATCCAGCCGCCGACCATCGTCTCGTTCGTGAACGGGCCGTAGCTGTCGGCCGTGTCGATGAGCGTGATGCCCGCCTCGATCGCCCGCCGGACCGTCCGCTCGACCTCGTCGAGGTCGGGTCGTCCGTAGGCGGTGATCCCGAAGCAGCCGTAGCCGATGGCGCTGACCAGCGGTCCGTCCGAGCCGAGGCGTCTCGACTCCATGCGTCTCCCACCCGCCGAACGACCCCCCGGTCGTCGGCTGCCGGCCCGGAGCGTAGTCCACAATCGATTGCCGGACCCCCACCAACTATGCTCGGGGCGCGCCAGGAGGCGCACGGGACCGGGGGGTTCGAGCATGGCGGGCCGGGTCGTCGAGGAGCAGGATCCCACCGCGTCCGTCGTCCGTCGACGGCGCATCACCGCGCGCAACGGTGCGACCATGCGGACCGACGTCGAGGTCGTCGCGGACGCGTTGGTCGAGGCGCACCGTCTCACGACCGACGAACCCGTGGGCGGTGGAGGCACGGGTGCCGGGCCGACCCCGCTGACGACCGTCCTCGCCGCCCTCTGCGGCTGCGAGTCCGTGACCTTCAACCGCACGGCCGCCGAGATGGGGCTCGCGTACAGCGGGATCGAGTACGTCGCCGACTACACGATCGACATCCGGGGACGCAACGGCGACCGCTCTGTCCGCCCGCACTTCCAGACCGTGCGCATGGAGGCTGTCGTGACCACCGCGGCGTCCGCGGACGAACTCGCCGCCGTCGTCGCCGAGACCGAGGCCCGGTGCCCGGTCTTCAACCTGCTGAGCGACGCCGGCGTGAAGGTCGAGACCGTCTGGATCCGGAGGGATCCGACGGCATGAGCGACGCCGGCACCCGCCTCGAGGTCAACGGTGCGCCAGCGACGCTGACGGGTGACCCGGGTGATCCGCTCCTGTTCGCGCTCCGCGAGCAGCTCGGGCTGCGTGGCGTCAGGCCCGGCTGCACGGTCGGGGAGTGCGGGTCCTGCACGGTGCTCGTCGACGGGGCGGCGGTCGCGTCGTGCCAGACCACGGTCGGCGACGTCCGCGACCGCGCGGTGACCACCCCCGAGGGGTTGGCCGGTCCCGACGGCGACCATCCGGTCCGCGCCGCGTTCCTCGCGCTCGAGGCCGCCCAGTGCGGGTACTGCATCGACGGCATCATGATGCGCGTCGCCGCCATCGCCGCACGTCCCGACCGACCCGCGGACCTCCGTGCGCTGGCCGCCGAGCTCGATCCGCAGCTCTGCCGCTGCGGCACGCACGCACGGATCCTCGAGGCGGCGGCCCGGGTCGTGCTCGGTGCTGATGCGCCTGCTCCGAGCACCTGCGAACTGCGCCGCTGCGATGCCTGCGGGGACGCGGCCCCATCCGACGGTCCGCCGCCGCTCGTCCGCGACGCCGGTGACGTCGGGGACTGGCTCCGCATCGCGTCCGACGGTCGGGTCGAGGTCCTGACGGGCCGCTCGGAGATCGGGCAGGCCGTCCACACCGCCCTGCGCCAGGTCGTCGCCGCCCACCTCGGTCTCGCGCCGGACCTGGTCCGCGTCATCGCCCCGTCGACGGACATCAGCCGGGACGAGGGGTTCACGGCCGGCAGCCGCTCGGTCATGGAGGGCGGCGAGGCGGTCGCGATGGCGGCCGTCGGACTGCGTCGGCTCGTGCTGGCCCGGGCCGCCGAGCGCTCGGGGCACCCGCTCGAGGCCCTGCACCTCACCTCCGACGGCACGGTCGTCGGGCCGAGCGGCCCCGTGGGTGACCTGTTCGCGCCCGGCGACCAGCCGCTCGTCGGTGCCATCCTCGCGTCCGATCGGCCCGACTGGACGCTTGCCGGGCTGGGTGCACCTGAACGACGGGCGGACCTCGCGGCGAAGCTGGGTGGACCCGCGTACGTGCACGACCTGGACCTGCCAGGGACGCTGCACGCCCGGTTGGTGCTGCCACCGAGTCCGGCGGCGACCCTGGTCGCGACCGACACGGCCGCGATCCGCGCCATGGAGGGGGTCGTCGCCGTCGTGGAGGACGGGCGTCTGCTCGCGGTCATCGCCGAGCGCGAGGCGGTCGCGGTCCGGGCGGCAGCGGCCCTCGAGGCGCGCACCACGTGGGACGACCCGGGGCTGGGGCTGACCGACACGGTCCTCGCGACGATGCGGGCTCAGCCGTCCCGGCCGCATGTCGCACGGCAGGACGACGGTGTCGACGCGGCGCTCGCCGCGGGCCGGCGCATCGATGCCACCTACACGAAGCCGTACCAGTCCCACGGGTCGATGTCGCCGTCCGCGGCGGTCGCATGGCTGCGTGACGGTGCGATGGAGGTCTGGTCGCACACGCAGGGGGTGTTCCAGCTGCGCAAGGAGCTGGCGACGCTGCTCGGTGGCGCGGTCGACACCGTCGCGGTCCATCACCGCGACGGTCCCGGTTCCTACGGTCAGAACGCGGCCGACGACGCGGCGGCGTTCGCCGCGGTGCTGGCGCTGACCGTCCCGGGTCGGCCGGTCCGGCTGCACCTCGGGGTGACCGACGAGTTCCACTGGGAGCCGTACGGGTCGGCGATGGCCGCCGACCTCTCGGCGGCGCTCGACAGCGATGGGCGCGTCGTCGCGTGGCGTCACCGCACCCTGACCGACGGCCACATGAACCGGCCCTCGGGGCAGGGCGACCGCACCGCCGTGGCCTGGCTGCGGGCCGGCGGGCCGACCCCGCCGGTCCCGGCGGTGACCGAGGGCGGTGCCCGCAACATCCTGCCGATCTACGCGGTGCCGCTGGTCGAGGGCATCGCGGAGCACACTCCCGGTCCGCTTCGGAGCGGCTCGCTGCGGTCGCTGGGGTCGTTCCACAACGTCTTCGCCCAGGAGTCCTTCATGGACGAGCTGGCCGAGGCGGCCGGGCAGGATCCGGTGGCGTTCCGGCTCGCGCACCTTGACGACCCGCGGGCACGGGCCGTGCTCGAGGCGGCGGTCGAGGCCGCCGGATGGACGCCGCACGTCGGCCCGAGCGGCCGCGGACAGGGCGTCGCGCTCAGCCGCTACCACGACACGATGGGGTACGCGGCCGTGGTCGCCGAGGTCGAGGTCGACGTCGACGCCGACGTGCTGGCGGTGCGGCGCCTCGTGATCGCCTCGGACCTCGGCACGGTCGTCAGCCCCGAAGGGGCCCGCCAGCAGCTCGAGGGCGGGGCGCTCCAGGGCGTCAGCCGCGCTCTGCACGAGGAGCTGCGCGTCGATCGTCGCGGGGTCCGTACCGACAGCTGGGAGACCTACCCGGTGCTGCGCTTCTCGGACGTCCCGCGCATCGAGCTGATCCTTCTGGACCGGCCCGGCGACCGGCCGCTCGGGGCCGGCGAGGTCACGACCCCGCCGACGCCGGCGGCCATCGCCAACGCGCTGGACGACGCGACCGGCATCCGCCTGCGTGACCTGCCGCTGACGACGTCGGCGCTCCGCGACCGGGTGCTCGGGATGGACGAGGCCGAGCTCGGCCGCGTCCTCCTCGGCTGACGCCGATGGAGTCGCTGCCGGACCTCGGCGAGCTGGCGCTGATCCTGGCGGCCATCGCGGTCGGGTCGTTCGTGAAGGGCGTGACGGGGAGCGGCCTGCCGCAGATCGCCGTCCCCGTCATCGCCGTGTTCCTGGGAGTGGAGCGCGCCGTCGTGATCATGGCGATCCCGGGCATCGTCACGAACACCATGATGATGTGGCAGCACCGGGCGTCGGTCCGGGAGACGCGCGATCTCCCGGTGCTGGTCGGGTTCGGGATGGTCGGATCCGTGCTCGGGACGATCGGGCTCGCGAGGCTCGACCCGGCCATCCTGTCGCTGACGCTCGCTGGCGTCGGTGCGCTGTACGTGACCCTGTTCCTGAGCCGGTTCGAGGTGCGCCTGTCGCCGCGGGTGACGCGGTACGCCTCGCCGCCTGTCGGCCTCGCCGCCGGGATGCTGCAGGGCTCGACGGGGATCTCGGGGCCGCTCCTCAACACGTACCTGCACGCGTTCCGGATCGGGCGGTCGCCGTTCATCCTCTCCATCGTGACGCTGTTCAACCTGCTCGCCCTCGCACAGGTCGCGGCGCTCGTCCAGCTGGACCTGTTCACCCCGAACCGGCTGGTCGAGAGCGCGCTCGCGCTGGTGCCCATGCTGGTCTTCCTGCCCATCGGGGCGCGCTTCTCCGCACGGCTGAGCCAGCAGCGCTTCGACCGCTACCTGATCACGCTCGTCTCCATCTCGGCCCTGCTGCTCGCCTGGGAGGGCGTGACGGGCCTGCTCGGCTGAACGGCTACGGGACCACGGGGGGGACCCATGCAGGCAGGGGAGCGCACCACCACGGCCGACGTCGTCGTCGCGGGTGCCGGCCACAACGGGCTGATCGCGGCCGCCTACCTGGCCCGTGCCGGGCGGCGCGTCGTCGTGCTGGACGCCCGTGACGTCCCGGGCGGCGGTGCGGCCAGCGAGGAGCTGCTGGTCCCGGGGTTCCGGGTCGACAGCTGCTCGACGGGCCACACGCTGATCCTCGACCATCCCGTGATCGCGGCCGACGAGCTGGGTCTCGTCGGCCGGCACGGGCTCGAGTACCTGCATCCCGACCCGGTGGCGGCCGTCGTGTTCCCCGACGGGGAGCATCTCCTGATGCACCTCGACCCGGCCGGGACCGAGCGCGAGCTGGCCCGGTTCTCGCGCGCCGACGCCCACGCGTTCCGGCGGCTCCTCGAGGAGTGGGCCGCGGTCGCGCCGGCGTTCCGGGCCGCGAGCCAGACCCCCATCGGGATGGGGCCGGGCCTGGACGAGCTGCTCGCCGGATGCCCCGGAGGTGACATCTGGCGGCGACGCCGGCAGCTCAGCGCCTGGGACGTCGTGAACCGCGAGTACGAGAGCCGCCACGTCCGGGCCTTCATGCTCTGGATGGCGTTCCAGACCTACGTGTCGGTCGACCTCCCGGGGTCGGGTGCCCTCGCGGTGTCGGTTCTGGCCGGCCGGCAGCGCAGCAGCTGGGCCATCCCGCGCGGGGGCAGCGGTCGCCTGACCGAGACGCTCGTCGCCGAGGTCGAGCGCCTCGGCGGGACCGTCCTGTGCGGGCGTCGCGTCGCACGGCTGCTCATCGACGGTGATCGCTGCGTCGGCGTCGAGACGACCGAGGGCGAGCGGTTCCTCGGCACCGACGCCGTCGTGTCGTCGATCCACGTCAAGCACCTGCTCGACATGGCCCCGCGCGAGGTCTGGCCCGAGTCGTTCTCGTACGGGGTCGAGACGTTCGACACGGGTCTTCCGATGTTCGCCGTGCACCTCGCGACCGACGCCCGGCCGCGCCTGCGCGGCGTGCCGGACCCCGGGATGGCCGTGTCGTCGGGGGTCGTGCGCTGGCCGGAGGACCTCGTCGCCGGCCTCCGGCGGGCGCGCGATCGGGCGCCGCAGCAGGAGCTGCCCTGGATCCTCATCGCGACGCCGACGCTCACCGACCCGAGCCGGGCACCTGAGGGACACCACACGGTCAAGCTGCTGACCGTGGTGTCGCCGACGCCGCCCGAGGGGTTCCCGGACTGGGACGCGGCGCGTGAGACGGTCGCGGCCGGGTTCATCGATCTGGCTCGGCGTCACGTGGAGGGACTCGAGGCCGAGCGCATCCTCGGCGTCCTCGCGAAGAGCCCGCTCGACCTCGAGCGCGCGAACCCCCACATGATCGGCGGGGCGCCCCACGGTGGCGACCGGGGGGTGGCGTTCAGCGGACCGCTGCGGCCGGCGCCCGGGTGGGCGCAGCACCGGATGCCGCTGCGCGGGCTCTACCAGACGGGTGGGACCACCCATCCGGGCGGCTCGATCACGGGTGCGCCCGGCCACAACGCCGCGCGGGTGCTGCTTGCCGATCTCGGCCTGGACATCGGCGTGCCGGCGTGAACGTCGGCGGCATCCTCGCGGCGCTCGGCGCCGCGACCGCGTTCTCGCTCTTCCAGGTCGCGAACGGCCGAGCGCTGACCCGCCTCGACGTGGCCAGGGGGACCCGCTGGCTGCTGCTGACGGGGGCGGTCGTCCTCGGTCTCGGCACCGTCGCGACCGAGGGGCTGGCCCCCTGGCGCTCGGCGCCCCCGCTGGCGCTGGCGGCCGCGGCCGGTGCTGGACTCCTGCACTTCCTTCTGGGTTGGACGCTGCTCGGGACGGCTCAGCAGCGCATCGGTGTCGCCCGGACCGGGGCGCTCGTCGGGGCCGTCCCGCTGTTCGGGGCGCTCCTGGCGTGGGCGACGCTCGGCGAGGCGCTCACCGCCGTCCAGCTGGTCGGGCTCCTGGCGGTCGTGGCCGGTGTCGGCATCATCGCGACCGGTCGTGCGAGCGGCGATGCGCCGGACGCAGGACGGACCGCCGGGACCTTGGCGGCCCTCGGGACGGCACTCTGCTGGGCGACCTCCCCGGTGCTCATCCGCATCGCGCTCGAGGGGGTCGGTTCGCCCGCCGCGGCGGCGACGATCGGACTGCTGGCGGGTGCGCTCGTCAGCATGGCTCGCGGCGCGCTCCTCGGTGCCATCGCCCGTCCCGCCGGGACAGGGGCAGAGGTGCCCGGTGCCGTGGTCACGCCCCGAGGTCGGGGCCCGATCGGTCTGGTCGTCCTCGCCGGGGTGCTCGTGGCGTCGGCACTCTGGTGCCAGTGGACGGCGCTGGATCTGCTCCCCGTCGCCCCGGTCCTGGTCCTCCTCCAGCTGACGCCCGTGCTCGTCCCGCTGCTGGCGCGCCTGTCGCCGACCGGGCCGGCCGGTCCCGCACTCGCACGACTGCTGCCCGGACTGGTCGCCGTCGTGGGCGGGTCCACGACGGTGATCCTGGCGGGGTGACCAGCAGGCGCCTGCCCGCCGACCGGCGACCCAGGACCGCGCAGCGTCGCCGCAAACCTTTGCGGCGCTGCAGCCGACGGGGGACGCCATCCCGGGCCAGATGAGCGAACTGTGGCCGTGGCTTGACTGCAACCGTTTGTGCCTTAGGATGCCGGAGTCCGGGACGCCCGGAGTCCGGGGGGAGCGACCATGACCCGTCACGTCGTCGCGGTCCTCGGCACCCGGTACCCGGACCTGTCGATCGAGGAGGGCATCCTCGGGCCTCTGGACGTCGAGCTCGTCGCCGGTGACGGCGGTGACCCCGACGCCATCGCGGCCGTCGCGGGCGCGGCGGACGTCCTGCTGCTCGGGTCACGGCCCCGCATCACGGACGAGGTCCTCGGGCGACTGCGGTGCCGTGGGCTCGTGCGGTACGGCATCGGCGTCGACGCCATCGATCTGTCCGCCGCCCGGCGCCGCGGGGTCTGGGTCGCGAACGTCACGACCTACGGCACCGAGGCGGTCTCGGTCCACGCGCTGGCCCTCGCGATGGCCGGCTTCCGCCGCATCGTTGCCTCGGACCGCTGGGTGAAGGACGGGAACTGGGGCTTCGAGCACCTGCGGCCGCTGCACCTGCCGTCGGCCAGCACCGCCGGGGTCGTCGGGTACGGCCGCATCGGGCGGTACACCGCCGGTCTGCTCGCCGCCGTCGGGTTCCGGGTCCTGGTCCACGACCCCTATGTGACCGCGGCCGAGCCCGGCCACGAGCTCGTCACCGACCTCGGCGACCTCATCGCGCGCAGCGACGTCGTCAGCCTGCACGTACCGGGCAACCCGGACGGCAGCCCGCTCATCGGGGCGGATCTGCTGGCCCGGTCCCGCCCGGGCAGCGTCCTCGTCAACACGGCCCGAGGCTCGCTCATCGACACCGAGGCGCTCGTCGCGGCGCTCGCGACCGGCGCTCCGGCCGTCGCCGCGCTGGACGTCTTCCCCCGCGAACCGGTCGACCCCGCCCTGTTCGCGGCCGTCGCGGAACGTGTCATCATGACCCCGCACACGTCGTGGTACTCGGAGGAGTCCGAGCGCGACATGCGCGTCAAGGCCTCGGAGGCCGCTGCGGCGCTGCTGCGCGGCGAGCGTCCCGCCGAGGTCGTCGTCGACCCGGACGCCCCCGTGGGGGCCTGACCGCGGCCCCGGCCGCCGTGACCGAGGAGCGCACCGTGAGCCTCCGCTCGATCGAGGACCTGCCCAGCCCCGACGTCGGGGCGGCCATCGCCGACAACCCGGTCGCCGTCGTCCCCATCGGCAGCATCGAGCAGCACGGGCCGCACCTGCCGTGCGGGACCGACACGTTCGCCGCCGAGCTGGTCGCGAAGGCGATCGCCGCCCGCATCGACGGGCTGTACGTGCCCTTCGGCCCGTACGGCGTCACGCCGATCCATGCCGGCCACCCCGGCACGATCAACCTTCGCCGCAGCACGTTCGAGGCGCTCCTGACCGACATCTGCCTCGAGCTCGAGGCGATGGGTGTGCGCACGGTGCTGCTCGTCAACTGGCACGAGGGCAACATCGCGTCGATGAACGCGGTCGCGACCGAGCTGCAGGACTCCCACGACCTCAACTTCGTCGCGGTCCAGTCCTGCTACACGGCGCAGCGCATCTACGAGCCGCAGGGCGGCGAGCTGACCCACGGTGGTGGCATCGAGACCCTCGCGATGCTCGCCTACGACCCGACGCTGGTCCGCATGGACCGCGTCACGGAGCCGACCCGACCCGACGACGCCATCGACATGGACCTCATGCGGCGCTCGAGCGAGGTCTACGGCTTCATCACCGACGTCACCCAGCTGGCCGATGACGGCTGGTTCGGGAACCCGCCCTGGGCGGACGCCGACCGCGCGGCGAGGTTCGCCGACGAGGTCGCCGTCGCCTGCCTCGAGCGGGTCGACTGGATCCTCGACCTCCAGGCCCGGCGCCGCCGGTCCACCGGGGGCGAGTGACCGCCCGCAGGACCTCCGGCACCATGGACCGCCCGGCGCGCCCCGCCGCCGGGCCGACAGGAAAGGGAACAGGACATGTCGGACCCCATCAGGCTGGCCTTCATCGGGCTCGGACGCTGGGCCCACGTGCTCGCGCGTGCGGTCCGCCGCGGTGACGAGATCGACATCGTCAACTGCTTCAGCCGCTCCGAGGAGAAGCGCAGCGAGTTCCAGTCGACCTTCCGGGTCGGCCGCTCGTCGGCGACGCTCGAGGAGCTGCTGGCGGACGACCAGGTCGAGGGCGTCATCGTCACGACTCCGAACGACACGCACCGCGACGTCATCACGACCTGCCTGAAGGCCGGAAAGCCGGTCTACACCGAGAAGCCGATCTCGACGACGCTCGACGACGCCGTCGCGATCCGCGAGGTGGTCCGCGGCACCGGCCTGACCTTCGCCGTCGGCCACAGCGCGCGGCGCCTCTCGGGTTCGCGCGTAATGAAGCAGTGGATCGAGGACGGCAGCCTCGGCGGCCTCTCGATGGTCGAGACGAACTTCTCGAACGAGCGTGGCCTCGAGCTGACCCCGGACACCTGGCGCTGGTACAACGACAAGGCGCCGGGTGGTCCGTTCACGCAGCTCGGCGTCCACCACACCGACAACATGCAGTACCTGGCCGGTCCGATCCGAGCCGTCACCGCGCACACCCGGAAGGTCTTCACGAAGGCCGAGGTCCCGGACACGGTGATGGCCATCATGGACTTCGAGTCTGGCGCCCTCGGCTACATGGGGACGGGCTGGGCATCTCCGGGCGTCTACACCATCAACCTGCAGGGCACGAAGGCGAACCTGCGGTACGACCTCGACTTCACCCACTGGGACGAGTCGCACGAGGCCGACGACTACAGCTCGCTCGTGTCCCAGGAGATGGGGCAGGTCTCGCGCAGCCCCGTCGACCTGCCCCGGACCGACATGTTCCTCGAGCAGCTGGTCGAGTTCGGACAGGCCGCCCGCGGTCAGGCGCAGGTCGAGGTCGGCGTCGACGAGGCGGTCAGCGCGCTGGCGGCGGTCCACGCCGGCATCCTCTCGGCCCAGCGCGGTGGCGCGATGGTCGAGGTGGCCGAGGTCATCGACGCGGCCGCCAAGGGCTGACACGCTCGCATCCGACCGAGGGGCCGGCGCCGGGGGACCGGTGCCGGCCCCTCGCCGTCCCGGTCGACGACCGCCGTGGCCGCCCCGACCCGGACCTCGAGCCGCCGGCCGCGGACCCGTTCCACCACCACCCGACGCATGCGCACCCCCCTCGGCACCAAGCGTTTGCACCGCAGCACCCGACCCCGCCCGGGCCCGGGGCCGTCATCCCCCCGCGGGGTGGATTCCTCTCGCCCCAATCGTTTGCACGCACGCCTCCGGTGCGCTAGCGTCCCACTACCTCGCTGGGAGGCGGGTCGGGGCCGGGGGCTGTCCCGAACCACCCCGAGCGCTTCGGAAGGACCGGGGTCGGACGATCCCGGGGGAGACGGGAGCTGACATGGCAGAGGTTGGTCCGGGCACCATCGAGGCGCGCGACGTCGCGATCGCCTACCAGATGGCACGCGGCCAGAAGCCGCTCGTCGCGCTCCGAGGCATGGACGTCACCGTCCGCGACGGGGAGTTCCTCGTCGTCGTCGGCCCGAGCGGCTGCGGCAAGAGCACCTTCCTGAACGTCGTCGGCGGCCTCTTCCAGCCGAGCGCCGGCGAACTGCTCGTCGGTGGGAAGCCAGTGACCGGCCCCGGCCCCGACCGTGCCATGGTCTTCCAGGACTATGCGCTCCTGCCGTGGCGCTCGGTCTACAACAACGTGAAGTTCGGGCTCGAGGTCCAGGGGCGACTCGACAAGGACAGCGACCAGCGCATCCGCCACTTCATCGAGCTGGTCGGGCTGAAGGGCTTCGAGGAGTCCTACCCGCGCGAGCTCTCGGGCGGCATGCGTCAGCGCGTCGGCCTGGCCCGGGCGCTGGTCACCGAGCCCCGAATCCTCCTGATGGACGAGCCGTTCGCCGCCATCGACGCGATCACGCGCGAGACCATGCAGGACGAGCTGCTCCGCATCGTCGCCGAGACCAAGCAGACCTGCGTCTTCATCACCCACAGCGTCGACGAGGCCATCGTCCTCGGGGACCGCATCGTCGTGCTGACCGACCGCCCGGGCAAGGTCCGTGGTGTGATCGAGGTCGACATCGAGCGGCCCCGGACGGTCAACACCCTGCGTCACCACCCACGCTACGCGGACATCCGCGACGAGCTGTGGCGGCTGCTCCGCAAGGGCGACGTGGGCGCCGCCCCGCAGGGGATCGGCGCATGAGCGCGGACACCGACACCACTCAGATCAGGCCGACCGACACCAGCGGGCGGCGGAAGCACGCCGCGTCGCAGTCGCGGTGGGCGGAGTTCCGGCGCAACAAGCTCGGTTCCTACGCGGCCCTCGTCGCTCTGCTGGTCACCTGGCAGACCTGGGTCACGGTCGGCGAGGTGAATCCGATCGTCATGCCGTCGCCGGTCGCAGTCGCCGGCGAGATGGTCCGCATGTACGAGCTCGGATTCCTGGTCCCGGCGTTCATCCAGAGCTTCAGCGCCTACTTCGCAGGGATCGCGCTCGCCATCTCCGTGGGCATGGCGATCAGCATCGGGATCGGGCTGTCGAAGCTCGCCCAGGTGATCACCCAGCCGTACCTGTGGGCCCTCTTCGCGATGCCCCGGGTCGCGCTCATCCCGCTGCTGATGCTCTGGTTCGGCCTGAACCGGCAGATGGTGGTGATGACCGTGTTCCTCTCGGCGGTCGTGCCGCTCGTCCTCCAGGTCATCGAGGGCATGAGGACAGCCGACGGAACGCTCGTCCGGATGTCGCAGGTCTTCTGCGCCGGGCGGATCGCGACCCTCTGGAAGGTCGTCCTGCCGGGGATCGTCCCCTTCGTCGCGAACGGGATGCGTCAGTCGCTCTCCCGCGGGTTCATCGGGCTCATCGTCGTCGAGCTCCTGACCGGAACCGGAGGTCTCGGGACCGAGGCGACGCGTGCCGCGACCAACTTCAACACCGCTCGCACCATGGCGATGATCTTCATCATGCTGATCGTGGCGGTCCTGCTCGTCATCCTCTCGAAGGCGCTCGAGCGATCAGCATCTCGGTGGCGCGAGACCGTCGCCGTCTGATGCCCGCACATCCGACACGGGAGCCATCGGAATGACACAACTGGACAGCACCAGCGCAGCGCTCGAGTCGGGCGAAGCCGATGAGCGTTCGGCGCCCGCCATCCGGCGTGTCGTGTCGACAGGTCGCCTCGAATATCCCCGGGCGCAGCGGATCGCGATCGGAACGCTCAGCGTCCTCGGGTTCTTCACGGTCTGGTGGGCAGCGACGACGTTCACGGACGTCAACCCGATCTTCCTCCCGGAGCTCGGTTCCATCCGTGACGCCGTCGCGCTGAGCTACACCTCTGGCGAGCTCATTCCCAATCTCCAGTCCTCGGTGACGCTCTTCGTCGCCTGCATGGCAGGGTCGCTGGCCATCGCGGTCCCTCTCGGCATCCTCGTCGGCGCGATCGAGCCCATCAACCGGACCTTCGGCACCTGGTTCTGGACGATCTACACCTCGCCGCGCATCGTCTTCATCCCGCTGATCCTCATCTGGTTCGGGTACACGACGACCGCCAAGGTCGCGATCATCGTGCTCAGCGCCGTCCCGCCGGCGACGGTCATGATCATGGAGGGGGTGAAGACGGTCGAGGGCTCGATGCTCCGTGCCGCCCGCTCCTTCGGCGCCAGCCGGTTCGACCAGCTGCGCAAGATCATCCTGCCCGGGACACTGCCGTACGTCGGGACCGGTATCCGTATGGGCGTCGCCCGAGGCCTCGTCGGCCTGTTCGGCGCCGAACTCTTCACGAGTCGGGACGGCCTCGGTTTCCTCCTCGTCGATGCGCAGACCAGGTACAACGTCCCCATGGTCTTCGGCGTCCTGACGATGTACCTCATCATGTGCATGGTCATGGTCTCCGCGAGCGCTGCGGCCGAGAAGCGCCTGAGCCGGTGGAGGGATTGAGTTCGACTTCCTGGGGGAGTTCGCTCGTCCAGGGTGGGTGGAAGGACAGTCGTCCGCGGCGGATCACCGCCGCGGCGCTAGGAGAACCGAGACCGTGCCGGTGACGGCACGGGAAAGGGAGAGCAATATGAAGAGGAAGATGCGGTTCGCGGCCGTCGGCCTCGCCACCGCTCTGCTCCTCGCCGCCTGTGGCGGTGCGGAGGAGGCGGCGGACGAGCCGGCGCCGGCACCTGCACCCGCGGAATCGGGGGACTCCGGCGCCGCGGAGGAGCCGGTCGAGCTCAGCCTCGACACCCTGGCCTTCACGTTCGAGGCCGAGCGGACGACCCAGCTGATGAACCTCATGGCCGCGAAGGAGCGGACCTGGGACAACATCTTCGACGAGGTCGTCTGGTCCGTGACGGAGGACCCGATCCCGCTGCTCGTCAGCGACGAGCGGTGGCTCGTCAACGGTGAGGCGCTCGCCCTCTGGCCGGCGATGGAACAGGGCATCGTCGACGCTGTCATCGTCGGCGTGTTCAACGACGTCGACTCGTGGTTCATGCTCACAGCCCCTGGGATCGAGAAGCCCGAGGACCTGATCGGGAAGACGATCAGTGGCGGGAAGGTCGGGGACTCGTGGTGGGCGGTCGCTGAGATCATCTTCAACGAGGAGTTCGGGATCCCGTTCTCCGACGTCGAGCAGATCACCATGGGTGGGGGTTCGGACGCCCGCATGGAGGCCCTGCTCGCTGGGCAGCTCGACGCGTTCATGGGTCAGCCCAGGCACGTGCCGCCGGTCCTCGAGGCTGGAGGCTCCTGCCTCTGGTGCGAGTACAAGAACCTCGCCCAGGGTCTCTTCATCGTGAAGCGTGAGACCATGGAGAACCACCGTGACGCCGTCTGCGCGGCGCTCGGCGGGCTCTTCGAGGCGAACCAGTGGTTCCAGTCGGACGGTCCGGTCGGTCAGAGCGACTGGCGCAACGTCCAGCCGGAGGTCGAGGAGTACCTCGTCGCGAACGGCTACGACCCGTCCGAGGGTGGCCTTGACGTCAACCGCACCTGGGAGACGTCGCAGGGCACCGAGTTCAACTGGGCGATGGATCTCGGCGCGAGCGTCGAGGCCTTCGACGACGTCCAGCGCATCGCCCAGCGTGAGGGCGGTGAGGTCTCCAGCGACTTCGACTGGAGGGACTACACCGACATGAGCTGCGTCTGGGACCTGCAGGAGGCCGCTGGTCTCCCGCTGAACCCGGACCCGGCGGAGATGGGCGTCACCCGCTGACCGACGGGTGGGGTCGGTGGTCCTGACGGGCCACCGACCCCCTCGGTCCCGGGGGCCGGGGGAGCGCAGCCGGAGACGGCGGCGCATCCCCGGCCCCTCGGCATGTCCGGGGCGGGACGCTCGCCAGCGGACCGTCACCGCGGGCCCTGTCAGCGGGCGACGACGTCGTCCAGCTCGCGCCCCAGGTCGCGGAGCACGACCATCGCGGCGTTGCGGCCCGGGAGCCCGGTGACGGACCCGCCGGGGTGGGTCGTGCCGCCGGTCTGGTAGAGCCCCACGAACGGCAGCCGGTGCTGGGCCCACCCGGGCGCGGGGCGGAGCGCCCCGCTGAACGGCAGACCGCGATCGCCGCCGTGGGCGGTGCCGTCGATCATGTGGGGGTTCCAGCGCGCAAGATCGGAGGGCGACAGCGCGACCCGACCGAGGATCGCCTCGTCCTTCAGGTTCGGGACGTGCTCCCGCACCGCCGCCAGCACCCGATCGGCGAACGCCTCGCGCCCCTCGTCCCAGCTGACACCCGGTTCGGGTCCTCGGGCCGGGGCGGCGAGGACGAACTTGGTCGTGTGCTGGCCGGCCGGCGCTCGGGACGGGTCGACGAGAGAGGGTGTCCCGATCAGGATGGACGGCAGGGTCGAGGGCCGGCGGCCGTCCCGGACCGCTCGGACGGCGTCGAGCATCGCCTCGGGCGTCCCTGCGATGCCGCTCGCGACGGCGGGGACCTCGTCCTCGGCGCCGCGCAGCAGCGGAGGTCGGTCGGTCGCGAGGTGCAGGACGAAGATCGAGAGGCCGACGTCCAGCGTCTCGACGCCGTAGACGAAGTCCTCGGGCCACGTGGACCGAGGAGCCATGTCCAGCAGGTGCTTGACGTGGATGGTCGAGACCACGGCCCGACGGGCGTGGTAGCGCCCGCCGTCCGCCGTCTCGACGCCGGTGCAGCGGTCACCGTCGACGAGGAGGCGCACCACGCGGGCCCCGCAGCGGACGGTGCCGCCGTGGTCCTCGATCGCCCGGACGAGAGCCCGGGGCAGCGCGGCCGAGCCGCCGATGGGGATCGGCCAGCTGCGCACCTGCCGTCCGGCTGGGGCTGCGACCGCCTGCAGGCCCGAGCCGGGCAGGTCGATCGACGTCAGCGACTGCGCCACGGCCCAGAGCACGTAGGCGCGGACGCGCGGATCGCGGTACTCGTGGTGGACGACGTCCCAGGCGCTCAGCGCGCGCCGCCGCCGCCAGACGTTCCCGCCCGGCTCGGCGGCCAGCGCCTCGTCGAGCGGCGTGCCCCAGCCGACCGGGCTCGCCTGGGCCGCTCCGAAGATGCGCTTCACGCGGTCCCAGTCCCCGAGCATGCGGCGATAGGTGGCCGCGTCCTGCCGGTCGAGCCGGGCCAGCTCGGCGACCGTCCGGTCCACGTCCAGCCAGGTCGTGACGACCTCCCCGTCGGGCAGGACGAGTCGGTTGGCCGGGTCGGGCAGGACGTACTCCAGGCCGTAGCGGGACCGCAGCTCCAGCTCGTCGTCGCGCAGGAGGGGGTTCGCGAGGATCCCGTTATGGCCGGTCGAGGCCGTGTCGATCCGGAACCCTGGGATCAGCTCCTCGGTGGCCGTGCCGCCACCGGGCTCGTCCCGGGCCTCGAGCACCAGCACCTCGAGGCCGGCCCGGGCCAGGTAGGCGGCCGCCACGAGGGCGTTATGGCCGGCACCGGCCACGATGACGTCGGCGGTGGTCACGTCGGATCCTCCGGGGCGTCCGTCGCGGGCGTCCGGCGCGGACGCCCGTGCACGGTAGCGGTCCGACCGCCGTCGACCTGGCCCGCCGTGCAACCGTTTGCTGCCGCGCAGCGCCACCTTGACGGCGTTCTGAGGCGTCGCTAGGGTGCCGTCTGCAACACGCTGCAAAGCCCGCCCCGCGACCACCAGGCCGGCGCCCGAGCGCCGACCCTGCAGGAGGCTCCGATGACCGAGGGCGGCACGCTCCGCCGTCTCGAGACCGACGTCCTCATCATCGGTGGGGGCGTGGCCGGCAGCCTGGCCGCCCACGAGGCGCGCGAGGCCGGCCGCGAGGTCCTGATCCTCGACAAGGCGAAGCTGCTCGAGCGGGCGGGCAGCGTCGGCGGGGGCGTCGACCAGTACCTGACCCCGATGGACTCGGGAGCCGAGTGGGACACCCCGTCCAACCTCCTCCTGCACATCCCGACCCTCACCGACGGCCTCGTGGACATGGAGGTCGCCGCACGCGTCGTCCACGAGATGCCCGAGGTGCTGCGCCGCCTCGAGGGCATGGGCATCGACTTCAAGGACCCGGACACGGGCGAGTACCTGCGGACCCGCGCGTTCGGACTGCCGGGCGAGTTCCACCTCAACTTCGACGGCAAGCGCTTCAAGTACCGCATCGCGAAGGCCGTCAAGAAGGGCGGCAGCCGGTTCATCGGTCGCGCCATGGCGACCGACATCCTGATCGATCCCGACACCGGCGAGGCGTTCGGGGCGCTCGGGTTCAACGTCCGCACCGGCGAGTGGTACGTCATCCGCGCACGGGCGGTCATCGTCGCGACGGGCGAGGTCAACCGCATCGCCCGCAACGCCTCCGGCCTGCCGTTCGACAGCTGGCACTACCCGTACAACACGGGCGACGGCCACGCGATGGCGTTCCGCGTCGGCGCCGAGCTGACCAACATGGAGTTCGTCGAGGCGACGCTCACGCCGCGAGGGTTCTCGGTGCAGGGCACCAACTCGTACGCGGGGCTCGGCGCCCACTTCGTCAACCGCCACGGCGAGCGGTACATGTTCAAGTACGACCCGAAGGGCGAGAAGGCCCGCCGGACGATGCTGATCGAGGGCTGGGTCGCCGAGACGCGGGCAGGGAACGGGCCGCTGTACATCGACCTCCGCCATCTCCCCGACAACGTGCTCGACCACTTCGAGCGCACGCTCGGTGTCGACCGTGAGACCCTGCCGGACTTCTTCGCGCAGAAGGGCATCGACCTGCGCCGCGACCTCATCGAGATCGTCGTGTCAGAGGTCTCGATCCGCCGTGGCGGCGTCTACTTCCGCGGCAGCGGCCTCATGGTCGATCCCGACGGAGAGACCTCGGTCGCCAACCTCTACGCCGCGGGGGACTGCTCGATCGTGAGCGGCGGCATCGCCGGAGCGGCCGCACTCGGGGCCGTGACGGGTCGCGCCGCGGCGGCACGGGCCGCGGTCCGCGAGCGCCTTCCCGAGGTGGACGACGCGTCGATCGAGTCGGCCCGCGAGCGAGTCACCGCACCGCTCGGCCGCGGCGACGGGCTGGGGTGGCGCGAGTTCGAGGACGAGATCCGCAGCCTCGTCACCGACCACCTGGGCCTGACCCGCGAGGAGCGTGGCATGCGCAGGGCCCTCGACGGTCTGCTGGCGCTGGGCCGGCGCGAGCCCGAGCTGGCGGCGTCGAACTGGCACCACCTGATGCGGGTCCACGAGTCGACGAGCATCCGGCTCTGCGCCGAGATCCTCGCCCGTACGGCCATCGAGCGGCAGGAGTCGCGGTCGGGGGCCGCGCACCGGCGCGTCGACTTCCCCGAGACGTCCGAGGCCTGGCGCCGCCTCATCGTCGTCAAGCGCGGCGACGACGGCTCGCCGGTCCTCCGGCACCGCGATCCCGACGACCGGACGAGCGTCGCCCCACCGGCGGCGCTGGTCCGCGGCTGAGGAGGCCGACCATGGCGGAGCCCGTCCGGCCGGTGCGCCACGAGCCGCACCCCGACACCCCCCGGGACACGCACAACCCGATCGACGTCGATCCCGAGACCTGCATCAGTTGCGTCGTCTGTGACTACGTCTGCCCCGGGGACATCATCTACGCCCCGGATCCGACCTCCAACGACCTGCCCGTGATCAAGTACCCGGACGAGTGCTGGTACTGCGGGCTGTGCCAGCAGGCCTGCCCGACCGACGCCATCACGGTCGTGTTCCCCGAGCGGATGCTGGCGTCCACGTCCCCGGTCGAGGCGCTGATCGGGGTCCTGCCGCCGGAGTACGGTGGCATCACCGTGACGGACGCGGACCGCGGTGGGGCGGGGGATCGTGGCTGACGAGCAGGTCGAGGCGGCGATCCAGCACTGGGCGCCACGCTTCGTCTCGAACGGCATCCCGCTCCACGACTTCCGCGAGACCACCGCGGGCATCGACCGCTGGGACGACTGGTGCGCGGCCTGGGTGGCACGCGGACGCGTCCACGAGGAGCTGGCCGAGCGGGCGCTGGAAGGCGGGCATCGGCTCACCGCGGGCGAGCATCTCGTGACGGCGGCCCGCTGCCACCACTTCGGCAAGTTCGTGTTCGTCGAGCATCCCGACGAGATGCGAGCCGCCCACCTCCTCGCCGTCGACGCCTACACCCGGGCGCTGCCGCTGCTGCGACCCCCGGGACGTCGGCTCGAGATCCCGATGGGAGCGGCCACGCTGGTCGGTGTGCTGCGGGTGCCCGAGGTCGCTTCGCCGCCTCCTGTCGTCCTGCTCGTCTCGGGTCTGGACTCGACGAAGGAGGAGGTCGACGCCTACGGCGAGCACCTCCTCGCGCGCGGGCTCGCGACGCTCGCGTTCGACGGACCGGGCCAGGGCGAGGCCGAGTACGCGGTGCCGATGCGGCACGACTTCGAGGTCGCGGTCGGAGCCGTCATCGACGTCCTCGCGGGCATCCCCACGGTCGACGGCGATCGCGTCGGCATCTACGGCGTCAGCCTCGGTGGGCACTACGTCGTTCGGGCCGCGGCGTTCGAGCCACGGGTGCGCGCCTGCGCCTCGATCTCGGGGTCGTACCGCGTGCTCGACTCGTGGGCCGGACGCCCGCGTGCGAACCGGATGGCGTATCAGGTCCGGGCGCATCTCGACTCGGAGGAGGCGGTCGAGGCGTTCCTCGTCGACTACGACCTGGCCGGCGTGGCCGAACGGGTGACGTGCCCGCTGTACGTCGTCGGAGGGACCCGCGACCGCCTGACGCCGCCGACCGCCGCCGAGCGCATCGCCCGCGAGGCCTCGGGGCCAGTGGTCCTCGACGTCGTCGAGGGCGGGAACCACGTCGTCAACAACATGCCGTACCGGTACCGACCGCAGGTCGCCGACTGGTTGGTGGAGGTGCTCGGAGCCGGGGCCTCGGCGTGACGCCGACCGCATCGACCCCGGAGGCTCCGTTCTCGGACCGCGAGATCGACCCGCGCATCACCTCGGCGGTCGCGCACTGGGGCGGACGCTTCGCTGCGCACGGCATCGCGACGGGCGACTTCGCCGAGGTCACGCGCGATCTCGTCAGCTGGGACCAGTGGTGCGACGCCTGGAGCGCGCGTGGCGAGGTCCACGCGGCGCTGGGCGCCGCGGCCGAGGTCGAGGGGCGGCTGGTCAGCGCCGGCGGGCATCTCGTGACGGCGGCCCTCTGCTACCACTACGGGAAGTTCCTGTTCGTCCAGGATGTGCCGCGCATGCGGGGCGCGCACCTGCGCGCCGTGGAGCTGCACACCCGGGCGCTGCCCCACCTCTCCCCGTCGGGTGAGCGGGTCACCATCCCCTTCCCGGGACGTGACCTGCAGGGGGTGCTGCGACGGCCGATCGGGGTGACGCGCCCTCCGGTGGTGCTGCTGGTCTCGGGTCTCGACTCCACCAAGGAGGAGGCCGGACCGCATGAGGCGGCTCTTCTGGCCCGGGGTGTCGCCACGCTCGCGTTCGACGGTCCGGGGCAGGGCGAGGCCGAGTACGACCTCCCGATGCGGCACGACTTCGAGGTCCCGGTCGGGGCCGCCATCGACGCGCTGTCGGCCCGTGAGGACGTCGACGCGGATCGCGTCGGCCTGTGGGGACGCAGCCTCGGCGGGCATTACGTGGTCCGCGCGGCCGCGTTCGAGCCGCGCGTCCGGGCCTGCGTCTCGCTCTCGGGCTCGTACCGCGTGCTCGACACCTGGGAGCGCCGTCCCGGCCTCAACCGGATGGCCTACGTCGTCCGGTCGCACTCGTCGTCCGAGGACGAGGCCGCGCGGCGACTCGAGGCGTTCGACCTCGCAGGTGTGACCGAGCACGTGACCTGCCCGATGTACGTCGTCGGGGGGACCGCTGACCGCCTGACCTCGCACGAGGTCGCGGTCCGGATCGCGTCGGAGGTGCGCGGACCGGTCCGCCTGAACGTCATCGAGGGTGGGACGCACACCGGCAGCAACAAGCCGTACGCGTATCGGCCCGAGGCGGCGGACTGGCTGGCCGCGATGCTCGCCGCCTGAGCCGTCACGGGTCGGGCGGCCGCCCTCGGCGGGACGACCGGCGTCAGGACGAGGGGACCCCCGGACCGCGCCCAGACGGGGCGCGGCGGACCGACGCGGCGCTGGCCCCGAGCAGCCCCCCCGACAGCACGAAGATCGAGCCGAGCCCGGCCGCGCCGGCGACCAGACCGGCCGCCACCGGCAGCAGCAGCTGCGCGAGGCGGTTGCCGGTGATGCGGACGCCCATCGCCGTCCCGCGCATGCCCGGTGCCACCTCGTCCGCGATCGTGGCGAGGCTGAGTGGCTGCCCGAGACCCAGACCGAACCCCGCGACCGCCAGCAGCACCACCAGGACCGGCACCGCGGTGGTCAGCGGCAGCGCGGCCAGCATCAGCGCCGGCAGGACCATGCTGCCGGCGAGCAGCGTCCTGCGCGCCATGACGCGGAGCATGCGGAGCATCAGCACGCGCGAGACCAGTCCCGCCGCGGCACGGACACCGAGCAGCAGTCCGATCGTGCCTGGGGCGATGCCGTTGGCCTCGCCCCAGGCAGGCAGGTAGGCGATCAGCAGGTCGATGCTGGCGAGGACGGTCAGGCTCGCGAGCATCGCGTGGGGGACGCCGGGCTGTCCCATCACGGTGCGGACGGCGCGGAAGAACGGCTGCTGCGTGGCCCCGGCCCCGGCCGTGGCGGTCTCCCGGCTCGCGGGCGGGCGCAGCATCAGTCCGACGCTGACCGCGATCCCGAGTCCGAGGGGCACTGCCGTCGAGAGGAACACCGTGGTCAGGCTGACCCCGGCGCCGTAGGCGGCACCCGAGACCGTCGGCCCGACCATCTGCGCCAGCGACGCGACGACGGTCAGCGTCCCGAACCGCCCGTCCCGGCCGGCGGGATCGCCGGCGTTCGCCATGATGGCCTGCAGGCCGATCAACGAGGCGACCTGTCCGAGCCCGAGCAGCGCCTGCGCCGCGATCAGGGCCGGCAGCGCGTCGGAGAGCCCCAGCAGCACGGCGCTGACGGTCAGGAGACCGGTCCCGAGCGCCATGAACAGCGGCTCGCCCAGCCGGTCGATCCAGCGTCCCAGCGGGGTCGCCATCAGCGAGGACAGCAGCGCGAACGAGCCGGCCACGAGGCCCAGCTGGGCGGCGGTCGCATCCAGCTCGAGGGCGCGGTAGGTGACCATCGGGCGGGCGGCCTGGTTCCCGGTCATCGAGAGCAGCGCGACGAGGAGCACCCGGCCCTGCCAGCCGTCACGCGGCAGCCTCATGCCACGGTCCCCGCTGCCGCACTCGCGTAGGCTCCGCGTCCCGCCGGCGCTCCGGAGGTCGTCCCGTGTCCGATCCGATCCCGCGCGAGTCGGCCGCGGTCGCGCGCCGCCAGGACCTGTGCTTCGTCGAGCTGCCGGGCCGTGCGTCGGCCGACCCGCTCGCTCTGCTCGGCGGCGGCGCCGGGACGGGCGTCAGCGTCCGACTCGTCCGCATGGATGCGGCGCCCGGCCGCCGTCCGCACCGGCACCCGCACAGCGTCGAGGTCGTCCACGTGCTCGGCGGGCAGGGCACCGCCTGGCTCGACGGCCGCCGGACGGCCGTCGGTCCCGGCGACACCTTCCTCGTCCCCGTCGGTGCGGCGCATGCCACCCTGCCCGACCCGGGGGAGACGCTGGAGCTGCTCTGCGTCTTCCCGCACGCGGACCTCGGGGCGAACCTCGACGAGCTCGAGGGCCCGGTCCTCAGCTGAGGACTGCAGGGACGAGCTCATCCCCAGCGGTCGGCGATGCGAGTCGTGAGGCGCCCCAGCCCCTCGATCTCGACGACGACCTCGTCGCCGTCCCGCAGGAAGACCTTCGGGTCCCGGCCCATCCCGACACCCGGCGGGGTCCCGGTGCAGATCAGGTCGCCGGGCTCCAGCGTGATCGTGCGGCTCAGCTCGGCGACCAGGTCGGCCACACCGAAGACCATCTCGGCGGTCGTCCCGTCCTGCATGACCTCGCCGTTGACGAGGCAGCGCACGCGCAGGTCCTGCGGGTCCGCGACCTCGTCGGCGGTGGTCAGCCACGGCCCCATCGGGAGGAATCCGTCGATCGCCTTGCCGCGGGTCCACTGCCCACCGCTGCGCTGCAGCAGGCGGGAGGACAGGTCGTTGGTGACGGTGTAGCCGGCGACGTGCGCCAGCGCCTCGGCGCGCGGGATGTCCCGGCCGCCACGGCCGATCACGGCGACCAGCTCGGCCTCCCAGTCGAGCTCGCGCGCCAGCTCGGGCACCGTCACGGTCGCACCGTCCGGCGCGAGCGAGTTCGCGAACTTGGCGAACAGGATCGGCTCGGTCGGGACCGGCTTGCCGGTCTCGGCGGCGTGGTCGCGGTAGTTCAGCCCGATGCAGATGATCTTGCGGGGGTCCGGCACCGGGGCCAGGAGCTCGACGTCGGCGAGGGCGATGGCCGGACCGTCGGCTCGGGCCGAAGCCGGGTCACGCAGCAGGTCCGTGAGGGTTCCGGCGAGGGGCTGGACCCGGTCGCCGTCGAGACGGCCGTGGCCGCCGGCGTAGCTGACGATGCGCATGCTGGCTCCCTGCGGTCCGCGTGCGGCCCGCGTGCGGGTCGGGGTGGGGGATCGGGATCTCCGGGGGGTGGGCGCGCTCGTCAGCGTCGGACGTCGGCGAGGAGTCGCGCGAAGTTGCCGCCGAGGATCAGGTCACGGTCCGCCGCGTCCAACCCCTCGACGCGGTCGAGCGTGTCGACCGGCGTGAGGTCGCCCATCGGGAACGGGTAGTCCGAGCCGAGGACGACCCGCTCGGCACCGGCCCACCGGATCAGCAGGGCCAGCACGGCCGGGTCGTGCAGGACGGTGTCGAAGTGCACCCGCCGAAGCAGCTCGGTCGGACGCGTCGAGATACCGCCCTTGCGGCTGAGGTGCGACACGGCCTCGAAGCCGCGGTCCCATCGGCCCGACTGCCAGGGGGCGAAGCCCCCGCCATGGACCATCATCGGACGCAGGTCCGGGAAGCGGTCGAGCACGCCCCCGAACAGCATGTGCGCGATCGCGATGGTCGACTCGGCCGGGTTCCCGAGCATGTTCCCGAGGAAGTACCGCGTGACCTCGCGGCCCGCGAGCGAGTGGTAGGGGTGCAGCAGCACCGGGCAGCGCAGCTCGGCGGCCATGCCCCAGAACGGGTCCAGGTCGGGGTCGTCGAGGTCGCGACCGGCGACCGTCGTCGCGATCTCGACCCCCACCATGCCGAGGTCGACGACCGCCCGGCGCAGCTCCTCAGCGGCGTCGGCCGGGGACTGCAGCGGCACCGTGCACAGGCCGAGGAACCGGCCGGGTCGGGACGCGACCGTCTCGGCCAGCAGGTCGTTGAACCAGCGCGAGTAGGCGACGCCGGCGTCCCGGGGCAGCGAGTAGGCCGAGAGGTCGATCCAGGTCGAGAGCAGCTGGACGTCGATGCGGGCGGCGTCCATCGAGCCGATGCGGTGCTCGACGTCGTCGAAGTCCTCCCGCAGCGGGGGCGTGGTCACGCCGCCGGCGAACCGCAGCGCGCGGCCGCGGTCGGTCCGGACCTCCTCGATGCCGTAGCGGGCGCCGTTCCGGGCCAGCTCGTCGAGCAGGCCCGTCGGGGCGCAGTGGGCGTGGACGTCGTAGGTGGTCACAGTCGTGCCTCCTCCATGCGGGCCCTGAGTGCCTCGTCCGGCTCCAGGATGTGGACGCCCGCCCCGGCGCGGTCGGACAGGTAGACCAGTCCGTCCTCGGCGACGAAGACGTCGTTGGACTGGATGTCCTGCTGCCCGTCGGGCAGGGCGGGGATGTGGTGCGCGAGCTCGACGGGGTGGGCCGGGTCGGCGACGTCGTAGACCCGCAGGCCGGCGTTGAAGTACGTCGCGAACACGACCTCGGCGCTGCGGTAGCTGCCGGGCCGGTTCTCGTGGAGGTTGTGCGGGCCGAAGCGCAGGCCGCGGGTGGCGAAGTCGCCGGCCGGCGGCTCGATGGCGGCGATGACCCGTGGATTCCGCTCGTCCGAGATGTCGACCGTCCGGATCTGGCGGACGCCGTGCGCCAGCTGGTTGTGGATCTCCTCGTCGGTCACGACCAGCACGTCGCGCCCGGGCAGCGGGAGGCAGGTGTGGGTGTCGCCGACACCCTCCCATGTGAGGAAGCTGATGGGCGTCGGGGCCGTGCGATCCGAGATGTCGAGGATCACCATCCCGGCGTCGTTGTAGCCGAGGTAGGCACGGTCGCCGTCGACCATGGCGTGGTGGGCGGCGTAGCGCCGGCCCTCGGGCCAGGTCCGCTCCTCGTCGTCACGCTGGCCGGGCCACCACCATCGCCCGACCGCCGTCGGTCGGGTCGGATCCTCGAGGTCGACGATGACCCAGATGCGGTCGCTGAACCCCTCGGGGATGGCGGAGACGTAGGCGTACCGGCCGCCCGTCCAGACGATGCGGTGCACGCCGCGGTTGCCCGTCGACCACCATCCGATGCGCTGGGGGTCGAACGGGTCGGACAGGTCGTAGACCGCGAGCCCCTCGGACCAGGTCTCCCCGCCGCGGAAGAACTCGTGGTTCACCAGCAGCAGGCCGTCCGCGACCTGGACCTTGTGCGTGTGGGTGCCCTCGGGCGCCCGCCACTGCCGCACGAGGCGCGGTGCCGTCACGTCGCTCACGTCGAGGATGGAGGTCCCCATCCCGCTCGGACCGAAGTGACCCACGTACAGGGCATCGCCCTCGCGCTGGACCTGCATCCCGTCGCCGAAGCCACCGAGGTCGTGGTGGCCGACGAGTCGGAAGCCGTGTCCCTCCGCCGGTCGTCCCATGCTGCGCTCCTTCCGTGCGCTCCTGCGCCAGGTCTCGCGGTCAGCCCCGGGCCACGGCGAGGTGGTCCGACAGCCAGTCGGCGACGCGCGGCCGGACCGTCGTGTGGTGGTTGTTGCATGAGTGGCTGCCGCCGACGACGCGGTCGAACTCGACCCGGGACCCGAGCTCGGCGGCGATGCGGTCGCCGTGGGCGACCGGGATGACCCGATCGGCGTCGCCGTGGACGACCAGCGTCGGGGTGCGGAGCCGCTCGAGGTGGCCGGTCAGGGTGACGTCCGCGAGCAGCTCGTCCGCTGCGGCGACGTCGGCGGCGCCGCTCAGATGGACGAAGCCCTCCTGCAGGATCGGCTGGAGGTCGCCGAGGGGGGTGAGGGTGTGCGGACCGGCGATCGCGACGACCGCGTCGGGGGCGCTCAGGCCCGGGACCACGTCGTCGGCGACGGCGCACCGGAGCGCGAGGAACCCGCCGAAGCTGGTGCCGAGTATGCCGACGGGGAGCCCGGCGAGATCGGGGTGCGCCGCGACCATGTCCCGGACGGCCGCGTAGGCCCGCAGGTACGGCTCGAGGCGGAACGGGTGGGCCGCGTGGGCCTCGCCCTGGCCGGGACCCTCGACCGAGACGGTGGCCAGGCCCCGCTCGAGCAGGTGCGGCTCGAAGGTCGAGAACTGCTCCTTCGTCGACTCGAGGCCCGGGAGCTGGAGGACGACCCCGTGGGGGGTGGCGGGCCGGCGGACGTAGCCGTGCACCTCGGCCCCCTCCGCGGTGGTCAGCCGGTACGGGGTGGCCGGGGGGACGAGGTCCGGGGCGGCACGTCGGAACAGCTCGACCTGTCGGGCATGCAGGGCGCGGCGTCGCGCCGGGTCGTCGTTCAGGACGAACTGCGCGAACTGGAGGATGAGCGCGGCCCGGCGTCGGAACGCCGCCGCCGTGATCCGGTGGCCGGCCGCCTCGGCCGCATCGGCGCGGGTGACGTACCCGTCGGCCGTGGCCTCCCAGGCCCCGGCCCAGGCGTCCCACGAGGTGACGTCGGCCATGGTCCGCTCGACGTCGAGCGGGTCGATGTCGTTCGCGACGAACCGCGCCGACCAGTTGGCCACGACGGCTGCGAGGCGCTCGTCCATCGCTCCGACGTCTCCCGCTCAGGAGGGCGCCCTCGGCGCCGACGCACGGATGCTAGTCCCGGCCCCTCCGAGGCACAATCGATTGCACGGCTGAGGCGGTCGGAACCGGCCCACGGTGGCCACTGCACAGGGCTCCGCGGCCGGGTGCGCCCCTCATCGGCCCAGAACGGCCGCTCACGGCCCTGCAGGCGGGCCACGGCGGTAGCAATCGTTTGCCGTCCGACGTGCCCGCGGCTATCGTCCGCGCGCCCCCACCCCCGGGGGCACCCGGCCCCCGGCGACGTCCGGCAGCGGCGGGTCCGCGACCGAGGAGAGATGCGACGTGTCCGTCTTCCTGCTGCACCGACCCGGCGACTCCGTCGGCGTCGCCACCGAGGACATCGCGGCCGGGTCGAAGGCGACCGGGCGGCTCCGGGACAGCTCGGACACGGTCGACGTGACCGTGACCGACGACGTCCCCCTCGGCCACAAGATCGCCGTCAAGCAGCTCGCCAAGGGCGACAAGGTCATCGAGTACGGCGCGGAGATCGGCGTCGCGACCAAGGACATCGCCCCCGGACAGCACGTCCACGTGCACAACCTGAAGGGACAGCGATGGGCCTGATCGCCGACAGCACGTTCCAGGGCTACCGCCGCGCCAACGGCGCGGTCGGGGTCCGCAACCACGTCCTCATCATCCCGGTCGACGACATCTCGAACGCCGCCGTCGAGGCCGTGGGGAACAACATCAAGGGCACCCTGCCGCTGCCGCACCCCTACGGGCGGCTGCAGTTCGGTCCCGACCTCGAGCTGCACTTCCGCACCCTGATCGGCGCCGGGTCGAACCCGAACGTCGCAGCAGCGGTCGTCATCGGCATCGAGCCGAACTGGACGAGGCGCGTCGCCGAGGGCATCGCCGCGACCGGCAAGCCGGTCGAGTGGTTCTCCATCGAGGGGACGGGCGACCTCGAGACGATCCGCAGGGCCTCCCGGGCGGCGCAGCGTCTCGTCATGGACGCGACCGAGCTGCAGCGCGAGACCATCCCGCTGCGCGAGCTGGTCATCAGCAGCAAGTGCGGCGAGTCCGACACCACGTCGGGCCTGGGGTCGAACCCGACGGTCGGTCGCTTCACCGAGTGGTCGGTCGCCGACGGCGGCACCGTCTTCTTCGGTGAGACGTCCGAGCTGACCGGTGGCGAGGACATCGTCGCCGGCCGCATCGACGACGCCGAGCAGCGGGCGAAGTTCCAGCGCCTGTTCGACGAGCACCAGGACATCATCCTGGCTCAGGAGGCGAACCTGCTGGGCTCCCAGCCGACCGAGGGCAACATCGCCGGTGGTCTCTCGACCATCGAGGAGAAGGCCCTGGGGAACATCCAGAAGATCGGGGAGGCCCGCATCCACGGCGTCCTCGAGATGGCGGAGGCTCCGTCCCGCGGGGCCGGCCTGTACTTCATGGACACGTCGTCGGCCGCGGCCGAGAGCGTGACCCTGTTCATGGCGGGGGGTGCGGCCCTGCACCTGTTCACCACGGGTCAGGGCAACATCATCGGGAACCCGATCATCCCGGTGGTGAAGCTGACCGCGAACCCCAACACGGCGCGGACGATGTCCGAGCACATCGACGTCGACGTGTCCGGCACCATCACGCTGGAGCAGTCGCTCGACCAGGCCGCCACGGCGCTGACGGAGTGCATCGTCCGCACCGCGAACGGTCGCCTGACCTGCGCCGAGGCGCTGGGTCACAAGGAGTTCGTGCTGACGCGGCTCCACCGCACCGCCTGAGCCCTCGGATAATGTGGGGCGGGGTCCTCCGGGGCCCCGCCCCACGTCGTCCACCGCGGCGCTGCGACCGCGAGGGTCCGCGCCGGCCCGGGTCGACGCGGCTGGGCCGCGGCGTCGGACGGCAGGGGGATCGACCATGGCGGACGTGACGCTCCGCGACGTCGCCGAGCTGGCCAAGGTGCACACCTCGACGGCCTCGCGCGCCCTGAACGAGCGCACCCGCGGCCTCGTCAACGACGCCACCGTCCGGCGCGTGATCCAGGCGGCCGAGCACCTCGGCTACCAGCCGAACGCGCTCGCGCGCGGGCTGCGCTCCAACCGCACGAACTCGGTGGGGATGGTGATCCCGGACATCCGGAACCCCGTGTTCCCGCCGATCATCCGCGGGGTCGAGGAGCGGCTGAGCGAGGCGGGGATGACCCTGCTGATCGCCAGCACCTACAACGATCCCGACAAGGAGCGCGACATCTTCGACGTCATGCTCGGACGTCGCGTGGACGGCCTCGTGGTCGGGACCGCGCGCCGCTCGGATCCCGCCCTCGAGCAGTACGTCCGGTCCGGGAACCCCGTCGTCCTGATCAACCGGGTCGTCGACGAGCCGATGGTCCCGTCGGTCGCCGCCGACGACCACATCGGCGTCGGGCTGGCCCTCAAGCACCTCCACGCGCTCGGGCACCGCCGCGTCGCCCACGTCGCCGGCAACGTCATCGTCTCGACCGGCCTCGGGCGCTACCAGGACTTCGTGAACTGGTGCGAGGTGCTCGGTCTGGACGTCGACCCGGACCTGGTCGTCCATGCCCGGTGGTTCAACCAGCTCGACGGTGCCGCCGCGTTCCGCGTGCTGCTGGACCGGGAGCTCGGCTTCACGGCGGTCCTGGCCGCGAACGACCTCGTGGCGCTCGGCATCTACGACGTCTGCGCCGAACGCGGCCTGCGGGTCCCCGAGGACCTCTCGGTCGTCGGGTTCAACGACATCCCGTTCGCCGACCGCTTCGCCCAGCCGCTCACGTCGGTCCGCATCCCGCAGGCCGACATCGGACGCCGTGCCGCGGACCTCGTGCTGGCGGCCATCGAGGATCCCGGTACGGCCACCATGTCGATCCGGCTGGCGCCGGAGCTGATGGTCAGGGGCTCGACGGCACCGCCGGGGGGCGCCGCGACCTGACCGCTGGGCGGCAGGGTGGCGCCGGCCCGCCGGCGCCGTTCAGTCGGTGCGGCCGCGCGTCTCGCGGACGACGAGCGCGATGGTCAGCGACGACGCGGCCAGGAGCACCCCGAGCACCGCGACCGTCGCACGCTGACCGGCGGTGACGTAGATGCCGGTGGAGACCGCGGGGCCGGCGATCAGCCCGAGGTCGCCGAACAGCCGGAACGTGCCCATGCGACGTCCGATGCCGTGACCGCCGGTGAGGTCGGTCAGCATCGTGGCCGCAGACCCGAGGCCCGAGGTGCCGAGGGACAGGAGCACGATGGCCGCCATCCACGACCCGACACCACCGAGGCCGAGCATGGCGACGCCCCCCAGCATGATGAGCATGCCGGGAACGAGGGCGGCCTTGCGCCCGATGTGGTCCGAGATGCGACCGCCGACGAGCACCCCGAGCAGCCGGCACAGCCCGCCGACCCCGAGCGCCAGCCCGATCGCCCCGGCGTCGAGTCCGTGGCGCTCCGCTCCGATGATGGGGATGAGCGTCTGGGGGAGCGAACCCAGCACGAAGAACAGCGTGAACGGCACCAGCAGCAGGAGCCGCACCTCCCGCTCGCTCGACCGCGAGGCCTCGGGGGCCGGCGTCGCCGCTCCGGTGGCCGCGACCGTCCCGACGGCGCGCCGTGAGCCGATGGGCGGTCGGACCGCCGCGGCGGTGATCCGCGTCGCCACCAGCAGCAGGCCACCCACGATCGCGGCACCGGCGAGCGCGCCCCGCCAGCCGAACGGTCCGGCCAGCAGGCCGCCTGCGGTCGGTCCCAGCGCCTGGCCGACCAGGAGCGAGGCCGAGTACAGCGCCAGGGTGCGCCCGCGCGAGGCTGCGGGCCGGGCCGTGGAGAAGAAGGTCATCCCGGTCGTGTTCGAGATGGACGAGGCCACGCCGAGGACGAACGCGGCGCCGAGGGCACCCGAGGGGCTCCGCGCCCCCGCGAGCAGCAGGGAGCCGACGGTGAGGATGGCGCTCGACGCCGTGAGGAGCGTCAGCGTGCGGACGCGGTCGGTCAGGCGTCCCGCCGGGACGTCGGTCACGATGCGACCGACCGCGAAGACCGTCGTGATCAGTCCGAGCTGGGCGGCGTCCATCTGCAGCTCGGCGCCGAGCGTCGGCAGGATCGGGACGCGGAAGAACGCAGCGATGGACGAGAGCAGCACGGCCGCACCGACGACGACCAGGTGGAGGGTCGGCGCCCCGCCGTCGCGCTCGGTCGCCGTCATGCGCGACTCCTCCGACCGCGGGCGTGGGGCCGCGGTGCGGCGCCGAGCGGCGGGCGCGGACTCTAGTCCCGGGCCGGCGTCGGGCCCGCGCGCGCGGGTCGACCTCCGGTCGTCCGGGGGTGCCGCTCGTCTATGCTCGGCGCTACGGAGTCCCTCCCGGCGAGGGTGCTCCCGTTCCGACGCGCGGCGCCGCTCCCGTCGCTCAGGAGGCTCCCGGTGACGTCCGACGCTGCCGCTCCCGCGCCCTCCACGGGCGCGCCGGCGCTGACCGCGTTCGTCCCGCGCGAGCGCGCTCAGGGCGAGCGGCGCGTCGCGGCCACGCCCGACTCGGTGCGTCGTCTGGTCGCTGCCGGGTTCAGCGTGACGGTCGAGCGCGGCGCCGGCGCCGGCGCCGGGCTCCCGGACGAGGCCTACGCCGAGGCAGGGGCGGCGCTGACGGACGCGCCCACCCCGTCGACGCCGGCCCTGGTGCTGCGCGTCGCCCCGCCGACGCTCGCCGAGGCCGCGGCGCTGCCCCGAGGGTCGACGCTGATCGCGCTCATGGCGCCGCACCGCAACCTCGACGTCGTCCGGGCCCTCGCGGCCGGTGGCGTGACCGTCCTGGCCATGGAGCTGGTGCCACGCATCTCGCGCGCCCAGGCCATGGACGCGCTCTCGAGCCAGGCGAACGTCGCGGGCTACCGGGCGGTGCTGGTCGCCGCGGCCGAGGTGGACAAGTACTTCCCGCTGCTCATGACGGCCGCCGGCACGGTCCGTCCGGCCGAGGTGGTCGTGCTCGGCGCCGGTGTGGCCGGCCTCCAGGCGCTGGCCACCGCCCGCCGGTTGGGTGCCGTGGTGCACGTCTCGGACATCCGCGCGGCGGCGCGCGACGAGGTGCTCTCGCTCGGGGGTCGCTTCATCGACATGCCGCAGGCCGAGGACCAGCAGGACGCCGGTGGCTACGCCAAGGAACTGGCCGAGGACCTGCTGCGCCGCCAGCGCGAGATCCTGACCGAACGCCTGCGCTCGGCCCGCGTCGCGATCACGACGGCGCAGATCCCCCTGCGGCCGGCACCCCGTCTGATCACCCGCGAGATGGTCGAGGCGATGCAGCCCGGCTCGGTCATCATCGACCTCGCGGCGGCGGACGGCGGCAACTGCGAGCTGAGCGACCCCGACCGGGTCGTCGAGCACCGCGGGGTCCGGATCGTCCCGGGGCAGGGGCTGGCGGCATCGATGCCGGGCGAGTCCAGCGCCCTCTACGCCCGCAACGTCCAGGCGCTGGCGGCCCTGCTGGTCGCCGACGGCCGGCTGGTCATCGACGCCGACGACGAGGTCGTCGGTGGCGCCCTCATGGTCCGTGACGGTGCTGTCGTCCACCCGCGCGTGGCCCCACTGCTCGAGACCCCCGGAGGTGCCGCCTGATGGGTGAGCTCCTGGTCAGCATCTACCTCTTCGTCCTGGCGTCCTTCCTCGGCTTCGAGCTGATCAACAAGGTCCCACCGACGCTGCACACGCCGCTGATGTCGGGCGCCAACGCGATCTCGGGCATCACGGTCGTCGGGGCGCTCACGCTGGCGACCGTGGCGGACGCCCGGGTCAGCGTGGTCCTCGGCGCGGTGGCCATCGCCCTCGCGACGATCAACGTCGTCGGTGGCTTCCTGGTGACCGACCGCATGCTCGCGACCTTCCGGACCCGCCGATGAACGCCGACCTCGCCGCCCTCGTCGCACTGGCGTCGATCGCCCTGTTCATCGTGGGGCTGAAGCGCCTGTCCCGCATCCGGACGGCCCGCAGCGGCAACACGCTCATGGCCGGCGGCATGCTGCTGGCCATCGTGCTGACGTTGGTCGAGGAGGGACCCGCGGACTGGCGCTGGATCCTCGGCGGGCTCGCCGCCGGAGGGGGCGTCGGGGTCCTGACGGTCGTCCGGGCCCGGGCGACGCAGATGCCCGAGATCGTCGCGCGGTTCAACGGCTTCGGTGGCGGGGCCTCCGCGCTCGTCGCGATGTCGCTGTTCTGGGCGGCCGTCGTCGAGTCGGCGACCCGCGAGGACGCCGTCTCCGTCCTCGGGCCGTCCGCCGCGATCACGGCGGTCCTCTCGATCCTCATCGGGGCGATCACGCTGAGCGGCAGCATCCTCGCCGAGCTGAAGCTCCGCGGAACGGTCGGCGGTTCGCCCCGGATCCCGGCCCGCGCGCTCGTCATGGCGACGCTGCTGGCGGTCGGGCTCGCCGGCGGTGCGGTTGCGGTCACCTCGGCCGACGCCACGACCGCCGAGGTGGGGGCACTGGTCCTGATCCTCGCGAGCCTCGTCATCGGCATCGTGCTCGTCATCCCGATCGGTGGTGCCGACATGCCGGTCGTCATCAGCCTCCTCAACTCGCTGTCCGGTGTCGCGGCCGCGGTCGCTGGCTTCGCCCTCTCGAACGAGATCCTCATCATCACCGGCATGATCGTCGGCGCGGCGGGGCTGATCCTCACGCAGATCATGTGCGTCGCGATGAACCGGTCGCTGCTGAACGTCATGGTCGGGGGTTTCGGCGGAGCCGTCGAGGCCGACACCAGCGACTACACGTCCATCACCAGCACCGACGCCGAGGAGGCGGCAATGGTGCTGGAGGTCGCAGAGCGCGTCATCATCGTCCCCGGTTACGGCCTCGCCCAGTCGCGGGCCCAGACCGCGGCCCACGACCTCGCACGGGCGCTGCTCGCGCTGGGAGTCGACGTTCGGTTCGCCATCCATCCGGTCGCCGGCCGCATGCCGGGCCACATGAACGTCGTGCTGGCCGAGGCCGAGGTGCCCTACGAGCTGCTGTACGAGATGGATCAGATCAACCAGGAGTTCGCACAGACCGACGTGGTGATCGTCGTCGGCGCCAACGACGTCGTGAACCCTGCGGCTCGGACGCAGCCCAGCTCGCCAATCGCCGGGATGCCGATCCTCGACGTCGCCGCGGCGCGGCGGGTCTTCGTCATCAAGCGCAGCCTCTCGCCGGGGTACGCGGGCATCAAGAACGAGCTGTTCGACATGGATCGCACCTCGATGATCTTCGCCGACGCCAAGGCGGCCCTCGAGCAGATGGCCGCCGAGCTTCAGAAGGTCCGGCGCTAGGTCCCGACCTCTGGCTCCAGCGGGACGTCCGTGACGGCCGGCGACGCGAGCAGCTCCGTGAGCGCAGCGACCGCTACCACCCGCGGGGCCCGGGCGATGTCCCGGAGCGCGGTGGCGGCCTCCCGCTCCTGACCGCTCGGCACCAGCAGAAGGTCCGCGCCGGCCCGGGCCGCCGCGCGCGCCTTGGGGCCGATCCCTCCCACGGGTGCCACGCCACCGTCGGGCCCGATCCGGCCGGTCGCGGCGACGCGGAGGTCGCCGAGGTCCAGCGACCCGCCCGCGCGCAGCACGCTCACCGCGACCGCCAGCCCGTGGCTGTCGCCGAGGCCGAGCCGTGCGCCCGCGCGGCCGAGGTCGAGGGGTCCCAGACGCAGCGTGATGCGCGCCGTGACGTCCCGGTCCGTCGCGTCGGCCCCGGCGACGGCGAGTGCGACGGCGACCGCTGCGGGCACCGCATCGGCCGGTGCCGCCCCGGCCGCAGGGCCCGTGAGGGGGCGCGTCGGGTCACCGCGACCCAGGCGCTCGGCGAGCCGCTCCACCAGGAGCGGCGGTCGTCCGGCCGCGAGCCACAGCGTGGCGCCGGGCGGGTCCAGCACGGCGCCGTCGACCTCGAGGCGTCCGTCGAGGCGCCAGGCGGTCCCCGGCGCGGAGGCCGGCGCGACGGTGCGCCACGGCAGGGGAAGCAGCAGCGCCGCCGCGACCAGGACGATCAGCGCGCCGCGGGGACGCAGACGGGGCCGACGTCCGGAGCCCGTCCGCGCATGCACGCGGTCAGCGGCCGCCGTTGACGGCGACGACCTCGTCGATGAGGCCGTACTCGCGGGCCTCTTCGGCGGTCATCCAGAAGTCCCGGTCGGTGTCGCGCTGGATCTGCTCCAGCGGGCGTCCCGTCCGTTCGGCCATGATCTCGTTGATGCGCTCGCGCATCCAGACGATGTTGCGGGCCTGGATCTCGATGTCGCGAGCCGTCCCGCGGGCGCCGCCGAGCGGCTGGTGGATCATGATGCGCGCGTTCTCGGTCGCCGACCGGGTCCCCGTACCGGTGCAGAGCAGGAACGCCGCGGCGGACGCGGCCAGACCGATGCAGCGCGTGTTCACCTTCGAGCGCAGCTGGTGCACCGAGTCGTAGAGCGCGAACATGCCCGTGATGATGCCGCCCGGCGAGTTCACGTACAGGGTGATGTCCTCCGGCGACTCGGCGTCGAGCGCGAGGAGCTGGGCCACGAGGTTGTCCGCGACGTCGTCCTCGAGGGGTCCCTTCAGGAACAGGATCCTCGACTCGAACAGCCTGTCGTAGGCCCGGCGGGAGCCGCCGATCAGCCGTTCGATCTCCTCGGACATGCGCGGAACCCGTTCGCCGGTGGACTCTTGGCCTGCCGACGACGCGTCAGCCGCCCTCGGGCCGCCGAGGGTAGCCCCGAGGGCCGGGCGGCCGGTCCGGACCTGCGCCGGGGTCACGCCGATCCGGGCAGGTCCTCGGGTCGGTCGACGTCGCGCGGGGCCGGGCCCGCCACGGCCAGCTCCCGCACGCCGACGTCCGCGAGCAGGTCGCGGGCGCCGACGTCGGCGTCAGCCGCCGCCTGCACCGCCGGCCAGAGCGCGGCGGGCAGCAGCACAGGGTGACCCGGACCGTCGGCGTAGCGCGCGCGCCAGGCGGTGGTCGGCTCGTCCCGCCACGCGGCGACCAGCGCACGCACGACGACGGGGTCGATGCCGGGCTGGTCGCCCAGAAGCACCACGGCGGCCGCGGTCCCGGCCGGCAGCCCGGTGAGGCCGCGCCGCAGCGACGCCCGCTGCCCGGCGGCCGAATCCGGCGCGGGCACGACCACCGCTCCGGCCGCGGCGACCGCGGCGGCGATGGCCTCGGCGGCCGTCCCATCGGTCGGCACGACGACATGGGCCGGCAGTCCCGCCGCACGGGCGGCCGCGACGGCGTGTGCGAGCAGCGGCCGGTCGGCGACGCGGGCCAGGACCTTGGGGCCACCGAACCGCGTCGCCCGGCCGGCCGCGAGGATGACCGCAGCGACGCCCCCCGCGACGTCGGGCGCCGGTGCGGACGGGTCGAACGGGTCGCCGCTCGTGGCGTCGGTCACGGCGCGACGGCGGTGGTCCGGGACACGGGCGCATGGATGGGGCCGTCGGTGCGGTGGAGGGGACGTCCGGACCCACCATGGCGCCACAGGACCAGCTCGGCGGCGACTGCGACCGCGATCTCCTGAGGGGTCCGTGCACCCAGGTCGAGGCCGATCGGCGAGTGCAGCCGCGCGAGGTCGGCGGCCGCCACCCCGGCCGCACGCAGCCGCTCGAGGCGGTCCGCGTGCGTTCGGCGCGAGCCCATGGCCCCGACGAAGCCGGTGGGGCCTGCGAGGGCCGCGGTCAGCGCGGGTACGTCGATACGCGGATCGTGGGTGAGGACGCACACGGCGTCGCGATCCGTGAGGCCGAGCGTCGGCAGGAGGTGATGCGGCCATCCGACCGTGACGTCGTCGGCCTCGGGCAGGCGCTCGGTCGTCGTGAACGTCGCGCGGGGATCGCAGACGGTGACGTGCAGGCCGAGCGTGCGGCCGACGCGGGTCAGCGCGGCCGCATGGTCGCCGGCGCCGACCAGCACCAGACGGGGACGTGGCAGCAGTGGCTGGACGAAGACCGTGACGGCGGTGCCGAGCTCCTCGCCGCTCGCACCGATGTGCACGAGCGCCGGGTCGCCACCTCGCAGCACCGCTCGGCCGAGCCGGGCCAGACCCGCCGCGAGCGGCGCAGCGGCGGGGCCGCCGCCGAGCGTCCGCTCGGCGGTCACGGCCACCGACGTCCCCACGAGGTCGGGGCGGTCCGCGTGGGCGGCGACGGTGACGAGCGCCGTCGGCACCTCGGCGGCCACGAGCGCGGCGAGCTCGGCCAGCGGGACGTCCTCGACGCGGACGCGGCGGACGAGTACCTCGAGTCGGCCGCCGCAGGTCAGGCCCGCCGCCAGTGCGCGCCCATCACTGACCCCGTAGGGCAGCCGCTGGGCCCGACCGCTGGCGAGCGTCTCGGCGGCGGCCGTGACCACCGCGCTCTCGACGCAGCCGCCGGAGACGCCGCCGCGGACGCGCCCATCGGGGTGGAGAGCCAGGGTGGCTCCGGGGACGAACGGCGCCGAACCCGACGTCGCCACCACGGTGGCGAGGACGATGACGCCGGTCTCGTCCTGCCATGCGGCCAGGGCGTCGAGGTCGTCGCGCACGTCGCCTCCCGGCGTCGGGTGCCGGACGTCACCGGGTGCCGGACGCCGCAGCGTCGCTCCGCTGGGCCGTCCGTGGTCGCACCGGACGGTACCGACGGTGGCCCCGCACGGAGCGCGCTTGACCGTGCGCGCCGCGCGCGCCACACTCCAACCTTCGCGGCGGCCCCCGCCGCAGGTGAGGTCGGAGGCCGGGCCGTGGCGAGCACACCGGAGCGGCCGCGCCCGGGCTCCAAGTCCCCGGCCGCGCGCCGTGCCGAGCCGACCGCGGCCGAGCCGGCCGCCGAGCGTCGGCGCACCGCGGTCGAGCAGCGCGCCGCCGCCCGGGCCAGCGGGTCCCGCACACTGTCCCGCGGTCTCGTGGTCCTGCGGGCCCTCGGCGGCGACGCGGACGGTGCGACGGTCTCGTCACTCTCGGAGGCGACCGGGCTCGATCGCGCGGTCCTCTACCGCCTGCTCGAGACCCTCGCCGAGGAGGGCTTCGTCACCCGAGACCCCGAGTCGCGCCGGTACCGGCTGGGGCTCGCGATGCTCGAGCTCGGCGTGCGGGCCGCTCAGGGGCTCGAGGTCCGGCGCCTCGCCGGGCCCGCCCTCCGCGCCCTCAGCGACGACACCAACGAGACCGCCTGCCTCGCCGTCCGCGATCGCGAGGACGTCGTGGTCGTCGAGGTCATCGAGCCCGACGGCCGGTTCGTGCAGGTCAACTACCGCGTCGGGTTCCGCCACCCGCTCGGCATGGCCGCGCACGGCAAGGCGCTGCTCGCGTTCCTGCCCGACGGCGAGCGACTGAACGAGCTGCGCCCCGTGCGCCAGCGCGGCGTCGCGTACACGCGCGACGAGATCGAGCCCGGCGCGGCCGGCGTCGCGGCGCCCGTCTTCGACCACACCGGTCGCGCGGTCGCGGCGGTCGGCATCGTCGCGCCGACGGCGCGCCTGCCCGAGCCCGAGAACGTCGCCCTGCGCGTCCTGCGCAGCGCGCGCGAGATCTCGGAGCGCCTCGGCTGGCGGCCTCGCCGACCGGGCGACGTCGGCCGATGAGCGCAGAGCGCGACCTCGCCGTCGCCGAGCTGCTCGGCGTCCTCGCCTACGGGCAGCTGCGGTCGTTCTCGGCGATGTCGTCGGCGGTCCGGCACGCGCCCGACGCGCGCAGCGCCGACCGGGTGGCGACCTTCGCCCGCCGCGAGCACGACGCCTACGAGGGGCTCCGCGGTCGGCTCGGCGAGCTGACCGACCTCCCCGAGGCCGCGATGGACCGCCAGAAGGCGCTGTTCGACGCGTTCTTCGACCGTGCCCCGCTGGAGGACTGGTTCGGCGCCTCCGTGTTCTTCGCGTTCGGCATCCCCCTGGCCCGCGACTTCGCCCGGACCGTCGTCCCGCTGCTCGACGCGCGCAGCGCCGAGGTGCTCGTGGCAACGCTCGACGCCCGCGAGGAGGCCGAGGCCGCCGCCCTGGCGCTGCTGCGCACCCAGCTCGGCGACGCGGCGGCGCGCCGTCGGGCGCGGGGGCTGGTCGCGGACCTCCTCGGTCGGGCCCTCACCGCGTTCCAGCAGGGCGCCGCCGAGACCGACGCGCTCCGGGTGCTGTTCGAGGCCGGCGGGGAGGCGGGCGACCGGGTGCGCGAGCTCGCGATGGACCTGCTCGCCCGCCACCGGGCTCGACTCGTCGAGCTCGGCCTGGAGGACGTCGAGGACCTCGCGGATCCCGGTGATCCGACGACGGGCGCGCCCGGCGCCTGAACGCGCGGCGACCTCAGCGGTCGGTCGTCCCCGCGATCGGCTCCGCTGCGGCGGCGATCCCGGCGAGACCCGCCAGCAGCTCGGCGAGGAGCGGATGCGAACCGCCCCCCGGGACCGTGACGCCGTCGACGCGCCGCAGGGGCCGGAGCCGTCGGACCGATGACGTGACGACGACGAGGTCCGCAGCGGCCAGGTCGGTTCGGGTCAGCGCCGCCTCGCGCACGTCGAGCCCCAGCCCCCGCGCCAGGTCCAGCACGAGCCGTCGGGTCACGCCCGGGATGATGCGCCCGTCGCAGGGCGGGGTCGTGAGCACGTCGCCGCGGACGGCGATCACGTTGCCGTCCGCCGCCTCGAGGATCGCGCCGTCCTCCTCGAGCAGCGCGACGTCCGCGCCGCGCGACCGCGCGACGCGCTGCGCGACGACGCTGCCGACGTAGGAGGTCGCCTTCACGTCGGCGAGACCGGCCGGTGCGCGCGGCCCGGACAGGACGACCGCCTCCGCCGGCGCTGCGGGCAGCGGTGGCGCGGGATGCAGCGTCACGAGCGTCCGCGCCGCGCCGGCGGCCACCGCCGGCCAGCCGTCGCCCGCGTCGCCGGCGGTCACCGTGATGCGGGCGACGAGGTCGGCGTCGTCGGCGGTCGCGAGCAGCGCGGCCAGCCCGGCGCGCACCCTCACCGGGTCGACGTCGATGCCGAGCCGCCCGCCGCCGGCGACCAGCCGCTCGAGGTGCCACGCCAGCCCCGCCGTGCGACCGCGCTCGATCCGGAGCGTCTCGAACACGCCGAGCCCCTGGCGGAGCCCCAGGTCGGTGGCCGGGACGGCCGCCGCTCCGGCGGGGACGACGCGGCCGTCGAGCCACGCGCCCCCCGGGCCGGCGCTCATGCGCGGGCCGAGGTGCGGGACGGCACCGCGTCGACCGCCAGGACCCCGGTCGCGCCGACGGCCCGCAGGAACGGCAGCGCCTTGTCGAGGGACTCGGCCACCTCGGCGTCGGGGTCGCTGTCGGCCACGATGCCGCCGCCGGCGCCGTAGGTCGCGGTGCCGTCGCGGTGCAGCGTGGCGGTCCGGATGGCGACCGACAGCTCGGCGTCGCCGGCGCCGAGGAACCCGATGGCACCGCAGTACCAGCCGCGCCGCACCGGCTCGAGGCGGCCGATGGCCCGCATCGCCGCCAGCCGTGGCGCGCCGGTGACCGAGCCGCTCGGGAACGCGGCCCGCAGCAGCGCGCCGTACCCCGTCCCGGGCCGCAGCGTGCCCGTGACGCTCGAGACGAGGTGCCACACCGTGGGGAGCGCCCGCAGCTCGAGCAGCGTCGGGACCGCGACGCTGCCCGGGAGGCAGACGCGACCGAGGTCGTTGCGCTCGAGGTCGACGACCATGACGTTCTCGGCGCGGTCCTTCGCCGAGGTCGCGAGGTCGTCGGCGAGGGCCGCGTCCAGCGACGGGTCGTCGGCGCGCGGTCGGGTGCCCTTGATCGGGTCGGTGACGACGGCGCCGGCCCGGACCCGCAGGAACCGCTCGGGGGAGACCGACGCGACGCCGAGGTCCGGCAGCAGCGCGGCGTGGCTGGCCGGCGAGGCCGCCCGGAGGCGGCGGTACAGCCCCGCCGCGTCGCCGGGCCAGCGCGCGCGCAGCCGCTGGGCGAGGTTCACCTGGTAGGCGTCGCCCGCGGCGACGAGCGCGAGGACGTGACGCACCGCGGCCGTGTGCGCCGCGTGCGGCAGCGAGGTCGCGACCACGGTCCGGATGGACGCCGATGGTGCGTCCTCGGCCGCCGCGGGGACGCCGTCACGGAGGCGCGCCCGCACGAACGCGACGACCGGCCCGGGCTCGCGGGCGAGGAGGCCGCGGTCGATCACCAGCAGCGCCCGGTCGCGCTCGCGCGGTACGGCGACGACGGCACCGGTCAGCCGGAGCGCCAGGTCGGGCACGGAGGCGAGGTCGCGCGGCGGCACGGGGACCGGGCCGGGGGCGAGTCGCGCCCCGAGCTCGTACGCGAGGGCGCCGACGAGGCCCCCGCGGAACGGCATCGGCACGTGCGGGGGCGGCGCGGCCGTGGGGTCCAGCCCGAGCCGCGACGCGGCATCGTCGAGGGCCGCCGCCGGGTCCGCACCGAGGTCCAGCGGTGCCGCGCCCGACCTGCGCAGCACGACGCGACCGTGCTCGTCGGCGAGTCCACCCGAGGCGAGGTCGTGCGGGACGATCGACGTCCAGCCCGAGCGGTCGGCGCTCTCGAGGAGGTCGACCGGTCCGAGCGCGGTGCAGAGCGCGTCGACGTCGACGATGCCGTCGCGCCGCGGCGCTCCGTCCAGCTCGACGACCTCGACCGCGCCGGACGGGGTCATGCGCCGGCCGGGACCCGGTGGGCGCGACGGAAGGCGGCGTCGTCGAGCCCGTCGAGGTCGTGCTCGATCCTCGCCACGAGCTCCTCGGCCTGCGCCGGGTCCGAGAACGTGTGGGCCCAGACCAGCGCGCCGGTGCGCCGGACCTGCAGCTGCACGTCGACGACCGTCCCACCGGGTCCGACGTCGCGGACGCGCTGGAGGACCCGGAACGTCCGGCGCGGCGAGGGCGACGCGGCGTCGCCGGTCGGCGCGTCGGTCACCGTCGGCTCCTCGGCGGGGGCGCGGGAGGCTACTGGACGACGCCGACGCCACCCCGGTCGCATCGGGCGTCGGGCGTCGGATCGCGGCCATAGCATGCCCGTTCGGCGGGACGCGCCGGTGACGAGCGGGGACGGCGTGAAGGTCTACACGAAGCGCGGCGACGACGGCACGACGGGGCTGCTGTACGGCGGCCGGGTCGACAAGCACGACCTCCGCACCTCGGCCTACGGCACCGTCGACGAGACGTGCAGTGCCCTCGGGCTCGCGCGGGCCGACCTCGACGGGGACCTGCACGACCTCGTGCTCGAGGTCCAGCGCGAGCTGTTCGTCGTCGGCGCCCAGCTCGCCACCCTCGAGGAGCACTGGGACCAGCTCGAGGTCCGGGTGTCGCGGGTCGACGACGCGATGGTCGACGAGCTCGACGCCCGGATCGACGCCTGCACCGACCGCCACCCGATCCCGCAGCACTTCGTCGTGCCCGGCGGCTCGGGCAGTCGACCCGCGGCGGCGCTGGACCTCGCGCGGACGATCTGCCGCCGCGCCGAGCGTGACGTCGTCGCGATGGACCGGGCGGGGATGCTGCCGGACCGTGCGCCGCTGCGCTATCTCAACCGCTGCGCCGACTACCTGTTCGTGCTGGCGCGGGAGGTCGAGGGGACCCACCTGCCGTCGCGATGACCGCGGCGGCGGTGACGGAGGCGACGCCGACCGGGCGCGCGCCATCGCCCCGTCAGGCCTCGTAGGTCTGCTCGGGTCCCGGGTACGCGCCGGACGCGACGTCGGCCGCGAACGCCCGCAGGGCCGCCACGGTGCGGCCGCGCAGGTCCTCGTAGGCCCGGACGAAGCGCGGATGCGGGCCCGGGGTGAGGCCGAGGACGTCGTGCCAGACCAGGACCTGGCCGTCGACGTCGGGTCCCGCGCCGATCCCGATGATCGGGACGGGGGAGGCGGCCGTCACGGCCGCGGCCACCGGCGCCGGCACCGCCTCGAGGACGATCGCGAACGCCCCCGCGTCCGCGAGGGCGAGGACGTCGGCGACGAGGCTCTCGGCGGCGCCGTCGCCCCGGCCCTGCACGCGGTAGCCGCCGAGCGCGTGCACCGACTGCGGCGTCAGCCCGACGTGGCCCATGACCGGGATCCCGGCTCCGGTCAGCGCCCGCACGCTCGGAGCCACCGCCAGGCCGCCCTCCAGCTTGACCGCGGCCGCACCGGTCTCCTTCAGCACCCGGACGCCGCTCGCGAGCGCGTCGGCGGGTCCGCCCTGGGTCGATCCGAACGGCAGGTCGACGACGACCAGCGCGCGGCCCGCCCCTCGGACGACGGCCCGGGCGTGGTGGAGCATCTCGTCGAGCGTGACCGGCAGCGTGGTCGGATGGCCCAGCACGACCATCGCGAGGCTGTCGCCGACGAGCAGCACCGGGACGCCGGCCTCGTCGGCCAGCGCGGCGGCGCTCGCGTCGTACGCGGTCACCATCACGATGCGCTCGCCGCGGGCGCGCATGGCGGCGACCTCGCGGACGGTCACGGGGCGCTCGGTGGTCATCGCTGCTCCTCCTCGCGGCGCGGGTCCCACGCCGAGGTGATGGGGACGCGCCGCTCGCGACCGAACGCGCGCCGCGACACCTTGGGTCCGGGCGCCGCCTGCCGGCGCTTGTGCTCGGCTCGGTCGACCATCCCGACGACGCGGAGGACCTCCGCGCGGTCGAGGCCCGACGCGACCAGGTCGTCGACGCTGCGCAGCTCCTCGATGCGGCCGCGGAGGATCGCGTCGAGGACGGGGTAGTCCGGGAGCGAGTCGGCGTCCAGCTGGCCGGGCCGCAGCTCGGCCGACGGCGGCTTCGCGATCGACCCCGCCGGGATCGCCGCACCCCGGCGGTTGCGCCACCGGGCCAGCGCGTAGACCTCGCCCTTCAGGACGTCCTTCAGCGGCGCGAACCCGCCGGCCATGTCCCCGTACAGGGTCGCGTACCCGACCGCGTACTCGGACTTGTTCCCGGTGGTCAGCACGATCGCGCCCCGCTCGTTCGAGAGCGCCATGAGGAGCAGCCCGCGCAGCCGCGACTGCAGGTTCTCGTACGCGACGCCCGGGGGGACGGGGCCGTCGAAGCCGGTGACGACCTCGTCGCCCAGCGTCGCCGAGACCGCGTCGAGGGCCGGCCCGATCGGCAGCGTCAGCAGGCGGACGCCGAGCGCATCGGCCAGCGCCCGGGCGTCGGCGAGGGAGTGGTCGGACGACCACGGCGACGGCATCGCCACGCCGACGACGCCCTCGGCACCGAGCGCGTCGACGGCGATCGCCGCGACGACGGCCGAGTCGATGCCCCCCGACAGCCCGACGACCGCCTCGCGGAACCCGTTGCCCGCGCAGTAGTCGCGGGTCGCCGTGACGAGCGCGGTCCACAGCTCGGCGTCCTCGTCGAGGACCTCGGCTGGTGCGGCCGTGGTCGGGCCGGGCCCGTCCACGTCGACGAGGACCAGGTCCTCGGCGAACCGGGCCCCGCGGGCGACGACCGTGCCGTCGGGTGCGGCGACCATCGAGTCCCCGTCGAACACGACCTCGTCCTGCCCTCCGACCCGGTTCACGTAGCAGACCCAGAGGCCGTGAGCGATGGCGTGGTGGCGGACCCACCGCTCGCGCTCGGCCCGCTTGCCGCGGTGGTACGGCGAGGCGTTCAGCACGACGAGGACGCGCGCCCCCGCTGCGGCGGCCACCGCGACCGGCCCGTCCTCCACCCAGAGGTCGTGGCAGACGACGACGCCGACCGGCGTGCCCCGGACGTCGAGGACGAGCGGCTCGCGGCCGGGCAGGAAGTGCCGGGCCTCGTCGAACACGCCCTCGTTCGGCAGCCGCATCTTGGCGTAGGACCCGGCCACCGCGCCGTCGCGGACCGCGACCGCCCGGTTCGCGAGGTCGGTCGTCGCCGGGCAGACGCCCCAGGCCGTCCCGGGGCCCCCGGCGGGGGCCGGCCCGACCGTGCCGACGAGCAGCGCGGTCCCGGCGGGACCGTCGGTCGCCAGCCGCTCGAGCGACCGGGCGGCGGCCGACACGAACTCCGAGGACAGCAGCAGGTCGTCGGGCGGGTAGCCCGGGAGCGCGAGCTCGGGGGTGACCACCAGGTCCGCCCCGGCCGCGGCCGCGTCGCGCCAGGCCCGTGCGATGCGGGCCGCGTTCGCGTCCAGCCCGCCCACGGCGGCGCCCAGCTGCGCCAGAGCGATCCGGATGCCGGTCACCGCGGTCCTCGCTCGGTCCGGGGGCGGATCGCGCTCGCCGCGCCGGAAACACGCCCGTAACCCACGTTCAACGGCTGGGAAACGGCCTCTTCCTACGGTCCCGAACCGTACCGGCCCCGACCGGGTCGCTCGACGCGACCCGGACGACCGCGGGGGCGGGTGGACCCGGAGGGTGACCGTGACGCTCGAAGCGCTCGAACTCAACGTGCTGGTGATCTACCTCATGCTGTCGACGGTGCTGGTCTTCATCATGCACGCCGGCTTCTCGATGCTGGAGGCCGGACTGACGCGGCAGAAGAACGCCGCGAACATCATCGGCAAGAACCTGATGACCATCTCGATCGGGATGCTCGCCTACTACGCCATCGGCTGGGGCCTGATGTACGGCGAGTCCGTCGGTGGGTTCTTCGGGTCCGACAGCTTCTTCCTGCTGGGCGGCTCGTACGAGCCGATCGCGACCTACGAGATGGACTTCGCGTTCCAGGCGATGTTCGCGGCCACCGCGGCCACCATCGTCTCGGGCGCCGTGGCCGAGCGCATGAAGTTCGGCGCGTACGTCGTGGTCGCCGTCGTGATGACCGCGCTCATCTACCCGATCGTCGGCGCCTGGACGTGGGGCGGCGGGTGGCTCCTCGAGCTCGGGTTCACCGACTTCGCGGGCTCGACGATCGTCCACATGACCGGCGGCGTCGCGGCGCTGGTGGGTGCCAAGGTCCTCGGTCCCCGCATCGGCAAGTACGACCCGACGTCGGGGAAGCCGCGCGCAATCCCGGGCCACTCGATGCCGCTCGTCGCCCTCGGCACGCTGCTGCTGTTCTTCGGCTGGTTCGGCTTCAACGGCGGGTCGGTCCTCGGGCTCGACGCCGAGGCGATCGCGGCGGTCCTCGTCACCACGGCCCTCGCCGGAGGTGCGGGCGGCACGATGGCCGGCATCTGGACGCGGGTCCGCGGCGGCAAGTGGGACGTCGCGATGATGGCGAACGGGATCCTCGCCGGCCTCGTCGGGATCACGGCGGGCGCCGCGGCGGTGTCGAACGGCATGGCCATCCTCGTCGGTGCCATCGCCGGTGTCGTCGTCGCCCTGTCGGTGTCCTTCATCGACGGCCTCCGCATCGACGACCCGGTCGGCGCGGTCAGCGTCCACGGGACGTGCGGAGTCCTCGGCACGCTCTGGGTCGGCCTCGCGGCGACGGACGGCGGGCTGTTCTTCGGTGGCGGCGCCGACCTGCTGATCGCGCAGATCACGGGCATCGCGGCGGTCGCGGCCTGGGTCGCGGTCGCGAGCGGCGTCCTGTTCGGCGTCCTGAAGGCGACCGGCAACCTGCGCGTCTCCGAGCGCGAGGAGGTCGAGGGTCTCGACGTCCACGAGCACGGCTTCCCGGGCTACCCCGAGCTCGCCGGGAAGTGACCCCCGTGGTGCCGGGTCGGGGGGCCCGGCACCACCCCGAACACCGTCCCGGGTGACCTCTCCCGGACCGGGACGGACGGTCCAGCGGTCGTGGATCGACGACGGGGCCGGCGCTTCGGCGCCGGCCCCGTCGCACGCCCGGAAGTAGGCTCCGCCTCTCGAGCGGAGGACACCGCATGGACCGGCAGCAGGAGTACGTGCTCCGGACGGTCGAGGAGCGGGACATCCGCTTCATCCGCCTCTGGTTCACCGACGTGCTCGGGTTCCTCAAGAGCGTCTCGATCACCGCCGCCGAGCTCGAGAACGCCTTCACCGAGGGCATCGGGTTCGACGGGTCGGCCATCGACGGGTTCGCCCGCGTCCAGGAGGCCGACATGCTGGCCGTCCCGGACGCGTCGACGTTCCAGATCCTGCCCTGGCGACCCGAGGCCCAGGGCGTCGCCCGCATGTTCTGCGACCTGGTCACCCCCGACGGCCAGCCGTTCGCCGCCGACCCGCGGCAGGTGCTGCGACGCCAGCTGCGCCGCGCGGCGGACCTCGGGTTCACCTTCTACGTCCACCCCGAGATGGAGTTCTTCCTCTTCGAGGCCAGTGACGAGCCGCGGCCGCTCGACCGCGGCGGGTACTTCGACATGACGCCGCTCGACGTCCAGCAGGACCTGCGGCGGCAGGCGATCATGACGCTCGAGCAGATGGGCATCTCCGTCGAGTTCTCGCACCACGAGGTCGGGCCGTCGCAGCACGAGATCGACCTGCGGTACGCCGACGCGCTCACGATGGCCGACAACATCATGACGTTCCGGCTCGTCCTGAAGGAGACGGCGCTCCAGCGCGGCCTCCACGCCTCGTTCATGCCGAAGCCGATGACCGAGCACCCGGGCAACGCGATGCACCTCCACCTCTCGCTGTTCGAGGGGGACAGCAACGCCTTCTACGACCCGGCCGACCCCTACCGCCTCTCCGCGACGGCGCGGGCGTTCACGGCGGGACTGCTCGCGCACGCGCGGGCCATCAGCGGCGTGACCAACCAGTGGGTCAACTCCTACAAGCGCCTGACGCCGTACACGGCCGGGCCGCTGCCCTCGGGCGAGGCGCCCGTGTTCGTGTCCTGGGGCCGCGCGAACCGCAGCGCCCTCGTCCGGATCCCCATGTACAAGCCGGACAAGGCCGGCTCGACCCGCGTCGAGTACCGCGCGCCCGACCCGGCCTGCAACCCGTACCTCGCGCTGGCCTGCATCCTCGCCGCCGGGCTGGACGGCATCGAACGCGGCCTCGAGCTGCCGCCCGAGTCGGGCGACAACACCTTCGAGCTGTCGGCGGCCGAGCGGGCCGCGAACGGCATGGAGCGCCTCCCCGCCGACCTCGGCGAGGCGATCGAGCTGATGGAGTCCTCCGACCTCGTCGCCGAGACGCTCGGCGAGCACCTGTTCCGCCACCTCGTCGCCAACAAGCGCCGCGAGTGGAGCGAGTACACGGCCCACGTCACGCGCTTCGAGATCGACCGCTACCTGCCCCTGCTGTGACCCCGACGGCATGAGCGCCCGCCGCGAGTCGCTCGGGGTCCGGCTGGCCCGCCTCGGCCTCGAAGGTCCTCGGGTCGTCGAGGACCTCGCGGCGGCGGGCGTCCTGCGCGGCGACGCGACGGCCGCGTCGGTCGCCGACGAGGCGATCGCCGACGGGGACCTGCTCGTGCGGCTCTCGGAGAGCGCCGACCCCGCCGCGGCGGCCGCCGTGCTGGCGGGACTCGCGGCCGCCGACCCGGCCCTCGCGGACCGGGTCCGTTCCGACGTCGACTGGTCGGCCCGCGTGGTCGCCGTCGCGGGTGCGTCACGGCCGCTCGGCGACCTCCTCGGGAGGGCGACCGACGCGGTCCTCGCGCTGGCCGACCTCGAGCCCGTCGACGTCCCGACGATCGCGGCCGGGGTCGAGGCCGCGGTCCGGTCCGCCACCGGGGCCGGGACCGAGGCGCAGGCCGCGGGCATCGCCTCGATCCGGCGCCGGGCGACGGCCGACATCGCCGCGCGGGACCTGACCGGGGCCGCCGACGTGGCGCGGGTCGCCGCCGAGCTCGCGGACCTCGCCGAGGGCGTGCTCTCCGGCACGCTCGCGGCGGTCCACGCCGACCTCGGTGGCGCGAGACCGGCGTCCCGCATCGCCGTGATCGGCATGGGGAAGCTCGGTGGCCGCGAGCTGAACTACGTCTCGGACGTCGACGTCATGTTCGTGCACGCCCCGGTCGACGGTGCGGATCCGGCCGCCGCCGACGAGGAGGCCCGACGGGTCTGCGCCCGGCTCCTCGAGCTGCTCAACGCCTCGACGACGATGGGGCGGGCCTACGAGGTCGATCCGACGCTCCGGCCCGAGGGCCGCGCCGGAGCGCTGAGCCGGACGGTCGAGGGGTTCGTCGCGTACTGGGGGCGGTGGGCCCGGACCTGGGAGTTCCAGGCCCTCCTGAAGGCGCGTCCGGTCGCCGGGGACGCCGCGCTCGGTGCCGAGCTGCTGTCCGCCGCCGAGCCGTTCCTCTGGCCCGAGCGGCTGGACCCCGACGTGGTCGCCGAGGTGCGGGCGATGAAGGCCCGCATCGAGGGCCGGCCGGACGTCGTGCGCGACGGGGCGCGGCAGCTGAAGCTCGGCCCGGGCGGGATCCGTGACGTCGAGTTCACGGTGCAGCTGCTGCAGCTGGTCCACGGCCGGGCCGATCCCAGCCTGCGCTCGGCCGGCACGCTGCCGGCGCTCGCGGCGCTGGCCGCCGGCGGGTACGTCGACGAGGAGGACGCCGAGGTCCTCGCCGCGACCTACCGGACCCTGCGGCGCGTCGAGCACGCCCTCCAGCTCGCCAACGAGCGGCGGACCCACACGGTCCCGGCGGACCCCGCCGCGCAGGACCGCATCGCACGCGCGCTCGGGCTGCGCGGCAGCGCCGACGGCGCGCCGCACGAGCGCCTGCTCGCCGAGCTCGGGCGGGCCCAGGCCCGGGTCCGGGACCTGCACGCCCGCATCTTCTACCGCCCGCTGCTCGAGCGCATCGCCGACGTGCCCGCGTCGACCGCGGCGGTCAGCCTGCCCGGCGCCGTGGCGGCGATGGGGGAGGCGGCCGCGGCCGAGCGGCTCGCGGCCCTCGGGTTCCGCGACGGCGCCGCGGCGCTGCGCTCGGTGCGGGCGATCACCGGCGGGGTCACGCGCCGGGCGGTGACCGTGCGCGCGGTGCTGCCGGCGGTCCTGCGCGCGCTCGAGCCGACGGCCGATCCCGACGGGGGGCTCCTGGCGCTGCGCGACCTCGTCGAGAGCCAGCGCGAGGGCAGCCCGCTGCTGCGCCACCTCCGGGACCAGCCGGCCGCCGCCGAGCTGCTCGGCCGGGCGCTCGGGACCAGCCGGGCCGCCGGCGAGCTGCTCGTCGCCCAGCCGCAGGGGGCCGACTGGCTCGCGGATCCTGCGGCGCTGGCCGCGCCGCGCGATCCCGTCGAGGTGGCGCGGGCCGCGGTCGGTCGCCTGCACTGGCAGGACACCGACGCCGCGCTGCGGCGGTTCAAGCAGCAGGAGCTGCTCCGCGTCGTGCTCCGCGACGTCGCCCGCGACGCCGAGGCCCGACCGGGGACGCGCGAGCGCGGTCCCGGCCCCGGCGCCGAGCTGGCGGCGATCGCCGACGCCTGCCTCGTCGCCGCGCTCCGGGGGGTCCTCCGGGCGCACGCCGCGACCGAGGGGCTCGCGTCGCCCGACGAGCTGCCGGTCGACGTCGCCGTCATCGGGATGGGCACGCTGGCCGGACGCGAGCTCAGCTACGCGTCCGACCTCGACGTGCTGTTCGTCCACCGCCCCGTCGAGGGCGCGGACCCGGACGTCGCGAACCGCATCGCGGTCGCGGTCGCCGCCGACGTGATGCGGTCGCTCTCGGCCATCACGCCGGACGGGACCGCGTTCGAGGTCGATGCCGACCTGCGCCCCGAGGGCCGCAGCGGTCCGCTGTCGCGGTCGCTCGACGGCTTCCTCGCCTACTGGGACCGGTGGGCCGAGCCCTGGGAGCTGCAGGCGCTCCTGCGCACCCGACCGGTCGCGGGCGACCGGGACCTCGCCGCGCGGTTCCTCGCCGAGGCCGCCGACCGAGCCGTCCCGGCGGAACTCGACGAGGACCGCGTCGTCGCGATGCGCCGGATGAAGGCCCGCATCGAGCGCGAGCGGATCCCGGCCCGCGTCGACCCCGAGCGGCACGTGAAGCTCGGGCCCGGCGGCATCTCGGACGTCGAGTGGACGGTCCAGCTGCTGCAGCTGCGGCACGGCGCCGCGGTCCCGGCGCTGCGCACGCCGTCGACGCACGCGGCGCTGGACGCGCTCGAGGATGCGGGGCTGCTCGCGGTGGAGGACGCGGCGCGCCTGCGCGACGGGCTGCGGCTCGCGGTCGCGATCCGGGACCGGGGCGCGCTGCTGCGCCACCGCGACGCGGACGTGCTGCCCGACGGCGGTGAGCGCCTCGAGCGGCTCGCGCGGGCGCTCGGGTTCGGTCGCGGCGGCCGCCGCGAGCTCGAGGCCGAGTGGCTCGGCCATGCCCGCCACGTCCGCCGCGTGACCGAGCGCGTCCTGTTCGGGATCGGCGCATGAGCGGGCCGGGACGCGTCGCGGTCCGCGCCGTCGTGTTCGACCTCGACGGGACCCTCGCCGACACCGAGCGGCTCTCGGACCTCGCCTGGACGGAGGTCCTCGCCCGACGGGGGTACGCCGCGACCCCGGCCGACTTCGCGGCGCTGGTGGGGCGGCCCGTCGCGGCGAACCTCGCCCACTTCGCCGCCCGCGTCGACGTCGGGGACCCCGATGCGTTCCGGGCCGAGGTCCGGGCGTCGTTCCTCGCCCTCGTCGAGGCCGACCTGTGCCTCCACGAGGACGCGGTGGGGGCGGTGCGCGCCCTCGCCGCCGACGGCGTCGCCGTCGGCATCGCGACGTCCTCGACCCGAGAGCACGCCGCGCGCGTCCTGGCCGCCGGGGGGCTCGAGGGGCTCGTGGCGGCGGTCGTGGCCGCGGAGGACGTCGACCGCCACAAGCCCGACCCGGCCCCGTACCTCGAGGCGCTGCGCCGGCTCGGGATCCCGCCGGCCGCGGCGAGCGCCGTCGAGGACACCCCGGTCGGTGCGGCCAGCGCCAGGGCCGCCGGCGCCTGGACGGTCGCCGTGCGGCGCGCCCACGCGGTCCCCGAGCTCGACGCGGCGGCGGACGTGGTGGTCGACGTCCTGACCGCGGAGGTGCTGCGCACCCGACCGCGCGGATCCGGGTCGGGTGCGCCGGTCCGGGCCTAGCCTCGCCGCATGGACGCCACCGCCGTCGACCTCGGCCTGCTGGTGCTGCGCCTCGGCGTGGGCCTGCCGTTCGCGCTGCACGGGGCCCAGAAGCTGTTCGGGTGGTTCGGCGGCGGGGGTCCGCGCGGCACGGCCGCCTACTTCGCGTCGCTCGGGTTCGGGGACGGGCGCGCGGCGGCGGTGCTCGCCGGGGCGGCGGAGCTGCTCGGCGGGCTCGGTCTCGCGGCGGGGCTGCTGACGCCGCTGGCCGCGGCCGGCGTCGCCGGCACGATGACGACCGCCGCCCTGGTGAACGACGCCGAGAACGGGTTCTGGTCGGCCGCGAAGGGCTGGGAGCTGAACGGCTACCTCGTCGTCGTCGCGGTCGCGGTCGCGGTGGCCGGGCCGGGGGCCGTCTCGCTGGACGCGGCGCTCGGCGTCGGGCCCGGGGGCGACCCGGTGGCGGGGCTCGCCGGCGCGGCCGTCGTCCTCGCGGGGATGGCCGGGGGGTGGCTCCGGTGGGTCACGCGCCGCCCCGCGCCGGGGTCGGCCGGGTGAGCGCGACGGCGGCGCGGCGCGCCCGGGCGGCCACGGCCGTCGCGGTCGCGCTGATGGTCGCGATCCAGCTGGTCGGCGCGGACCTCGTCACGGCGGCGGCCCCGGTCGGCCTCGTCACGCTGCAGGGCGTGGTCGACCCGATGGATGCAGCGGCGGTCATCGCGTCATGGGACGGGCCGCTGCGCACGGCCGCCCTGCGGGCCCACGCCCTCGACCTGCTGCTGCCGCTCGCGTACGGGACCGCGACGTGGTCGGCCGGGACGGCACTCGCCCTCGGACGGGCCGCCGGGACCCCGGTCGCCGTCCTCGCGGCCCGCGCGGGCCGGGCCGGCGTGGCGGCCGCCGTCCTGGACCAGGTCGAGAACGCGGCGATGGCCGTGGCGCTGCTGGCCGCACCGACGACGGCCACCGGGGCCGTCACCGTCGTATCGGCGGTCGGGAAGTGGGCACTGCTCGCGCTGTCCCTCGTCGGGCTCGCCGTGGCGGGGTGGCGGGCGCTCAGGCCGGGACGAGCCTGAGGACGCGACCGTCGAGGTCCAGCACCAGGATCCGTCCCGACGCGTCCGTCGCGAACCCGACCACCCGGTCGCCGGCGACGCCGAGATCGACCGCGACCCACGTGCCGTCGGCCGCGGGGCGGAGCGCCCGCACGGTGCCGTCGCAGAAGTCACTGAACAGGTAGGCGCCGGCCAGGGCCGGCAGCGCCGGGTCGCGCGCGACGACGCCACCGGTCACCGAGCAGCCGGGACCGTGGCGGTAGGTGTGGACGGGAGCGACGTGCCCCGGCGGCGGATCCCCCTCGTACGGCGCGTCGCCCTCCCGCAGGGGCCAACCGAGGTTCGCCCCGCGCAGCTCGTCCCAGGGAACGCGGTTCACCTCCTCGACGTCGCCCTGCCCGACGTCGGCGATCCAGACCGCGCGCGTCGGGAGGTCGACGTGGAAGCGCCACGGGTTGCGCAGCCCGACGGCGAGGATCTCGGGGGCCGCGCCGTCGACGCCGACGAACGGGTTGTCGGCCGGGACCCGCACCCCGCCACCGCCGACGTCGAGCCGCAGCAGCGAGCCGAGCGGGGTCGTCGGGTCCTGTCCGGCGCCGAGGGGGTCGCCGCCGCCGCCACCGTCGCCGAGCGCGACCAGCAGGGTGCCGTCGGGCGCGAAGGCGACGTCGCCGCCGTTGTGGTTCGCGTACGGCTGCGCGAGCGCGTACAGGACGCGTGGCGGACCGATCACGCGGGCGCCGTCGAGCGGGTGGGCCTCGACGCGGGTGTCGCCGTCCTCGTCGGTCAGCGACAGGACCAGTTCGCGGCCGTCGGGGCTGACGGTCAGCGCGAGGAGGCCGCGCTCGCCGTCGGTCGTCGTCCGCTCCGAGACGTCGACGACGACGGTCCCCGCCGCGGGACCGTCCGCCGACGGATCGACGACGAGGACGCGCCCCGCGCGCTCGGCGACGAGCAGGGTCCCGTCGGGCGTCACCACCGCGTCGATCGGTGCGTCGAGGCGTGCGACGAGCTCGAGGGCGAGGGTCGGGACGGGGACGTCCGCGCCGGCGACGGGGCCCGCGGCCCCGTCCGCGTGGGGTCCCGCCGGCCCGGGATCGGCGGTGTCGGAGGGCGATGCGGGTGCGGGGGCCGGCGCCACGGGCAGGTCGGCGGCCGGGGGGGCCTCGGCCGGTCCGCAGCCGACCGCGGCGGCCACCACGGCCAGCGCCGCCGCGACCGCCCGCCGCCGGTGGCCGGGCCGCATCACCCGACGAGGGTCCGGTACGCCTCGGCGTCCATGGTCGACCCTGGCTCGGAGACCCGCAGGCGGACCAGCCAGCCCGCGCCGTAGGGGTCCGCGTTCACGGCGCCGGGGTCGTCGGTCAGGGCGTCGTTGACCGCGACGACCTCGCCGGCGGCCGGTGCGAAGAGGTCGCTCACGGACTTCGTCGACTCGATCTCGCCGAACACCTCGCCGGCGGCGAGGACGCGGCCCACCTCGGGCAGCGCGACGAACACGACGTCGCCGAGCTGCTGGGCGGCGTGGGCCGTGACCCCGACGGTCGCCGGGTCGCCGGCGTCGATCCACTCGTGCTCGGCCGTGTAGCGGCGGTCGGCGGGGACGTCCACGTCGGCTCCGATGCTCGGCGGCGCTCAGCCGCGCCGGACGAAGGGTAGGTCCACGACGCGGACCGGCACGTCGACGCCACGGACGTCGGCGACCAGCACCGTCCCGACCGTGGCGCGGTCGGCGGCGACCGCGGCGAGGGCGATCGGGACGCCGAGGGTCGGCGACGGGGCGCCGGAGGTGACGGTGCCGACCTCGGTCCCCTCGGGGGTCCGCACGACGGCGCCGCGGCGCGGTCCGCGCCGACCCTCGGCGACCAGTCCGACGACGCGGCGGGACGGGCCGGCGTCGCGTCGCCGCGCCAGCGCGTCGCGGCCGACCAGCTCGTCGCGGTCGTCGAGCTGCACGATCCGGGCGAACCCCGTCTCGAAGGGACCGAGGTCGCCGCCGAGCTCGCTGCCGTGCAGCGGCAGGCCGGCCTCGAGTCGCAGGCTGTCCCGCGCGGCCAGCCCGCAGGGGAGCAGTCCCAGCGGCCCGCCGACGGCGAGGAGGCGGTCCCACAGCGCCCCCGCGTCGGCGGCGTCGCAGGCCAGCTCGAAGCCGTCCTCGCCGGTGTACCCCGTGCGCGAGGCCAGGACCGCGACGCCGTCGAGCGTCGTGCGCGCGGCACCGAAGGGACGGAGCGCGAGGAGCGGCGCGGCCCCGGTCGCGTCCAGCGCCGCCAGGACGTCGGCGGCGCGGGGACCCTGCAGGGCCAGGAGCGCCCGCTCGGGCGCGGGCACGTGGTCGGCGTCGAGGTCCGCGGTCGCCCCATCGAGCCGTGCCGCGACCTCGGCCGCGTTGGCCGCGTTCGCGACGATCCAGTACCCGTCGTCCTCCGGCAGGCGCGCGACGATGAGGTCGTCGACCACCGTGCCGTCGGCGTCGCAGCACATCGTGTAGCGGGCCCGGCCGGGGGCGAGGGTCGCGACCCGCGAGACGAGCACGCGCTCGAGCGCGCGCGCGGCGTCCGGCCCGCGCAGCTCCGACTGTCCCATGTGGGCGACGTCGAACAGGCCGGCCGCGGTCCGCACGGCGCGGTGCTCGGCGAGGTCGCTGCCGTAGCGCAGCGGCATCTCCCACCCGGCGAACGGGCAGAGCGCCGCGCCGAGCGCCAGGTGCCGCTCGGCGAGGGGAGTGCGGCGCAGCGCCTGCGTCACGGCGCGACCGCGACCAGCGCGTCCGCACCCGCCGACGGCGGGACCCCGACCGCGATCCTGGCGTCCGCCGCGTCCGTCGTGTCCGCGGCGAAGGCCTCGGGCGGCGGGCAGGAGCAGACGAGGTTGCGGTCGCCGCGGACGCCGTCGATGCGCCGCACCGGCGGCCAGTACTTCGCGGCCCGGACGTGCGCCGAGGGATGGACCGCCAGCTCGCGGTCGTAGGGGTGCGGCCAGTCCCGCGTCAGCATCGCCGCCGTGTGCGGCGCGTTCACGAGCGGGTTGTCGTCCGCCGGCCAGGTCCCGTCCTCGACGCGGGCGATCTCGGCGCGTATCGCGAGCATCGCCGCGACGAACCGCTCGAGCTCGGGCAGGTCCTCCGACTCGGTCGGCTCGATCATCAGCGTGCCCGCGACGGGGAAGCTCAGCGTCGGGGCGTGGAAGCCGTGGTCGATGAGGCGCTTCGCGACGTCCTCGGCGGTGATGCCGGTCGCCGCCGCGATCGGCCGCACGTCGACGATGCACTCGTGGGCGACGAGGCCGCCGGGACCGCTGTACAGCACCGGGAAGGCCCCCCGCAGCCGGGCCGCGACGTGGTTCGCGGCCAGCAGGGCCGTCCGGGTCGCACGTGCCAGCCCGTCGGGGCCCATCAGGCGGACGTACGCCCACGGGATCGCGAGGATGCCGGCCGAGCCGTACGGGGCGGCCGAGACCGGGCCGACCGGCCCCTCGCGCCGGGCCGGGTCGGGGTGCGTCGGGTGCGTCGGAAGGAACGGTGCCAGGTGGGCCGCGACCGCGACGGGACCGACGCCGGGTCCGCCGCCGCCGTGGGGGATGCAGAACGTCTTGTGCAGGTTCAGGTGCGAGACGTCGGCCCCGAACCGCCCGGGCGGCGCGACGCCGAGCAGTGCGTTGAGGTTCGCGCCGTCGACGTAGACCTGGCCGCCGGCGTCGTGGACGAGTCGGCAGACCTCGGTGATCCCCGCCTCGAAGACGCCGTGCGTCGATGGGTAGGTGACCATGATCGCCGCGAGGCGGTCGCCGTGCTCGGCGATGCGGGCCCGGAGGTCCTCGAGGTCGACCGACCCCTCGTCGTCGGCGCCGCCGACGACGACCCGCATGCCGGCCATCACCGCGCTGGCCGCGTTCGTGCCGTGGGCCGAGGAGGGGATGAGGCAGACGTCGCGCTGCGCGTCGCCCCGCGAGCGGTGGTACGCGGCGATCGCGAGCAGTCCGGCGAACTCGCCCTGGGAGCCGGCGTTCGGCTGCAGCGAGACGGCGGCGTACCCGGTGACCTCCGAGAGCCACCGCTCGAGGTCGTCGACCAGCGCCGTCGTCCCCGCCATCCGCTCGGCGGGCGCGAAGGGGTGGAGGTCCGCGAGGGCCGGCCAGGAGACGGGCTCCATCTCGACGGCCGCGTTCAGCTTCATCGTGCAGGACCCGAGCGGGATCATCCCGCGGTCCAGCGCGTAGTCGCGGTCGGCGAGCCGCCGGAGGTAGCGCCGCAGCGCGGTCTCGCTGCGGTGGGCGTGGAAGACCTCGTGGGGCAGCAGCGTCCCGGTCCGGTGCAGGTGCGCCGGGACGGCGGGCGCGTCCGGTCCCTCGGCGTCGGGTGCGCCCAGCGCGGCCGCGCGGCCGGCCGCCTCGGCGGCCACCGCGTCCGGCACCCCGAGCGCCTCGAGCACGCCGATCAGGTGCGCCCGGGTCGTGACCTCGTCGCAGGCGACGCGGACGTGGTCGGCGTCGACGCGGCCCAGCAGCAGGTCGCGGGCGTCGGCGGCCGCCACCACCGCGTCGGCCCGGCCCGGGACGCGGAGCGTCACCGTGTCGAGGAACGCGGCGTGGACGGCGGGGACGCCCTGCGCTGCCGCGGCCGCGACGAGGGTCCGGGCGTGGCCGTGGGCGCGGAGCGCGATGCGGCGCAGGCCCTCCGGGCCGTGCCAGACCGCGTACAGCCCGGCCACGACGGCCAGCAGCACCTGGGCGGTGCAGATGTTGGACGTCGCCCGTTCGCGCCGGATGTGCTGCTCGCGCGTCTGCAGCGCGAGGCGGTGGGCGGGCGCGCCGTCGGCGTCGACCGAGGTCCCGACCAGGCGTCCGGGCAGCAGCCGCTCGAGGCCCGCACGGACGGCCATGAACGCGGCGTGGGGTCCGCCGCCCCACATCGGCACCCCGAGGCGCTGGGCCGACCCGACGACGACGTCAGCTCCCCACCGGCCCGGCGGGTCGAGCAGCACCAGCGACAGCGGGTCCGCCGCGACGGTGACCATCCCGCCGCGGTCCCGCGCGGCGGCCGCGAGCGGCGCGAGGTCCCGCACGACCCCCGAGCGACCGGGCGACTGCAGCACCAGACCCAGCAGGTCGCCGTCCGGCAGTCCGTCGGTCAGGTCGGCGACCTCGACCGCGAGGCCGAGCGGCGCGCACCGCGTCCGCAGCACCGCCAGCGTCTGCGGCAGCACCTCGGCATCGACCACCACCCGGTCCGACGCGGCCCGCGAGGCGCGGCGCATCAGCGTGACCGCCTCGGCGACCGCCGTCGCCTCGTCCAGCAGCGACGCGTTCGCGACGGGCAGGCCGGCCAGCTCGGCGACGAGCGTCTGGAAGTTGAGGAGCGCCTCGAGCCGGCCCTGGCTTATCTCGGGCTGGTACGGCGTGTAGGCCGTGTACCAGGCGGGGGACTCGAGGACGTCGCGGCGCAGCACCGCGGGCGTGACCGTGCCGTGGTAGCCGTCGCCGATCATGGCGACGCCGGGGCGGTTGCGACCGGCGAGCTCGCGCAGCGCCGCCGTGACGCCGGGCTCGTCGAGGGCCGCCGGCAGGTCGAGGGGCCGCTCGTCCCGGATCGCGTCGGGCACGGCGGCCGCGACGAGGGCGTCGAGCGACGGCTGGCCGACGGTCGCGAGCATCGTGGCGACGGCGGCGGCGTCGGGACCGATGTGGCGGTCGGCGAACGGCACGGAGGTCATGGCGGGGTCCCCTCCGGCACCGCGCGCGCGGTGCCCGGATCCCCCCGCTCTGTCGTCCCGCGCGTGGCGGGCCTGAGAGTTTCACCGGCTCGGAACCGGTTTGCCCCGTCGGCGCGCCCGTGGGGGCGCTCTCCAGAGATGCCTCGTCCGGACGGTGCGGGTGCCTGAGAGGTTCCCGGGAGGGGTTGCTCCTTCGGCGGCGGGGCCAGCGGCGGTGTGCCGCGCGTCCCCGCGCTCTCCCGTCCGACGTCGACGGCCACTGTTCGGTTGTCGCGCGACCGTAGCATCGGGGTCCGCGACGGACGGGGAGCCCGTGCTGGTCCGACTCTGGGTCGACCCGGTCTGCCCGTTCTGCTGGATGACCTCGCGGTGGCTGGTCCGGGTCGCGGCCCTGCGGGACCTCCGGATCGAGCTCCTCCCGATCAGCCTGATGGTCAAGAACGCCTCGACCCCCGAGGACCCCTTCCACGAGGCCATGGTCGCGGGCCACGGGCTGCTCCGGGTCATGGAGGCTGTCCGGGCCGCCGGGCACGCCGCCCGCATCGGCGACCTCTACACCGAGTACGGCCGCCGGCTCCACGTCCGGGGCGAGGCCCGGGTCGACGCGGCCGAGGCGCTGGCGTCCGCGGGGCTCGATCGGGCTCTGGCCGCCGCGGCGGATGACGACGCCTGGGACGCAGCGATCGCGGCGGCGATGGCCGAGGGGCTCAAGCTCGTCGGCGACGACGTCGGCACCCCGATCATCGCCGTCGAGCACCCGGCGCGGCCGGGCGTCGAGGTCGGGCTGTTCGGACCCGTCATCACCGAGCTGCCCGACGCCGAGGCCTCGCTCCGCCTCTGGGACGGGTTCCTCGCGATGGTCGCGACCGACGGGTTCTTCGAGCTGAAGCGGACGCGGACCGCGGCGCCGGCGCGGCTCGACGAGTCGGACCTCTGAGCGCGCTCCGCGCCTCGGGGGTGGCCGTCGAGGTCGGCGGCCGGACGCTGCTGCGCGACGTCGACCTCTCCGTCGGCGTCGGCGAGCGCATCGCGATCGTCGGTGGCAACGGCACCGGGAAGACCACGCTGCTGCGCACGCTGGTCGGTGAGCGGCAGCCCTCCGCCGGCGACGTCCACCGCCCCCGGGACCTGCGGCTCGGATGGCTGGCGCAGGACGCGGCCGACCTCGCGGGACGCTTCCCGACGCTCGGTGCGCTGGTCCGCGACGGCGCGACCGAGCTGGTCGCCCTCGAGCGCGAGCTCGCCGATCTCGAGGCGCGGCTGGAGTCGGCTGACGAGGACGAGGCGCTGGCGCTGGCCGGCCGGTACGCCGACGCGCGCGAGCGGTACGGGCAGCTCGGCGGTGACGCGCTGGACGCCGAGGTGGCGCGCATCCTCGCCGGCCTCGGGTTCGCGCCGGGCGACGAGGACCGGGACCCGACCGAGCTGTCGGGCGGGTGGCGCGTCCGAGCGGCGCTGGCGCGGCTGCTCGTGAGCGACCCCGACCTGCTGGTCCTCGACGAGCCGACGAACCACCTCGACCTCGAGAGCATCCGGTGGCTCGAGGCGACGCTCGCGACGCTGCGCGGCGGCCTGCTGGTCGTGACCCACGACCGCGACCTCGTCGACGCCGTCGCGCAGCGGGTCGCCGACGTCGCGGCGGGCACGGTCACCGTCTACGACGTCCGCCGGCCGGGGGAGGAGGGCGGGTTCGCGGCGTTCCTCGCCCAGCGCGAGGAGCGGCTCGAGCGGCTGCGCGCCGCCCGCGCCCAGCAGGACCGTGTGCTCGCCGAGCAGGAGCGGTTCATCGAGCGCTTCCGCTACAAGGCGACGAAGGCCCGGCAGGTCCAGTCGCGGATCAAGGCCCTCGAGAGGGTCGAGCGCGTCGAGGTGCCCGAGGCGCGGGCGCTCCGCGTCCGGTTCGGCTTCCCCGAGCCGGCCCGGGCCGGCCGGACCGTGGCGGAGCTCGCAGGGGTCACGTTCGCCTACGGCGAGCGGACGATCCTCGACGGCGTCGACCTGGTGATCGAGCGGGGGCGGAAGGTCGCGCTGGTCGGTCCGAACGGCGCGGGGAAGTCGACGTTGCTGCGGCTGCTCGGTGGCCGCCTCGGCGCGCAGGCCGGCGAGGTCCGCCTCGGAGCCGCGGTGACGGCCGCGTTCGTCGACCAGCACGCCGCCGACGGCCAGGACCCCGGCCGGACCGCCCTCGAGGAGTTCCGGGGCGCGCTCGGGGAGCGCGCCGGCCGGGCCGACGCCCGCTCGACGCTGGCCGCGTTCGGGTTCCCCGGCGACCTCGCCGAGCGCCGCGTCGGGGTGCTCAGCGGCGGCGAGCGGATGCGTCTCGCGCTCGCGCAGGCGATGGTCTCGCCGGCGAACCTGCTGCTCCTCGACGAGCCGACCAACCACCTCGACATGGCGTCCCGCGACGTGCTCGAGGACGCGCTGGTGGCCTGGGGCGGGACCGTCGTGCTCGTGACCCACGACCGGCACGTCGTGCGTGCGGTCGCCGACGCGGTCGTCGAGGTCCGCGACGGCGGCGCGGTCTGGTTCGACGGCACCTGGCTCGAGCTCGAGGCCCGTCGTGCGCCCGCGGTCCGAGGGCCGGAGCCGGTCGTGGCGCCCGTCCGGCGACGCGGTGGCGGTGGGGGGTCCACTGCGGGCGGCGGCCGCGGCGGCTCACGGCCGGCCGGGGACGGGCTGGCGCCGCTGCGTCGGGAGCTCGCGAAGGTCGAGGCCGAGCTGGCCGCGGCCGAGTCCGAGGTCGCCGAGCTGACCCGTCGCCTCGCCGACCCCGACCTCTACGCCGACCCCGACGCCGTCGCGGTCGCGGTCGCGGCCCACGGGGTGGCGAAGGACGCCGCCGCGGGGCTGATGCGGCGCTGGGAGGAGCTCGGCACCGCGCTCGAGACCGCCGAGGCCGAGACTGCGTCGGCCGTCGACGCCGCGCCGTCGGGACCTGCGGTCAGCCGGCGATCCGGTCGATGAGCGCGTTGAGCGTCGGCGAGGGCCGCATCACGGCATCGGCGCGGGCCGGGTCGGGCCGGTAGTACCCACCGAGGTCGACGGGCGCGCCCTGCGCAGCCGCGAGCTCGGCCAGGATCGCCGGCTCGGCCGCGTCCATCGCCTCGGCGAGCGGTGCGAACCGTGCCGCGAGGTCCGGATCCTCGGTCTGGCCGGCCAGCTCCCGGGCCCAGAACACGGCCAGCGAGGCGTGCGAGCCGCGCGTGTCCAGCTCGCCGACGCGGCGCGACGGCGAGCGGCCCTCGGAGAGCACCGTCTCGACGGCCCGGTCGAGCGCCGCGGCCAGCACGGACGCCCGCGGCAGGTCGGCCGTCCGCGCCACGTGCTCGAGCGACACGACCATCGCCATGTACTCGCCGAGCGAGTCCCACCGCAGGTGGCCCTCCCGCTCGAGCTGCTGGACGTGCTTCGGGGCCGACCCGCCGGCCCCGGTCTCGAACATCGCCCCGCCGGTCATCAGCGGCACGATGGACAGCATCTTCGCGCTGGTGCCGAGCTCGAGGATGGGGAACAGGTCGGTCAGGTAGTCGCGGAGCACGTTGCCGGTCGCGGCGATCGTGTCCTGGCCGGCCCGCGCACGGGCCAGCGTGTGCCTGGTCGCGGCCTCGACGGGGAGCGTGCGCAGGTCCAGCCCGGACGTGTCGAGGCGCCCGAGCTCGTCCTCGAGGAGGGCGATCACCTGAGCGTCGTGGGCCCGGTCCTCGTCGAGCCAGAACACGACGGGCATGCCGCTGAGTCGGGCCCGCTCGACGGCGAGGCGGACCCAGTCGCGCACCGCGGCCTCGCGGGTGCGGCAGAGGCGCCACAGGTCGCCGGCCGCGACCTCGTGGGACAGCAGCTCGGTCCCGTCGGCCGCGACGACGTGGACCGTCCCGGCCGCGGGCACGCGGAACGTGGTGTCGTGCGACCCGTACTCCTCGGCGGCCTGGGCCATGAGGCCGACGTTCGGCACGGTCCCCATCGTCGTCGGGTCGAACGCACCGTTGGCGCGGCAGTCCGCGACGGTCGCTGCGTACACGGCGGCGTAGCTCGAGTCGGGGATGACCGCGACGGTGTCGTGCAGCTCGCCGTCGGGCCCCCACATCCGGCCGGATTCCCGGATCATCGCCGGCATCGAGGCGTCGATGATGACGTCGCTCGGCACGTGCAGGTTGGTGATGCCGCGGTCCGAGTCGACCATCGCCAGCCGCGGTCCCCGCGCCAGGGCGTCGGCGATCGCGGCCTCGACCTCGGCCCGCGGTGCGTCCGGCAGCGTCGCGACGGCGGCGAGCAAGGCGCCGAGCCCCTGCTCGGGGTCCGCCCCGCACCGGGCCAGCGCGTCGGCGTGGACCTCGAGCACGTCGCCGAGCACCGCGCGGATCGCGTGCCCGAACAGGATCGGGTCGCTGACCTTCATCATCGTGGCCTTGAGGTGGACCGAGAGCAGCAGGTCCTCGGTCCGGGCCGCGTCCACCTGGGCCGCGAGGAACGCGGCGAGGTCGGCGCGCCGCATCACGGCGGCGTCGACGACGGCGCCGGCCGGCAGCTCGACCCCGTCCCGCAGGGCCTCGGCGCCGCCGTCGGTCCGCCGCAGCTCGATGCGGGCGGTCGTGGCGGTGGCGATCCGGACGGACCGCTCGGTGTGGCGGAAGTCCCCGTCGGTCATCGTGGCGACGCGCGTGCGCGAGTCTGCGTCCCACGCGCCCATCCGATGGGGGTGGCTCCGCGCGTACCGCTTCACGGAACCCGGGGCCCGGCGGTCCGAGTTCCCCTGCCGCAGCACCGGGTTGACCGCGCTGCCCTTGACGCGGTCGTACCGGGCGCGGACCTCGCGCTCGGCGTCGTCGGCCGGGTCGTCGGGGTACGCCGGCAGCTCGAAGCCGAGCCCCTGGAGCTCGGCGATGGCGGCCTTCAGCTGTGGCACCGAGGCGCTGATGTTCGGGAGCTTCACGATGTTGGCCTCGGGACGCAGCGCCATCGCACCGAGCTCGGCCAGCACGTCGGGGACGCGGCGGTCCGCCGACAGGCGGTCGGGGAACGCGGCCAGCACGCGGGCGGCCAACGAGATGTCCCGAAGTTCGACGTCGACGCCGGCGGTGCCGAGGAACGCGCGCAGGATCGGCAGCAGCGAGTGGGTGGCCAGCGCCGGCGCCTCGTCGGTGTAGGTGTAGTCGATGGACGGCACGTGGTCCTCCTCGCGCGGAGCCGGGAGCGGGCGGGGAGGACGCTAGACGCTGCGGCCCGGGTCGGCGTCCAGCTCGTAGAGCGTCATCACCGGCCGATGGTCCGACGGCGCGACGCCCCGCCACGGCTGGTCCACGACCTCGGTCATGACCGGTCGGATGTCGCCGCGGTGGAACTGCCAGTCGAGGGTCGACGCGGGCAGCAGCGGCGACCGGCGCGAGCCTGTGCCGTCGACGGGGAACGCCGGGTAGGTCGGCGGTGGCTGGACGCCGAGCGCGGCCCAGGCGTCGGTGAACCCCGCGTCGCGGAGCGCCCAGACCGGGACGACCGGGTCGTTCAGGTCGCCCATGAGGAGGCACGGTCCGTCGCCGGCGATCGCCTCGAGCGCGGCGGCGACCGCGGCGGTCTGCGCCGGTCGTGGGCTGTGGCCGGTGGAAGGCTCGTCCGTGCCCCCGGTCCAGGTCAGGTGGACGGTCGCGACGACCAGCACACGGTCGCCCGGCAGGTCCCGGAGCCGGACCCAGAACAGTCGGCGCAGCTCCTCGACCCCCCCGTGGTCGGCCGCGCCGTGCTCGAGCGCCTCGAACCGCCGGGCGTCCCACCAGACGTTCCCCTCCTGCTCCCAGCCCGGGAAGGGGTCCCGGACCCGGAGGTGGTGGGGGAGCGCCTCGTCGATCACCGCGGCCACGGGCGGGCGGAGCTCCTGGACGCAGAGGAGGTCAGGGGAGCGGGCGAGGAGGGCCCGCAGCGGGGCCTCCCGGGCCGGCCAGCGCTGGGTGTTCCAGAGGTTCAGCGTCATGGCGGTCAGGCGGTCCGTCACGCGATCCCTCCCCCGGCCCGGCGGCCGGCCGACCCGGTCCTCGGGAGGAGTGTGCCCCGTCACGCTAGATTGGAGCTATGACGAAGCCGAGCTTCGTCCCACCGACCGGTGCGGGGTGGCCGACATGTTGCGTCGCGATGCGCTCGCCGTCCCGCTCGTCGGCATCGCGAGCCTCGCGCTCCCCGCTGCGACCGCGGCCGCCTCTGACGTGGTCGATCCCGGCGCGGCGTCGCTCGAGATCTCCGGCACCTCTGCCTCCGACAGCGCGGTGACGGTCGTCTGGACGGACACCCCATGAGCTACGTCTACGACGTCTTCCATCGTCCCGCGGGAGGCAGCGGGCCGTGGACTCTCGGCGCGTCCGGTGTGACGACCGCCACGCCGGGAGGTCGGACCACGATCACCGGGTTGACGAACGGCGTCCGCTACGAGTTCGAGGTCCGCCGCACCGCGCCGACAGTCCGCTACAGCGACCTCGGCGAGGGGACCCCACTGGGCGGCATCGACGCGCCGCCCGACACCTTCTCGCCGACCGGGGAACCCTCAGTCTCGGGCGACGGGGACTCGACGGCCCAGCGGGGCACCTACAACGGGGAGGACGGCGCCTTCCTCCGGTTCACCGGGGGAGCGAACTGGGAGTACTTCGAGGCGTACGTGGGATCGACGCTGGTGTGCAGGGTCGAGAAGTCGCCGAAGCGCGTCATCATCGGCGGGACGACGTACTCGGACCTGACGAACCCTGCCGTGACTGCGGTCGTGGTCGAGGTCGCGTCCAACCGGGCCTACTTCATCAACACCGGTGGCGCATCGTCCATCACCATCAAGCCGAACGGCGGCAGCGCGATCGAGCTGAATGTCGTCTGACCCCTCGGAAGCGAGCGGGGGGCGGACGCTCGGCGCGCCCGCCCCCCGCTCGCGTACCGGGATCAGAGGTCGTAGTACAGCTGGAACTCCATCGGGTGCGGCCGGAGCCCGACCTGCGCGACCTCCTGGTCCATCTTGTAGGAGATCCACGTCTCGATCAGGTCCTCGGTGAACACCCCGCCCTCGAGCAGGAACTCGTGGTCGGCCTGCAGGTTCCCGAGCGCCTCCTCGAGGCTCCGCGGGACGCTGGGGAGGTTGCGCAGCTCCTCCGGCGGCAGGTCGTAGATGTCCTTGTCGACCGGGTCCATCGGCTCGATGCGGTTCTTCACCCCGTCGAGGCCGGCCATCAGCATGGCCGCGAACGCGAGGTACGGGTTGCTCGAGGGGTCGGGCACCCGGAACTCGATGCGCTTCGCCTTCGGCGAGTCGCCCGAGATCGGGATGCGGATCGCCGCCGAGCGGTTCCGCGCCGAGTACACCAGGTTGACCGGGGCCTCGTAGCCCGGCACCAGACGGCGGTAGCTGTTCGTCGTCGGGTTGGTGAAGGCCAGCAGCGCCGGAGCGTGCTTCAGCAGGCCGCCGATGTACCACCGCGCCATGTCCGACAGCTGCCCGTACCCGTTGGGGTCGTGGAACAGCGGCTCCCCGCCCTTCCACAGCGACTGGTGGGTGTGCATCCCGGACCCGTTGTCACCGAACATCGGCTTCGGCATGAAGGTGGCGGTCTTCCCCGCCTCGAAGGCCACGTTCTTGATGACGTACTTGAACGTCATCATCTTGTCCGCGACCTTCGCGAGCGTGTCGAACCGGATGTCGATCTCGGCCTGGCCGGGCGCGCCGACCTCGTGGTGCTGGACCTCGACCTGCATCCCGAACCGCTCGAGCATGACCGACATCTCGGACCGCAGGTCCTGGTAGTGGTCCATCGGCGGGACGGGGAAGTAGCCCTGCTTGGTCCGCGGCTTGTAGCCGAGGTTGCCGTGCCCGTCGTCCTCGCCCGAGGTCCACGGACCCTCGACCGAGTCGATCGCGATCAGCGACTCGTGGGGGTCGTTGCGGAAGTTGATCTGGTCGAAGATGAAGAACTCGGCCTCGGGGCCCATGAACACCGTGTCGGCGATGCCGGTCGAGGCGAGGTACGCCTCGGCCTTCCGCACGATGTTGCGCGGGTCGCGCGAGTACGCCTCGCCGGTGACCGCGTCGTGGACGTGGCAGTAGACCATCATCGTCTTCCGGTCCCGGAAGTGGTCCTGCTGCAGCGTCGAGAGGTCAGGGATCAGGAGCATGTCCGACTCCTGGATGCCCTGGAAGCCGCGCACCGACGAGCCGTCGAAGTAGAGGCCGTTCTCGAACACGCCCTCGTCGACGCTGGAGATCGGGACGGAGAAGTGCTGGACGAGGCCCGGCAGGTCGACGAAGCGGAGGTCGAGGAACTCGACGCCATCCTTCTTCATCGCCGCCACGGCGTCCTTCGCGGACGATGCCACGGGAGTGCTCCTTCCGGTGCGGTCCCCGCACCACTCGGGGCCCGGCCGAGGGGGGTCGCGGCCGGGGCAGACGCGGGGCGGACAGTAGGCGGGACGTGTACCTGCCCCGTGACCCGCGTGTTTCCGCCGCGTTACGCCATTCGCCGGCCCCGACGGGGTGCCCTCGGAGGCCGGCCGCGCCCGGGTCCGGTCAGCCCCGCAGGTCGCGCAGCCGGTCGGCCCAGCGTCCCCGCAGGCGGGCGACGGCGGCGTGGTGCCGTGACAGCACGGCGGTGCCGGCCGCGATGGCCAGCAGCCCCGGCCCCGGCGTGACGAGCATCACCGCACCTGCACCGATCAGCACGACGCCCAGAGCGGTTCCGGCGGCCATGCGGACCGTGCGCAGGGGGTCGGTCGCCATGGCGCGGAGCGTACGCCCAGCCCGTCTCGCTACGGTGCCGGCCGCACCGAGGGAAGGGTCGTGACCGTGGCGTCGCCGGGGCTCCTCGAGGACTGGCTGGCCGGCCTGACCGGCAGCGACGTCGTGGCACGGCTTGCTGCGGCGATCGTCGAACCGTTGCTGGTCGTCGTCAGCGTGCTGGCCCTGGCCGTCGTGGCGTCGCGACTGGCGCGTCGTGCCATCCGTCGGCTCGTCGTCCGGGCCACCGACGCGTCCGGTCTCAGGCTCCTCGAAATGGGCGCGGACGAGGCGGCCCTCGCGGCCGTCTCGGCCCGCCGGGCCCAGCGGGCCGCGGCGCTCGGCACGCTGGCGGACAGCGCGGTCCGGACGGTCATCTGGGGCTTCGCGGTGCTGACGGCCCTCGGGACGGTCGGCATCGACCTCGCTCCGCTGATCGCCGGCGCCGGGATCGTCGGCGTTGCGGTTGGTTTCGGCGCCCAGAACCTGGTGCGCGACCTGCTCGCCGGCATCTCGATGCTGCTCGAGGACCAGTACGGCGTCGGTGACGTGATCGACGTCGGTGAGGCGACCGGTGTCGTCGAGGCGGTCGGACTGCGAACCACTCGTCTGCGCGACCTCGCCGGGACCGTCTGGCACGTCCCGAACGGTGTCATCACCCGGGTCGGGAACATGACCCAGGAGTGGTCGCGGGCGGTCGTCGACATCGGGCTGCCCTACGACGTCGATGTCGACCGCGCCGAGCAGCTGGTGCGCGGCATCCTCGAGCGCTTCGCGGTCGAGTCCGAGCAGCAGGAGGTCCTCCTCGAGGCGCCCGAACTGCTCGGCGTCCAGGCCCTCGCCGACTCGAGCGTCGACCTGCGCGTGCTGCTTCGGACCCGCCCGGGGGAGCAGTGGGCGACGGCCCGGCGGCTCCGCCGCGCGGTCAAGCGCGAGTTCGACGCCGCGGGCATCGAGATCCCGTTCCCGCAGCGCACCATCTGGGTCCGCCCCGAGCCCGGCTCGGCGTCACCGGGCTCCGTGCTCGGCACGTCCGGAGCCGGTGGTGATGCGGCTCAGACGGCGGGACCCCCGGGCTGACCCGGCGCCGGCCGCCACGCGGCCGCATCGATCGCCTGCTGGCCGGCGTGGTAGCTGGATCGGACGAGCGGTCCTGCCTCCACGTGGGCGAAGCCGAGCTCGTCCTCGCCGATCCGGCGCAGCCGTGCGAACGTCTCGGGGGGCACGTAGCGGTCGAGCCGCAGGTGCTGACCGGACGGCTGCAGGTACTGCCCGATGGTGAGGGTGTCGACGCCGGCGGCACGGAGGTCGTGCATGCACTCGAGCAGCTCGTCGTCGGTCTCGCCCATGCCCGCGATGAGGTTGGACTTCACGGCCGTCGTGCGGGGGAACTCCCGGCGCGCGAGCGCGAGGAACTCGAGACCGCGGTCGTAGTCGAACGCCGGCCGGACGACCGGGAACAGTCGGCGGGTGGTCTCGAGGTTGAACGCGAAGACGTCGGGCCGGGCCTCGACGACCTTCGCGAGCGCGGCAGCACCGACCTCGTGATCCCGGCCGTAACCGAAGTCGCTCGGGAGCACCTCGACCCCGACGTCGGGCGTGCGCGCCCGGATGGCGCGGATGGTCTCGGCGACCAGCCACGCGCCGCCGTCCACGAGGTCGTCGCGAGCGACCATCGTCACCACCGCGAACCGCAGACCGAGGTGCTCGACGGCCTCAGCGACACGTCGGGGTTCGTCACGGTCGAGGCCGAGCGGACGCCCGGTCCGGATCTGACAGAAGCCGCAGCGCCGGGTGCAGTCCTCGCCGCCGATGAGGAACGTCGCCTCCCGCAGCTCCCAGCACTCACCGATGTTCGGGCAGGCCGCCTGCTGGCAGACCGTGTTCAGCGCCAGGTCCTGCACCAGCCGCGACACGTCCCGGTGGTTCTCGCCGGAGGCGGCACGGACCTTCAGCCACGGCGGCTTGCGGCCGTCGGGCAACGACGTGTCGATCGTGGGGCGCACGACACCGGCCCGCCGGCGCCGATCCTCGCTGAGGACGGCCAGCGTGCGGGCGCCCGGCGGGACGACGGTGCCGTCGCTGGCGGAGGTCATGCGGTCACCGTAGCGGGGAGCCCGGCGGTGGCCGCCGGCACGAGGTCCGCGCCGAGGGCCGCGGCCAGCGCCGAGGCCAGCGCCCGACGCGCGGCCGGCATGCCGGGGTCACGGCCCAGGGTCGCGAGCGAGCAGACGCCCTCACCATCGAGCCCGCACGGCACGATTCCACCGAAGTGGCGGAGGTCGGGTGCGACGTTCAGCGCCAGGCCGTGGCTGGTGATCCCGCCGGCCGCGACCCGGACGCCGATGGCGACCAGCTTCTCGCGTCCGACCCAGACCCCGGTGAGGCCCTCGCGCCGCTCGGCCGCGACGCCGAGCGCGGCCGCCGCCGCGATGGCGGCGCTCTCGAGGGTCCGCACGTAGTCGACGACGGTCCGCGGCCCGGCGAGGCGGACCACCGGGTAGGCGACCAGCTGGCCCGGACCGTGGTAGGTGACGTCGCCACCGCGATCGACCTCGACGAGGTCGATCCCCGCGGTCGCGCGGTCGCGCTCCGACAGCAGGACGTGGTCGTGACGGGCGCGCCGCCCGAGCGTGTAGACCGGCGGGTGCTCGAGCAGGACGAGCGTGTCGGGGATGCGCTCCGCGTTCCGCTCCGCGACGAGATGCCGCTGCAGGTCCCACGCCTCGCGGTACGGCACGACGCCCAGCTCGAGGAGCGCGAGCGGCCCGTCCGGCACCGCGCGCAGCTCGCGATCCGGTCGGGTCACGCCGGCAGCCCCGCATCCCCCGGGTCCGCCAGGCGGTCCCGGAGGTCGGTCAGGACCCGGGCGGCGTCCGCACCGTCGACGAGGCGGTGGTCGTAGGTGAGCGCGAGGTAGCAGCGCCACCGGATGACGATCGCGTCGCCCGAGTCCAGCACGACGGGGCGGCGCTCCACGGCGCCGACGGCGAGGTTCCCGACCTCAGGGGCGTTGAGGATGGGGGTGTCGATGAGGGTGCCCCGCGACCCGGTGTCGGTCAGCGTGAACGTGCCGCCGCTCACTTCCTCGGGCTTGAGGCTCCGTGCGCGGGCTCGCGCGGTCAGGTCCGCGATGCCGCGGGCCAGCCCGGTCACGTCGAGGTCCTGCGCGCGCCGCAGGTTCGGGACGAGCAGACCGCCGTCGGTCTCGACGGCGATGCCGAGGTTGACGTCCTCGTGGTAGGCGATGGTCCCGGCAGCGGTGTCGATCGAGGCGTTGAGGACCGGATGGGCCACGAGCGTGCGGCAGACGGCCTGCGCGATCAGCGGCAGGAGCGTCAGGTCGAAGCCCTCGGCGCCGCGGAAGGCCCTCGCGCGGGCGTCGCGCAGCCGGACCAGGCGGGTCACGTCCGCCTCGACGACGGAAGTCAGCTGCGCGGTCGTCGTGAGGGATGCCGTCATCGCATGTGCGATGGCGCGTCGGGCGGCGGTCACCGGGGCGGTGGTCCCGCGCAGCGCCGCCGAGCGGGAGCCGGCCGGCGTCACGAGCACGTCACTCCGCGTGATGCGACCACCGGGGCCGGAGCCGCGCACCGAGGCCGGCGTCAGGCCACGGGACGCGATGAGCCGCCGCAGCACCGGCGAGGTCAGGACGCCGACGTGGCTGCCGGCGGTCCGGGTGGCAGGGGTCGTGGGTGCCGGCGCGGGGGCGGCGGGGGCCGGTGTCGGGGCGGGGGTGGCCGTGGTGGCGGCGGGTGCCGGTGTGGCGGGTGCGGCCGGTGCGGCCGGTGCGGCGGTGGGGGCGCCGGTGGGGTCGATGACGGCGATGACCTCGCCGACCTGGACGGTGTCGTCGACGGCGGCGCGGAGCTCGGTGACGGTGCCGGCGATGGGGGTCGGGATCTCGGTGTCGACCTTGTCGGTGGAGATCTCGACGATGGGCTGGTCAGCGGTGACGGTGTCGCCGACGGCGACGAGCCAGGCGGTGATGATGCCCTCGGCGACGGACTCGCCGAGCTGGGGGAGCTGGACCTCGGCCACGATGGGACCTCCGG
>JBEARL010000002.1:0-48266 GCA_041163265.1 Actinomycetota bacterium
GTCCGGATGCTCATGACCTCGCGCTCGCGCAGGTGGTCGATCGGCGGGTTGGTGACCTGCGCGAACCGCTGCTTCAGCAGGTGCGAGACGGGCCGGTGGACCAGCGACAGCGACTCGATCGGGGTGTCGTCCCCCATCGAGGAGACCGGCTCCTTCCCCTGGGTCGCCATCGGCCGGACGACCGCCGTGATGTCCTCCTTCGTGAAACCGTACGCGAGCTGGCGTCGCAGCAGGTCCTCGCCGACGTGCTCGACGGGGGCGCCGGTCGAGGCCGGGACCAGCCCGTCGCGCAGCCACGCGCCGTACGGCGCCCGCGCCGCGAGCGTCCGCTTGATGGCGGCGTCCTCCTGCAGTCCACCCGCGTCGGGGTCGACGCAGAGCATCTGGCCGGGGCCGAGACGGGCGCGACGGACGCGCGCGTCCTCCGAGCCCGGGAGGTCGACGCGGACGGCGCCGACCTCGCTGGCCGCGATGACGAGCCCATCGGTCCGGACGTGGTAGCGCAGCGGCCGCAGGCCGTTGCGGTCGAGCGCCGCCCCGACGCGGCGGCCGTCGGTGAAGATCAGTGCGGCCGGACCGTCCCACGGCTCGACGAGGCAGGCGTGGTAGCGGTGGAACTCGCGGACCTCGGCGTCGAGGTCGTGGCGGGACTCCCAGGCCTGCGGCACCAGCATCGCCTGCGCGTGCCGGACGTCGCGGCCGCCGAGGACGAGCAGCTCGAGGGCCGCGTCGAGCTTCGCCGAGTCGGACTGCCCGACGTCGAGCACCGGGCGGAGCAGCTCGGCGTCGACCCAGTCGGTGGCGTCGACGGCCAGCGCGCCGGGTCCCAGCTGGCCCTCGCGGGCCAGCATGAGGTTGACGTTGCCCTCGACGGTGTTGATCTCGCCGTTGTGGCAGAGCATCCGGAACGGCTGCGCGCGCTGCCACGTCGGCGCGGTGTTGGTCGAGAACCGCGAGTGGAACACCGCCAGCGCCGACGCGAACCGCGGGTCGGCGAGGTCGGGGTAGAACGCGGCGAGCTGGGCCGCGTCGGCCATCGCCTTGTAGGTCACCGTCCGGAACGAGCAGCTGGCGGCGTACAGCGCCGCGTCGGCCGCGGCGGCGGCGCGCTCGGCGCGCCGGCGCACCCGGTGGGCCAGCCGCTCGGCCGCGAGGTCGTCGAGGTCGGCCGGGCGGGCGAACAGCGCCTGCACCAGCGCCGGCATCGCCGCGCGGGCCTCGGGGCCGATCGCCCCGGGGTCGTGGGGCACGTCGCGCCAGGCCAGCAGCGGCACGTCCTCGGCGGCGCAGGCCGCCTCGACCGCACCGCGGGCCGCGGCGCGGGCGACGGCCCCGGCCTCGTCGTCGCCCCCGTCGAGGAAGAGGAACGCGACGCCGACCTCGGTCCCCGCGTCGACCCGGCCGCCGGCCGCCTCGACCCAGGCCCGGGCCAGCGCCTGCGGCACCTGCGCCAGCAGGCCGGCGCCGTCGCCCGAGGCGCCGTCGGACGCGACCGCGCCGCGGTGCCGGACGCCGCAGAGACCGTCCAGCGCCAGCCGGACGACGTCGTGCGAGGCCGCGCCGTCGACCGCGGCGACGAACCCGATGCCGCAGGCGTCGCGCTCGGACGGCGGCGAGAAGGGGGAGGCGGCGGGCATGGCGGCTCCTGCCGCGCGCCGCAGGGAGGGAGCCGGCGTCACCGGACCCCCGCACCGCGACGCGCCTGCGTCGGGGGGTGGGAGCGCCGGACGACGTCCGGCGGTGAGCGCCGTTGCTCGGGTGCGGGAGGCTAGCGGGGCCCCGGCTCGACGGCCGCAAGTCGCACCTGGCCCCGGGCGACGGCCCGGCCGTCGTCGGCGCGGGACAGCTCGACGAGCCAGAGCTGCTGGGTCCGGCCGACCTGGATCGGCGTCGCGACGCCGAGGACGCGCCCCTCCGAGACCGGGCGCAGGAAGTCCGTCGCGTTGTGCACGCCGACGCAGACGCGACCCGACCGCAGTGCGTGCAGCGTCGCGAGGACCGAGGCCATCGACTCGACGACGGCGCACCACACCCCGCCGTGCACGATGCCCGAGGGCTGGTGGTGGGCCGGCGTCACGTCGAGGTGGGCCTCGCCGCGGTCGGCCGCGACCCGGTCCCAGACGATGCCGACGCTCCGGCTGCCGAACGAGTCGTCGAACATGCCCTTCAGCGCGTCGAGGTCCGCGCCCTCGAGGACCTCGCCCGCGGCGACGCGCGCGACGGCCCCGCCGACCGACGCACCGAACGGCTCCGCGTCCACGCGACCTCCCCGACGCGGCCGACGGTAGCGTCCACGGCCCGCGCACCTCCCCGCGCACCGCGTCGAACCCGGAGCCGCCGTGTCCCCCGTGACCGACCCGAAGCACCGCAGCCGCGAGGTCACCGACGGCTTCGAGCGGGCCCCGGCCCGCGCGATGCTCCGCGCGGTCGGGATGACCGACGAGGACTGGGGGAAGCCGCAGGTCGGCGTCGCCTCGTCGTGGAACGAGGTCACGCCCTGCAACATGCCGCTCGACCGCCTCGCGAAGGCGGCGAAGGTCGGCGTCCGCGAGGCCGGCGGTTTCCCGCTCGAGTTCACGACGATCGCGGTCTCGGACGGCATCTCGATGGGCCACGAGGGGATGCGGGCCTCGCTCGTCAGCCGCGAGGTCATCGCCGACTCGGTCGAGACCGTGATGCACGCGGAGCGCCTCGACGGAATGGTCACCCTCGCCGGCTGCGACAAGTCGCTGCCCGGCATGGTGATGGCGGCCGTCCGCCTCGACGTGCCGAGCGCCTTCGTCTACGCCGGCTCGATCCTGCCGGGACGCGTCGGGGACCGCGACGTCACGATCCAGGACGTGTTCGAGGCGGTCGGCGCGCGCGGCCGCGGCCAGATCGACGACGACGAGCTCGGCGTCATCGAGCGGGCGGCCTGCCCGTCCGAGGGCTCCTGCGGCGGCATGTTCACCGCGAACACGATGGCCTCGGCCATCGAGGCGATGGGGCTGGCGCTGCTCGGATCCTCGTCCCCGCCCGCGCCCGACCAGCGCCGCGACGTCTTCGCGCAGCGCAGCGGCGCCGCGGTCGTGCGGCTCCTCGAGCTCGGCGTCACGGCGCGCGACATCGTGACCCGCGAGGCGCTCGAGAACGCCGTCAGCGTCGTCAGCGCCGTCGGCGGCTCGACGAACGCCGTCCTGCACCTGCTCGCCATCGCGGCCGAGGCGCAGGTCCGGTTCACCCTGGACGACTTCGACCGCGTCGCGCGCCGCGTCCCCCACATCGCCGACACCAAGCCGGGCGGTCGGTACGTGATGAACGACCTCGACCGCATCGGCGGCGTCCCGGTGGTCCTGCGCGAGCTGCTCGACGCGGGGCTGCTCCACGGGGACTGCCGCACCGTCAGCGGACGGACGCTGGCCGAGGACCTGGCCGAGCTCGACCCCCCGCGACCGGACGGACGGATCGTCCACGCCGCGTCGGACCCCCTGAACGCCGACGGTGGCCTCGCGATCCTCCGCGGCAGCCTCGCCCCCGACGGCGCGGTCGTGAAGGTCGCCGGCATCGGCCCGGACCAGCTGCGCTTCGAGGGCCCGGCCCGCGTCTTCGACGGCGAGCAGGGCGCGATGGCCGCGGTGCTGACCGGCGGCATCGCGCCGGGCGACGTCATCGTCATCCGGTACGAGGGTCCGCGCGGCGGACCGGGGATGCGCGAGATGCTCGCGGTCACCTCGGCGATAAAGGGGGCCGGACTCGGCGCGAGCGTCGCCCTGCTGACCGACGGCCGCTTCTCGGGCGCCACTCACGGCTTCTCGATCGGGCACGTCGCCCCCGAGGCGACCGAGTGCGGGCCGATCGCGCTCGTCGCCGAGGGCGACCGGATCCGCATCGACGTGCCGGAGCGGCGCATCGACCTGCTCGTGGACGACGCCGTGCTCGAGGAGCGCCGGCGCGGCTGGGCCCCGCCGGCGCCCCGCTACACGCGGGGCGTGCTCGCGAAGTACGCGCGCACGGTCGGCTCGGCGGCGACCGGGGCCACCACCGCCGTCTGATGCAGTTCGACGAGCTGCGGTTCCTCGCCCAGCAGGCGGCGCTCGACCTCGTCGGTCGCGGGCGCCCCGTCGTGCCGACGGTCGTCCTGCCCGGGCCGACCCGGACGGTGCTGCTGACGCTGCCCGACCTGCCCGACGACGACGAGGCCCGCCACGCGGTCATCGCCGGCGTGGCCGCGGACCGCATCACCGCCGACGGCGTGCCCTGCTGGGGGTTCGTCGCCGAGGCCGACGTCGCCGGGGTCGACGGTGTGCTCGTCGCCTACGGGGCGCGCCGCCACGCCCCCGAGCTGACCGCCGCGCACTTCGACGCGGACGGCTCGCTCGACGCCTTCGTGCGCGCGGAGCCGCTCGACCCGACCGCACTGCCGTTCCTGCACCCGCTGCAGCACGCGGTCGACGCGCTGCCCGGCGTCGGTGACGCGTTCGCCGACCTCGACCCGAAGCGGTCCGGTGGCGGGGGGCTGCCGGTCCACCCCTGAGGTCGCGGCGCCGGGAGGGCCCGCGGCGGGGCTCAGACCGGGCGGGCGGCTGAGTCGAGCAGGCCGCGCGCGTGGGCGGCCATGTCGAAGGTCGGGTCGATCAGCGAGGTCAGCCCGAACCCGGTCAGCGACGCGAGGATGGTCTGCGCCCGCTCGCGGGCGGCGTCAGGACCGAGCGTCGGGTCCTCGCGCCGGCACGCCTCGGCGAACCGCTCGAGGCGGCGACGGTGGCTTCGCAGCACCCGGGAGGCGATCGCGGGGTCCGTCAACCCGAGCCCGGCGAGCTGCAGGTAGATGCGGGCGACCGTCGGCGAACCGGTGATGAACGCGACGAAGGCCTCGACGAGGTCGGCCAGGCGGTCGTCGTGGGCCGCGTCGGGATGCGGGTCGACCGCGTCGAGGGCCCCGCGGACCACCTCGAAGACGGCGGCCTCCTTCGACTCGAAGAGGTTGTAGAAGCTGCCGACGCCGACCCCGGCGGCCGCCGTGACCCGCTTGAGGGTCACCGCCTCGAGGCCGCCCTCGGCCAGCAGGTCCCGGGTCGCCGCGAGGATCCTGGCGCGGGTCTCGAGGCCGACGCGGTAGCGGGCCACCGGGACCTCCTGGTCGCGCCGGGCGTGCGGCGGCGCCGCCGGACGCTAGCGGTGGGGCCCCCGCGGCCCCCCGGCGGCGGCGCCGGAGGCTCCCGGCCCGAAGTTGAGTGTACGCTCAACTTTCGTCAGGGCGGCCCGCCCGGACCGCCGGCGGGGCGGTCGCCGGCCGCCCGACCCGCGAGGGAGCAGACCGATGAGCCACTACCGCAGCAACCTCCGCGACGTCGACTTCAACCTGTTCGAGGTGCTCGGCGCCGACGAGTACTACGGCACGGGTCCGTTCGCCGCGGTCGACGTCGAGCAGGCCCGCATGCTCATCACCGAGTTCGAGCGGTTCTGCCGCGAGTCGTCCTGGGCCGAGTCGTTCGTCGCGGCCGACCGCGAGGAGCTCCACCTCTCCCCCGAGGGCGACGTGACGATCCCCGCGGCGCTCGAGCAGGGGCTGCGCGAGTACTACGAGGCCGGCTGGCACCTGATGCCCCTGCCCGAGTCGCTCGGCGGGTACGGCGCGGCACCGTCGCTGCGCTGGGTCGCGTCCGAGCTCGCGGCCGGCGGGAACGCGACGGCGTCGCTCTGGCCGATCGGACCGCTGATGGCCGGCATCATCGACGCGGTCGGCACACCCGGTCAGCGCGAGCGCTTCGCGCTGCCGATGGTCGCGAACCCCTGGGGCGGCACGATGGTCCTGACCGAGCCGGACGCCGGCTCGGACGTCGGCGCCGGCACCACGCGCGCGGTGAAGATCGCCGACAACGACCCGGAGGACCTCGGCAGCATCTACCACCTCACCGGCGTGAAGCGCTTCATCACGTCGGCCGACGCGACGCCGCTGCACGCGAACACCGTGCACCTCGCGCTGGCCCGGCCCGAGGGCGCGGGTCCGGGCACCAAGGGACTCTCCCTGTTCATCGTGCCGAAGTACCTCGTCGAGGCCGACGGGTCGCTGGGCGCTCGCAACGGCGTCCGCGTCTCGAACCTCGAGCACAAGATGGGCATCCGCGGCTCGGCGACGTGCGAGCTGTCCCTCGGGCAGGACGGCACCCCCTGCGTCGGCTACCTCGTCGGCGACGTCCACGACGGCATCCGCCAGATGTTCATGGTCATCGAGTACGCCCGGATGATGGTCGGGACGAAGGCGATGTCGACCCTCTCGACGGGCTACCTCAACGCGCTCGAGTACGCGAAGCTCCGCCAGCAGGGCGCCGACCTGACCCGGTCCGCCGACAAGACCGCCCCGCGCGTCCCGATCATCCAGCACGCCGACGTCCGCCGCATGCTGATGGAGCAGAAGGCCCACGCCGAGGGCATGCGCGCGCTGGTGATGTTCACCGGCTGGGTCCAGGACATGGCGGCGCTGGCCGGCGCGGGCAGCGACGACCACGCGACATGGCTGCGCCGCGAGGACCTGCTGCTGCCGCTGGTGAAGGGCTACTGCTCGGAGAAGGCGTACGAGCTGCTGGGGTCGATGACCCTGCAGACCTTCGGCGGCTCGGGCTACACGCAGGACTACCCGATCGAGCAGTACGTCCGCGACGCGAAGATCGACACCCTCTACGAGGGGACGACCGCGATCCAGGCCCTCGACCTGCTGTTCCGCAAGATCGTCCGCGACCAGGGCGCGACGCTGACGTGGCTCGCCGACCAGGTCCGGGAGTTCGCGAAGGCCGGTGTGGGCGACGACCCGCTCGAGACCGAGCGGGCGCTGCTGGGCGAGGCCCTCGAGGAGGCGCAGCAGCACCTCGGGACGCTGCTCGGCCACGCGATGGCCTCGATGGACGAGGCGCATCGGGACCGGATCCACCTCGCGGGGCTCCACACGACCGCGTTCCTGTTCTCGCTGGCGGAGGTCACGATCGCGTGGCTGCTGCTGCGGCAGGCCGGGGTCGCGGCCGCGCGGCACGCCGACCTCGAGGGCGGCGCGGCACCGGCGCCGGGACGCGACCGCGACGACGAGCTGGCGTTCTACGCCGGCAAGGTCGCGACCGCCCGGTGGTTCGCGCGGTCCGTGCTGCCCAAGGTGGCGATGCGCCGCGGCGTGGCCGCGCAGGAGGACGGTGCGCTGATGGCCCTCGCGGCCGAGGCCTTCTAGGCGTCCTCGGCGACGACGCCAGCCGCGACGAGCTCGTCGACCTCCGTCGCGGCGAGGCCGACCGCGGCGAGGATCGCCCGCGTGTCCGCGCCCGGTCGCGGCGGCGCCGTCGGGACGAGCGGCACGTCGCCCACGAGGCGCGGCGCCGGCGCCGGCGCGGGCAGCGCGACGCCCTCCACGGCGACGAACGTGCCGCGGGCGACGTGGTGGGGGTGGGCCGCCGCCTCATCGAGTCCGAGGACCGGCGTCACGCAGGCGTCGATCCCCTCGAACCGCGCCGCCCAGTCGTCGCGGTCCCGCGTCGCGAAGGTTGCCGCGAGCGCGTCCCGCAGCGCCGGCCACCTGTCGCGGTCGTGCTGCGACCAGTCCGACGGGTCGAGGTCCAGTCCCGTCAGCAGCGCGGCGAAGAACGCCGGTTCGATCGCGCCGACCGACACGTACCGGCCATCCGCGCAGGCGTAGGTCGCGTAGAACGGCGCGCCGCCGTCGAGCAGGTTGGCGCCGCGCTCCGGCGTCCAGGCCCCGAGGCCCGCGAGGCCCCGGACGAACGCGGTCAGCGACGCGGCGCCGTCGACCATGGCCGCGTCGACCACCCGGCCCCGGCCGGTCCGGCCGCGCTCGAGCAGCGCCGCCAGCACGCCGATCGCGAGGAACGTCCCCCCGCCCCCGAGGTCCGCCAGGTAGTTGACGGCGGGCGCGGGCGGCGCGCCCGCCGGCCCGAGCGTCGCGACCGCTCCGGCGAGGGCCGCGTAGTTCAGGTCGTGGCCGGCGCGCGGCGCGAGCGGACCGTCCTGACCCCACCCCGTCATGCGCGCGTACACCAGCCGCGGTCGCGACGGCATCACATCGTCCGGGGCGAGGCCGAGGCGCTCGGCGACACCGGGCCGGAACGCCTCGACCAGCACGTCGGCGGCGTCGAGGAGGCGTCCGACCACCTCGCGACCGCGCGGATGCTTGAGGTCGACGACGATCGAGCGGCGCCCGCGGCGCACGCCGACGTGCGCGGCGACGTCGACCCCGCCGCCCGGTCGGTCGACCACGACCACGTCCGCGCCGAGGTCCGCGAGGAGCATGACGCCGTACGGCGCGGCGCCGAGCCCCGCCAGCTCGACGACGCGCAGCCCGGCGAGCGGACCGCGCGTCCCCGTCACGTCGTCACCTCCGGGCCCCGTCGCCCCGCGCCCGCCGTGGCGGTCGACGCGTAGCGTCGCGCCATGGACGCTACGCGCCCGACGCTCCCCCGCCTGGCCGCCGCGGCGCTGCTGCTGACCGCGGGCGTCGTCGGATCGGTGCTCGTCCTCGGCGGCCCGGACGACGACGGGACGCGGGCCGCGGCGGCGTCGGTGTCCGCGCCGGCCGCACCCGCGGCGGCGGGGTGGACGCCGTGGGCGACGGACGCCGACGGCGCGCCCCTGCGCTGGGACCCGTGCGCGCCGATCGAGGTCGTGCTGCGTCCCGCCGACGCCCCCCCGTACGCCGAGGCCGACCTCCGCGCGGCCCTCGAACGCCTGGCGGACGCGAGCGGCCTCGACCTGCGTCTCGTCGGCACGACGGACGAGGCGCCGTCGGCCGACCGTCCGCTGGTGGTCCGGGCCGCCGACGGGTGGCGGTGGGCGCCGGTGCTGGTCGCCTGGGACCGGCCCGGCGTCGGCGGCATGCCGCTCGGGCCGCACGACCGCGGTGTCGCCGTGCCGGTCGCCGTCCGGTCCGGGGGACGACGCGCCCTCGTGACCGGCCAGGTCGTCCTCAACGCGACGCGGACCGACCTGCGGCCCGGCTTCGAGGACCGGGCCGACGCGTGGGGCGCGACGCTGCTCCACGAGCTCGGGCACCTGCTCGGCCTCGACCATGTCGACGACCCGTCGCAGCTGATGGCGGCCGATCCGGGTCGCGGGCCGGTGACGTTCGGACCCGGCGACCTCGCGGGGCTCGCGGCGCTCGGCGGGGCCGCCGGCTGCGTCGATGCGCCCGCGCCGACGCCGGGCCTCGACGCCGGGATCGGGTGAGCGTCAGGCCGGCGTCCCGCCCCCGGCGCCGGTCATGCCGCCGTCCACCGGCAGCACCACGCCGGTGATCCATGCCGCCGCGTCCGAGAGGAGGAAGGTCACCGCGCGGGCGACGTCCTCGGGCTCGCCGAGCCGACCGAGCGGATGCGACCGCGCGGCACCCTCGGGGTCGGCCGCCCAGAGCGCCTCGGAGAGCCGCGTCCGCACGACGGCCGCGGCGACGGCGTTCACGCGCACGCCGGGCGCCAGCTCGTGCGCGAGCTGGCGGACGAGGTGGTGGAGCGCCGCCTTCGAGACGTTGTAGGCGCCGATCAGCGGACCCGGGGCGAGACCGCCGACCGAGCCGGTCGCCACGACGCTGCCGCCGTGGGCCGACATCCAGCCGTGCCACGCGGCGCGGGCCCAGACCAGCGGCGCGCGCTGGTTCACGTCCCACGTCGCGTCGACCGCGGCCATGTCGACGTCCATCAGCGCACCGGCCGACGGGTTCGTCCCGGCGTTCAGCACCAGGAGGTCGCACCGGCCGAACCGGTCGACGGCGGTCGCGACCGCCTCTCGGGCGTGGGCCTCGTCGCGGACGTTGCCGGCGACGGGGACCACGCGCGGACCGAGCTCGTCGGCGAGCGCCGCGAGGGTCTCGGGTCGCCGGCCGGTCACGACGACGCCGTCGGCGCCGCTCGCGAGCAGCTCGCGGACGACGGCCTCGCCGATGCCGCGGCTCGCGCCCGTGACGACGCCGGCACGACCCTCGAGGCGGACGTCCATCAGTCCTCGGCGACGACGCCGTCGATGGCGCGGGCCAGCGCGACGTCGCGGTCGGTGATGCCGCCCTCGTCGTGCGTCGTCAGGCGGACGCCGACGTTCCAGTACACGTTCGTCAGTTCGGGGTGGTGGTCGGCCCGCTCGGCGAGCACGGCGACGCGGTCGATGAAACGGATCGCGGCCATGAACGACGCGAAGCGCAGGTCGCGGACCAGCGCATCGCCGTCCCGGCGCCAGCCGTCGAGGTCGGCGAGGGCCGCGTCGACCGCGGTCGGGTCCAGGAGCGTCATGCACCGGTGGGTACCAGCCACCGCCCGGCCGCGCCACCCCGCACGCGGCCCCCTACCGTCGCCCACCCCGGACGGAGCGAGCGCGTGCGCGGTCTGCCGATGTTCCCGCTCGGCACCGTCCTGATGCCCCACATGGTGCTGCCGCTCCACGTCTTCGAGCCGCGGTACCGCCAGCTGTTCCGGCAGCTGATGGACGAGGCGCCCGAGGACCGCACGTTCGGCGTCGTCCGCGTCACCGCCGGCAGCGAGGTCGGCGGTGGCGAGCACCGCGCCGACGTCGGGACCGTGGCGCGGATCCTCCAGGCCGAGGAGCTGCCGGACGGGCGGTGGCTGGCCGTAACCGTCGGCACCCGCCGCCTCCGCGTCGCCGCATGGTGGCCCGACGACCCCTACCCGCAGGCGGGTGTCGAGCTGCTGGCCGAGGACGGCGTGGACGCCGGCGTGCTGGCACGCCGCGACCTGCTGGTCCCCCGGGTCCGACGGCTCCTGGCGCTGCGCAGCGAGCTCGGCGACACGACCGTGCCGTCCACCTTCGACCTCTCGTCGGACCCCGCGACCTCCTGCTGGCAGCTGCTGGTGCTGACGCCGCTCCCCGAGGACGCCGCCGAGCGGCTGCTCGGCACCGACGGCTGGGACGAGCGCCTCGAGGCGTTCGGGGCCGAGCTGGCGGTGCTCGAGGCGGCCGGTGCGGACGAGCTCCGCGGACCGCGGTGAGCGGGCCGCGCTGATGTGCGGACGGTTCGTGCAGGTCTCGTCGAGCGCACGCCTCGCGCAGGCGCTCGGCGCGGTCGACGTCAGCGGCGGGGCCCTGCGGCCGCGGCACAACGTGGCGCCGTCGACCGAGGTCGCGGCCGTCATCGCGTCCGACGGACGCCGCCTCGGCGCCCTGCGGTGGGGCTACGTCCCGTCCTGGACGCGCGACCCCGCGGACGGACCCCGACCGATCAACGCGCGGGCCGAGGGCGCCGCAGCGTCGCGGCTGTTCGGCCCGTCGGTCCGCTCGCGCCGGTGCGTGGTCCCCGTCGACGGGTGGTACGAGTGGGTCGAGGAGGACGGCGCGCGGCAGCCGTACCTGCTCCGCGACCCCGACGGCGACGTGACGGCGCTGGCCGGGCTGTGGTCGACGTGGCGGGACCCCGAGGGGACGGCGCCACCGCTGTCCACCGTCGCGATCGTCACCACCGAGGCCCGGGGCGCGGCGGCCGAGGTGCACCACCGCATGCCGCTCGTGCTGGACGGCGAGGACCTCGACGCCTGGCTCGACCCCGCGACCGCGGACCCGGTGGCGCTGCTCGCGCGGACCGCCGCGAGCGTCGAGCCGGCGCTGGAGGTGCGCCGCGTGTCGCGGCGGGTCAACGACGTCCGCAACGACGACGCGTCGCTGCTCGACGTGGTGCCCTGAGCGGACGGCGCCGCGCGCGACCCGCGGCGCGGGCGCCGCGGGCGGGCGGTGCGGTGTCGGGAGGCGCCGGCCGATAAGCCGGATCCTGTCCCCGCGTCCGGTCACCCGGCCGCGGGTGGCGACCATCTCTCTGGGACGTCGGTCACCCGACGCCTCGTGCGGCCCACCTGGGACGTGACGGGCGGACCACCCTGTCCCTGCTCGGCCTTGCTCCGGGTGGGGCTTGCCGATCCGCGACGGTCACCCGCCGCGCTGGTGGGCTCTTACCCCACCGTTTCACCCTTGCCCGCTCCGGCCGGAGCCGGTCGCTGGCGGTCTGCTCTCTGTGGCGCTGTCCGCGCGTCGCCGCGCCTGGGCGTTACCCAGCACCCTGTCCTGCGGAGTCCGGACTTTCCTCCCCCGGTGGCGGACCACCGGGCGCGGTCGCCTGTCCGGCGCCTCCCGACGCCTCGAGGGTACGCAGCCGCGGACCCGCCCGGGCGGCCGGCGCGGGCCTCCCGTAGCCTCGCCGCGTCGGGCCACGGAGCCCGGGAACGGCCGCGCGTGGACGCCCCGCTCCTGATCGTCGCGAACCGCCTGCCGCTGGTCCGCGACGCCAGAGGCTGGCGACCAGCGACCGGTGGGCTCGTGACCGCCCTCACCCCGGTGGTCGCGCGCGTCGGCGGGACGTGGGTCGGCTGGGACGAGGACGCCGAGGGCGTCCCGCCCCGCGTCGAGGGCCTCGACTGCGACCTCCGCGCGGTCGCGCTCGCGCCGGAGCTGGTCGACGGCTTCTACCATGGCTTCACCAACCGCACGCTGTGGCCGCTGTTCCACGACCTCGTCGTCCAGCCGGTCATCGACCGCGCCTGGTGGCGCTCGTACGAGACGGTGACGCGGCGCTTCGCCGACGCCGTCGCCGCCGCCGTCGAGGCCGCCCCGGTCGCGCCGACCGTCTGGATCCAGGACTACCACCTGCTCCTCCTCCCGCGGCTGCTGCGCGAGCGGTTCCCCGACCTCCGGATCGGGGTGTTCCTCCACACGCCCTTCCCGGCTCCCGAGCTGTTCGCCCGCCTGCCGTGGCGCGAGGCCCTGCTCGGCGGGATGCTCGCGGCCGACGCCGTCGGGTTCCACACGGCGCAGTACCGCGACAACTTCCTCCGGACGGTGCAGCGCGTCCTCCCCGACGCAGCGGTCGTCGCCGACGAGGTCCACGCTCCCGACGGTCACCGGACACGCGCCACGGTGCACCCCATCTCGATCGACACCGGCGCGTTCCGGACCCTCGCGACCGAGGACGCGACCGAGGTCGCGACGGCGGCGCTGCGGTCCCACTTCGGCGACCGGCGGGTGCTGCTCGGGATCGACCGGCTCGACTACACGAAGGGCATCCGCCACCGCCTCCAGGCGCTGGAGCTGCTGCTCGAGCGCCGGCCGGACCTGCGCGGACGGTTCGTGTTCGTCCAGGTCGCGGTCCCCAGCCGCGACGACGTCGAGGAGTACCGCCGCCTGCGCACACAGGTCGAGACCGAGGTCGGCCGCATCAACGGTCGGTTCACAGAACCCGGTCAGGACGTCCCCGTCCACTACCTCCACCGCAACGTCGACCGCACGACGCTGGCCGCCCACTACCGCATCGCGGACGTGATGTGCGTCACCCCGCTCAAGGACGGCATGAACCTCGTCGCGAAGGAGTTCGTCACCGTCCAGGACGCGACCGGCGGCGCCGGCGTGCTGCTGCTCAGCGAGTTCTGCGGCACCGCGCAGGAGTTCGGTCACGACGCCGTGCGGTGCAACCCGTTCGACGTCGAGGGGCTCGCGGCGCTGATGGAGAGCGCGCTCGAGCTGGACGCCGCCGACCGCCGCGGCCGCATCGCCCGGATGGCCGCGACCGTCCGGGACCACGACGTCTTCCGCTGGGTCGACGAGGAGCTGGCCGCCATCGGCGCCGCGCCGTGAGCGTCACGCCCGACGGCGCGCCGACCGCCGTCGCGCCGTCCGACCTCGCGGCCCGCCTGCTGGCCGGCGGCGGCGGCTCGGGGCCGCTGCTGCTCCTCGACCACGACGGCACGCTCTCGCCGATCGCGCCGACCCCGGACGCCGCCGACCTGCCGGCCCCGACCCGCGCGGCGCTGGCGGACGTCGCCGCCCTGACCGACGTCGCCGTCGTCTCCGGCCGCGGCCTCGACGACCTCGTCGCCCGCCTCGGGGACCTGCCCCTGACGCTCGTCGCCGAGCACGGCCTGCGCGTCCGGCGGCCCGACGGCGTGGTCGAGCCGCTGGCCGACGGGCTCGACCCCGCCGTGCTCGGGCCGCTGCGGGCCGACCTCGCGGCGCTGCTCCCCGGTGGCGAGGGGTGGCTCGTCGAGGACAAGGGCGTCGGCGTCGCCGTGCACCACCGCCTCGTCGCGCCGGACGCGGCGGACGCGCTGCTGCCCCGCGTGCGGTCGCTGCTCGAGGCGGCGGCCCGCGCGGGCAGGGGCACGGTGCAGGACGGCCACGCGGTGCTCGAGCTGCGCGCCGCCGGCGCGGACAAGGGCGGGGCGGTGCGCCACCTCGCCGCCGTGCACCCGGGACGGACCGTCGTGATGGTCGGCGACGACCGCACGGACGAGCCGGCCCTCGCGGTCGCCGAGGAGCTCGGCGGGGTCGGTGTCCTCGTCGCGGAGGGACCGCGCCCCAGCGCGGCGTCGGTGCGGCTGCGCGACCCGGCCGAGGTCGCCGCGCTGCTGACCGCGCTGGCGGCCGGGCTCAGTCGGGGATGACGAGCAGCCGCCGGCAGTTGGGGCAGCTGGCGAGCGGCGGACCGGTCAGCAGCGCGTTGAGGTCCGAGCGCGGGAACGTGATGCGGCAGGCGGTGCAGGCCTCGTCGCGCAGCACGCCGACCCCGGTCCCCTGCCCACGGGCGGCCGCCGCCTCGTAGCGGGCGGAGAGCTCGGCCGGCAGCCGCGCGGCGACCGGCTCGCGGGCCGCCCGGGCGGCGGCGATGCGCTCCGTCAGCTCGCCGGCGGCGGCGTCGCGGGCGGCCCGGGCCGCGACCAGCTCGGTGGCGAGGTCGGTCCGCGCCGCGGTGAGGGCCGCGAGCTCGGCCTCGACCGCCTCGGCCCGCTCCATCACCTCGAGCAGCTGGTCCTCGTGCTCGCCGCGGCGGCGCTCGGTCGAGGCGACCTCGGCCTCGGCGGCCTGGATCTCGCGCATCTGGGTCAGCGACCCGTCGAACAGCCGCGCCCGCTCCTCGTCGCGGCGGCGGGTCAGCGCGTCGATCTCGCCCTCGACCTGGCGCTGCTCGCGCAGGACCGCGTCACGGCGCGCCGTGACGTCGTCCTCCTCGGCCACCAGGGCGCGCTCGCGGACCTCCAGCGCCTCGACGGCGCGCTGCTCGGCCAGCCCGGAGAGCTGGTGCTCGAGGCGGCGGACGGCGTCGTCGGCGGCCTGCAGCTCCTGCAGCGCGGTCAGGTCGTCGGGCGTCACGTCGCTCACGGCACCACCGTCGTCCAGGGATCGGTCGCGACGCCCGAGACGCCGACCGGCGCGGTGAGGCCGGCCCCGGCCGCGAGCTCGGCCAGTCGCGCCGCGAAGGCGGGCATGGCGGCGGCCTCGGTCGCGTGGTGGCCGGCGTCGACCAGCGCGAGGCCGAGCGCCAGCGCGTCGAGCGCCACGTGATGCCGGACGTCGCCCGTCACGAGCACGTCGGCCCCGGCCGCGAGCGCGTCCCCGGCGGCGTCCGCACCGGACCCGCCGAGGACGGCGACGCGTCGGACCTCGCGGTCCTCGGGTCCGACGACGCGGACCGCGGCCGCACCGAGCCCGGCCGCGACCGTCCGCGCCACGTCGCCGAGGCGCAGCGGCGCGGGCAGGTCGCCGACGCGTCCGAGCGGGCGGGCGTCGGGACGCTCGGGTGCGAGGAGCGGTCCGACCCGCTCGAGGCCGAGCGCGCGGACCACCGGGTCGGAGGTGCCGGTGCCGTCGTCGGCCGCGTCCAGGTTCGTGTGGGCCGCTGCGACCGCGACGCGGGCGACGGCGGCGCGCAGCGCGAGCCGGCCGGCGGCCGTGGCCGGGGTCAGCGCGGCCAACGGCCGCAGCAGCAGCGGGTGGTGCGCGACGAGCAGCGTGTCGGGGACGGCGGCGGCCTCGTCGAGGACCTCGGCCGTCACGTCGAGCGCGACCAGGAGCCGGGCCACCGGCCACGCGGGGTCGCCGACCTGCAGGCCGGGACGGTCCCAGGCCAGAGCGTCCCGCGCGGGCCAGCCCCGCTCGAGGACGGCGAGCCAGGCCCCGACCGTGTCGCCCACGCCGTCCGCCCCTCGCCACGACGGGACCGCAGCGGACGCCGTCGACCCGGGGAGCGTAGGCCGCCGCCACTACCCTCCGTCCGGCGAGGACCCCGGGCGGGTAGCTCAGTCGGCCAGAGCGCCTCGTTTACACCGAGGAGGTCGGGGGTTCGAGCCCCTCCCCGCCCACGTGCCGGCGGCTCAGGCCGCGTCGGCCACCAGGGCGTCGAGCGCGACGGTGACCATCTCGCCGAACGTCCGCTCGCGCTCGTCCGAGGACGTCTGCTCACCCGAGGGGACCAGGTCCGACACCGTCATGATCCCGAGCGCGCGGGCGCCGTGCTCGGCCGCGACGCCGTAGAGGCCGGCGGCCTCCATCTCGATGGCCAGCACGCCCATCCGGTTGAACATCTCGAGCTGGGTGGGACGCGGGTCGTAGAACAGGTCGGCGCTGTGGACGTTGCCGACGCGGACCCGGATGCCGGCCCGCTCGGCGGCGTCGGCGGCCGCGCGCAGCAGCCCGAAGTCGGCGATCGCGGCGAAGTCCTGTCCCCCGTACCGCGCGCGGTTCACCTGCGAGTCGGTGCAGGCACCGGCCGCGAGCACGATGTCGCGGAGCGCGATGCCGTCGCCGAGCCCGCCGCAGGAGCCGACGCGGACGAGGCGCCGCACGCCGTACTCCTTGACGAGCTCGGTCGCGTAGATCGAGGCCGAGGGGATGCCCATCCCGGTCCCCATGACCGAGACCGGCATGCCCCGGTAGCTGCCCGTGAACCCGAGCATGTTGCGGACCGCGGTGACCTCCTGCGCGTCGTCGAGGAAGTGCTCGGCGATGAAGCGCGCCCGGAGCGGGTCGCCCGGGAGCAGCACCGCCTCGGCGAACGCGCCGGGAGCGGCGCTGATGTGCGGGGTGGGCATGGGGCCTCCACGGGCCGGTGACGGACCACCCGGGACGACGACTCGGCCGCGGGCATCCCTACGCTAGTCATGCGGTGCGGCACGGGGGGACGGCGGTGACGGGTCGACCTCCGGCGCCGGTCCGCGCGGTCGCGAGGGCCGTCGACGCGACGCTCGAGGGCCTCGTACCGCTCTCGTTCGGCGCCCCCGGGATCCGAGTCCGACGCCTGCTGCCGGGCTGGGACCGTTCGGCGCCGGTCGGTCGGGGCCGGCGCGTCCTCGTGACCGGCGCCACGAGCGGCATCGGGCTGGCGCTGGTCCGCCTGCTCCACGACGCCGGGGCCGACGTGGTCGCGACGGCCAGGGACGGGGAGCGCGCCGCCCGCCTCGGGGCGGCGCTGGCCGCCGAGGGCCGTCCGGGCGTCGCGACGCACCCGCTCGAGCTCGAGGACCTCGCGACGGTCCGAGCGCTCGCCGCGGCGCTGGCCGACGCGGCGCCGGACGTGATCGTGCACAACGCCGGGGCGATGCACCCCGAGCGGGCCGTCACCGTCGACGGACTCGAGCGGACCTGGCAGGGTCACGTCGTCGCACCCTTCCTCCTGACCGCGCTGCTGCTCCCCGCCCTGCGACGGCGACCCGACGCCCGCGTCGTGCTCGTGACCTCGGGCGGCATGTACCTCGAGCCGCTGGTCGTGCGCCGCGTCGACTCGCCCCGCGGCTACCGGCCGGCCGTCGCGTACGCGCGGGCGAAGCGCGCCCAGGTCGAGCTGGCCGTCGAGTGGCACCGCCGCCTCGGTCCCGGCGGCGTCGCGGTGCACGCGGCGCACCCGGGCTGGGTGCGCACGCCGGGGCTGGCGCGCGCGCTGCCCGGGTTCCAGCGCTGGGCCGGACCGATCCTGCGCACCCCCGAGGAGGGGGCCGACACGCTGCGGCACCTGGCGCTCGCACCGCGCGACGCGGCCATCGCGGCCGGCGGCGGACTGTGGCACGACCGGCGCCCGCGCAGCGCCGTCCGCGTGCCGAGGACGCGGACCGACCCGGCCGAGCGGACCCGCCTCTGGGAGCGGCTGGTCGCCGACGCCGGCGTCGACCCCGAGGCCGTGTCCGCCGCCTGACCCGTCCGGCCGGGGCGTCGCGCGCGAACCCCTCGGTCCCCGGACCGAGGAGCCGCACGTGACCGCGACCGCACCCGTGACCGTCCTCCTCGGCGCGACCGGCGGCATCGGGGCCGCGACCGCGCGGCGCCTCGCCGCGGCCGGCCACCGCCTGCACCTGCTCGGCCGCGACGAGGACCGCCTGACCGAGCTGGCCGCCGAGGTCGGCGCCGCCGGCACCGCGACGGTCGACGCCCGCGACGTGGACGCCGTCGGCGCGGCGGTCGAGGCGGTCGCCGCGGCCGAGGGACGACTGGACGGCGCGGCATCGCTGGTCGGGTCGCTGCTGCTGAAGGCGGCCCATCAGACCTCGGGCGCCGAGTGGGCCGAGGTGCTCGCGACGAACCTCACGTCGGCGTTCGCGCTGCTCCGCGCGGCCGCGCCGCGCATGCGCGGCACCGGCGGCTCGATCGTGCTGATGTCGACCGCCGTCGTGCGGACCGGCATGGCGAACCACGAGGCGATCGCCGCCGCGAAGGGCGGCGTCGAGGGCCTCGTCCGCGCCGCCGCCTCCACCTACGGCGGCACCGACGTCCGCGTGAACGCGGTGGCGCCCGGGCTGACCCGGACGCCCCTGACCGCGCGCATCACGGCGAACCCCGCACAGGAGGAGGCGTCGGCCCAGCTGCACGCGCTGGGACGCATCGGCGAGGCCGACGAGGTGGCCGGCGCGGTCGCGTGGCTCCTCGACCCGGCCACGACGTGGGTGACCGGGCAGGTCCTCGGGGTCGACGGCGGGCTCGGGTCGGCCCGGCCGCGCGCTCGGGCCTGACGTCACGCGACGCCGGCGACCCCGCGGGGCTCAGCCGAGGAGCGTCGCCGCGTCGACGTGCAGCGCCGTGCGGCCGGCGGCGCGCAGCGCGGTGAGGTCGCCCGCGGCCTGCGCCCGCTTCAGCGCCGAGAAGCCGTAGGGCAGCCCCGGGACGTCGGCGTCCTCCGGGTCGTCGCCCACCACGATCGCGAACACGCCGCCGGGCGGCCCGCCCTTGTGGTACTGCCCGGTCGAGTGCAGGTAGCGCGGACCGATGCCGAGCGTGACCGGCACGTCGAGCTCGCGACCGAGGACCCGGCACCGCGCCTCGAGCGCGTCGGCCACGGGGCCGGCGGGGTCCACGTAGGCCAGCACCGCCAGGTACCGGGCGCTCGCGAGGTCGCCCACGAGGGCCCGGAACGAGCCGGCCGGCCCGGGCCCCGCCCCGGTCGCGAGCGCCTCCGCCGTCGCGGACTTCGCGGCCGCGACGTCCGGCTGGTCGAAGGGGTCGACCCCCAGCCGCGCCCCGAGCAGCGCGGTCGCGAGCATCCACCGCAGCACCTCGGCGCCGAGCGCGGCGCCGTCGGGCCGCGGCAGCACGAGGACCGGGACGCCGGCGACGCGCAGGTCCGCGAGGTGCGGGTCCTCCGCGGCCACGGCCCCGCCGACGGCGACGACCATCCGGCGGGGACCGAGCCGCACGTCCCCCGCCGTCCGGGTCACGACCGGCAGCACGCCGCGACCCCGCTTGCCGGTCGACTCGGCGACGAGCTGCTCGACCCAGGCCCCGAACGGCTCGAGGCCGGGCGGGACGAGCACGTGCAGGACGTCGCGGCCGTCCGCGGCACCCGCGGCGAGGAACGCGGCCAGCCCCGCCGGACCGTCGGGATCCGCGGGGTCCGCGACCGCGCGGGCCCGGAGGTCCGACGCGGCCGCGACGAGGGCCGCGACGTCGACGCCGAGCAGCGCCGCCGGCAGCAGACCGAAGGGGCTGAGCGCCGAGAACCGTCCGCCGACGTCCGGGTCGCCGGGGACGACGGCGCGGAACCCCTCGGCGGCCGCCCGGGCGGCGAGCGGCGAGCCGGGGTCCGTCACGGCGACGACCGCCCGCTCCGGCCCGTCCGGCCGCACGTCGGCGAGCCGGGCGCCGAACCGCGCCAGGTGCGCGAGGGTCTCGACGGTCGTGCCGGACTTCGACGCGGCGACGACGAGCGCCGAGGCCCACGGCACCTCGCGCTCGACGCGGAGCACCGCCGCGGGGTCCGTCGAGTCGATGGTCCGGAGGCGCGGCGACCCCGGCGCGGGGCCGAAGGTCCGGGCGAGCACCTCGGGGAACAGCGACGAGCCGCCCATCCCGGCGAGGACGACGTCGGTCGTGCCCTCGTCCCGGACCGCCGCCGCGAGCGGGAGGATGGCCGCCAGGTGCGCCTCGGCCCGGGCGTCGGACGCGACCCAGCCGAGCCACCGACCGGCGTCCGGCGCCCCCGGCCACAGGCGCGGGTCGCGCGCGAGGACCCGGGCCAGCTCGGCGCCCGTCCGCTCGAGGTCCGGTCCGTCGGACACCGCGTCCATGCGTCCCCGTCCCACCCGCGCGCCGAGGTCAGCGTAACGGCGGGGTCGGGGGCGTTAGGGTCCCGCGACCCGGCGCGCGGCCCGGGCGCGGCGGTCGCCGCACGGACTGCGGGGGTCACGATGCCGGACGTCCCGACGGGGCTGACGCCGGGCGGTCGCGCAGGGACCTGGGCCGCGGCGCCGGCCGCCTACGTGGCGCTCGACGTCGACGGGACGCTGCTGGCCGGGACGCCGCTCCCCTCGCCGCGGGTGCTCACCGCGCTGCGGGACCTCGTCGCCGACGGCGCCGCGGTCGGGGTCGCGACCGGACGGATGACCTCGGCGGTCGCGCCGCTCGTCGCCGCCGCGGGTCTGCCGGGGCCGCACGTGGCCCACAACGGCGCGGCGGTCGTCGCCGGCGACGGCACGGTCCTGGCGGCGTGGACCCTGACCGCGGACGAGGTGACGGCGCTCCTGGACCTCGGCCGCGGTCGGGACGACCTGCTCGTCGAGGTCTACGCCGCGGACGCGTACCGCGTCGGCCGGGTCGACGACCGGTCGCGCCTGCACACGGCGCTGCTGGGCGTCGCACCCGTCGGGACGATCGCGCGACCCGAGGACCTCGGTGCGCCCGCGGTCAAGGGCGTCGTCCTCTGCTTCTCGGCGGCGGCCGAGCAGGACACGATCGCCCTCGCCCACGAGCTCGGGCTCGCACCGGGACCGGCGTCGGCGCCGAGCGTCCCGGGCGTGCGGTTCGTGAACGTCACGCACGGCGCGACGGACAAGGGCGGCGGGATCGGCGCGGCGGCGGCGACGCTGGGCGTCGACGCGGACCGCGTCGCGTTCGTCGGCGACGAGACGAACGACCTGCCGGCCCTGGCGCGCGCGGGGACCGCGATCGCGATGGGCGACGCGTCCGCCGAGGTCCGGGCCGCGGCGCACCTGGTCGCGCCGACCTTCGCCGAGGACGGGGCGGCCGTGGCGCTGGACGCGATCCGGGCCCTGCGCCGCGGCGCCGCCTGAGCGGCCGCGGTCAGGCCGAGCCGGGCACCTGGTAGTTCGGCGCCTCGTGGACGACCTCGAGGTCGTGCACGTGCGACTCGCGGGCGCCGGCTGCGGTCTGGCGCACGAACCGCGCCCGCTCGCGCAGGGCCGCGAGGTCCGGCGCCCCGACGTAGCCCATCCCCGAGCGCAGCCCGCCCTCGAGCTGCTCGGTGACCTCGCCGACGGCGCCGCGGTACGGCAGCAGCCCGGACACGCCCTCGGGCACCAGCTTCACCGGCTGACGGGACCCGTCGGCGCCGCGGACGCCGTCGCCCTGGAAGTAGCGGTCGGCCGACCCGGCGCGCATCGCGTCGATCGAGCCCATCCCCCGGTACTCCTTGTACCGACGGCCCCCGACCAGGACCAGCTCGCCCGGCGACTCGTCGGTCCCCGCGAGCAGGTTCCCGACCATGACGGCCGACGCGCCGGCGGCCAGGGCCTTGACGATGTCGCCCGAGCTGCGCAGCCCGCCGTCGGCGATGACCGCCGCGCCGAGCTCGCGGCCGACCTCGGCCGCCTGCTGGACGGCGGTGAACTGCGGCACGCCGACCCCGGTGACCACGCGCGTCGTGCAGATCGAGCCCGGACCCACGCCGACCTTCACGACGTCGGCGCCGTGGTCGACGCAGGCGCGGACGCCGTCGCCGGTCGCGACGTTCCCGACCATCAGCACGACGTCGGGGTGCCGGTCGCGCAGCTTCGCGGCGAACTCGAGGACCCCGGCCGCGTGCCCGTGCGCGCTGTCGATCGCGAGCAGGTCGGCGCCGGCGGCGACCAGCGCGGCCGCGCGCTCCTCGCCGTCGCCGCCGGTCCCGACGGCCGCGGCGCAGAGCAGGCGCCCGCGGTCGTCCTTCGCCGAGCGCGGGTAGCGCCGGACCTTCTCGACGTCCTTGAACGTGAACATCCCGACGAGCCGCCCGTCGCCGGCGACGATCGGCAGCTTCTCGACGCGGTGGGCCTGCATGCGGTCCCGCGCGTCCTCGAGCGACATGCCGGGGTCGCCGGTCACGAGCCCGTCGGCGGTCATGTGTGCGCGGACCTCCGAGTCGGCGGGGGCGCCGAGCCGCAGGTCGCGGTTCGTGACGATGCCGACGAGGCGGTGCTCGGCGTCGACCACCGGGAAGCCCGAGACCCGGTACCGGCCCATCAGCTCGTGGGCCCGGTCGACCGTGTCCTCGGGCCGCAGCGTCACCGGGTCGGTGATGAAGCCGGACTCGGAGCGCTTGACGGCCTCGACCATCGCGGCCTGCGTCTCGACGGGGACGTTCTTGTGGATGACGCCGAGCCCGCCCTGGCGGGCCAGCGCGATCGCCATCTCGGACTCGGTGACGCGGTCCATCGCGGCCGAGAGCACGGGCAGCTCGAGCAGGATGCGGTCGTGCAGGCGCGTCCCGATCGCGACGTCGCGCGGCAGGACCGAGGACGGTCCCGGCAGCAGCAGGACGTCGTCGTAGCTGAGGGCCTCGGGGATCGTCACCGCGGGGCTCAGGCGTCGACGCCGAGCTCGGCGAGGGCGGCGCGCCAGCGCTGCTGGTCGCGCGCCTCGGGGATCGGGTTGCGCTCGCTGAAGCGGATGGTCCCACCCTTGTCTATGAGGAACGTCCCCCGGAGGGCCAGCCCGGTCGCCTCGTCGAACACGCCGTAGGCGTTCGCGACCGCCCCGTGGGGCCAGAAGTCGCTGAGGAGCGGGAAGGTGAACCCCTGGGCGTCGGCCCACGCCCTCAGCGCCGCCGTCGAGTCGACCGAGACGCCGATGGTCTCGACCTCGTCGCTGCGGAACTGGTCGATCGAGTCGCGGAGCTGGCAGAGCTCGCCGGTGCAGACCCCCGAGAACGCCAGCGGGTAGAACACGAGGAGGACGTGCTTGCGGCCCTGGAAGTCCGAGAGCCGGACCGGGGTCCGCGTCTGGTCGTTGAGCTGGAAGTCGGGGGCGGTGTCGCCCGGCGAGAGGGTCATCGTCCGCTCCGTCCGCGATGGGGCCGCCGCGCGGGCCCGCGGCGCGGTGTGAGCGCGACGGTACTCCGCGCCGCCGACGCGGGCGGGCAGGGACCGCGCGACCGGCGTCGGTACCGTCGCCGCATGGACCGCGACGCGACCTGCGCCCGCCACCCGGGGCGTCCGGCGGTCACGGTCTGCGCCCGGTGCGGCGCCCCGACCTGCGCCGACGAGCTGGTCGAGGCCCCCGTCGGCTACCAGTGCGGGGCCTGCGTGGCCGAGGCGGTCCCGACCCGGCGGCTCGCGGACGGCGCCGCCACCCCGGCCACCCGCGGCCTCGTCGCCGCGATCGTCGGCGTCGCGCTGCTGACCTCGTTCGGCGCCGTCGGGACGCGCGCGTTCGCCCTGATCCCCGTCCTCGTCGCGAGCGAGCCGTGGCGACTGGTCACGAGCGCGTTCCTGCACGCCGGCCTGCTCCACCTCGGGTTCAACGCCCTCCTGCTGTGGCAGCTCGGCCAGGTCCTCGAGCCCCGGGTCGGGACCCGCGGGATGCTCGGCCTCACCGCGGCCGGGATGGCCGGCGGCGGCCTCGGGGTGATGGTCATGGCGTGGCTGACCGTCGCGACCCCGCTCCTCGACGTGCCCGTCCTCGGTCGGGCCCTCGCGACGGGGCCCGCGACCGCGACGGTCGGGGCGTCGGGGGCGGTGTTCGGGCTGATGGGCGCGGTCCTGGGCATCCTGCGCCGTCGAGGCGTCGATCCGCGCTCGAACCCGATCGGCGCGTCCGTGTCGTCCCTGGTCGCGATCAACCTGGTGCTGACCCTCGCCGTGCCGGCGATCTCGGTCGGCGGTCACGTCGGCGGCCTCGCGGCGGGCTTCGTCGCGGGCCTCGCCGTCCCGCCCGAACGGCGCGAGCGGCGGCGCGGCGCGACGGCGGCGCTGCTGCTGACCGGTCTGCTGCTGGTGGCGGCGCTCGCGCTGGCCGGCGACCTCGCCGGACGTCTGCCGTGAACGACCGGCCGGCGCCCGCGCCGCGGGCCGACGCGCGGTCGGCCGCGCCGATGCGGACGCTGCTCCGCCCTCGGGCGCTGGTCTCGCACGCGCTGGTGCTCGGCGTCGTCGCCGTGCTGGTCGCGCTCGGGCAGTGGCAGGTCGGACGCCTGGCCGAGGTCCGGACCGTCAACGCCCGGCTCGAGGCCCGACTGCTCGCACCGCCGACGGACCTGCAGGACCTCCTCGCCGCCGGCACGCCGGTCTCCGAGCTCGAGTTCCGGCGCGTCGAGGTCACGGGGGTGTTCCGGCCCGAGGAGGAGGTGCTGCAGCGCAACCGCGTCGACGCCGATGGACTGACGGGGCTGGACGTGCTGACGCCGCTCGACCTCGGCGACGGCCGGACGCTGCTGGTCCGCCGCGGCTGGGTCCCGCCCGAGCTCGACGAGCCGCCGGTCGCGGCGGCCCCGCCGCCGACGGGCGCGGTCCGCGTCGCGGGCCTCCTCGAGGCCACCGTCCCCCAGCCGACGTTCGGCGCCCGGGACCCCGACGGGGGCGTGCTGGCCCGCGTGTTCCATCCGGACACGGCGCGGCTGGACCGGCAGATGACGGGCGACCTCCTGCCGGTCGTGCTGCGCCTCGCGACCCCGGTGCCCGCCGCCGACGGACTGCCGCGCCCGGCGGGCGCGCCGACGCTCGACGAGGGCAGCCACCTCTCCTACGCCGTGCAGTGGCACCTGTTCGCGGTGCTGGCGCTGTCCGCGTACGCGGCGTGGTGGTGGCGCCGCCTGCACCCGACGGACGCGCCCCCGACGGCCTGACGCCGCGCCCGGTCAGGCCGGACGGACCAGCCGGTGGTGGACCACGCCCCACTCCGAGCCGTCGCGGGCGGCGAACAGCTCCTCGCAGGCGACGAGGAAGGTCCGCCAGCGGTGCCACCGCCGCTCGCCCTCGGTCCGGGTCGCGCCGACCGACAGCTCGGCGACGACCTCGTCGCGCCGGTCCTCGAGGTTCTCCCGCCACGCGGCGAGCGTCCGCGTGTACTGCCGGCCGTCGACGCGCCACGTCTGGCGGTGCTCGAGCGCGTCCATCGCGGCCGGGATCAGGTCCTCCGACGGCATGGTGCCGCCGGTGAAGAAGTGGCGGGCCATCCAGTCGCCCGCACCGCCGGTCTCGAAGAGGTAGGTCCGGTCGCGGTGGGCGAAGACGTGGACGAACAGCTCCCCGCCCGGCCGCAGCCACCGGGCGATGCGCCGCCCGAGCTCGCGGTGGTTCCGGACGTGCTCGAGCATCTCGACGCTCACGACCCGGTCGAAGGAGCCGAACCCGGCCGGCGTCTCCCCGACGCCGAGCGTCCCGACGTCCGCGGTGACGACGCGGACGTTGTCGAGCCCGCGCTCGTGGGCGGCCGCGGTGATGTGCGCCCGCTGCCGGGTCGAGTTCGAGACGGCGAGGATCCGCGAGGACGGGTACCGCTCGGCCATCCAGAGCGTCAGCGAGCCCCAGCCGCAGCCGAGCTCGAGGACGTCCTGCCCGTCGGCGAGCCCCGCCCGCCGGCAGGTCAGGTCGAGCATGCGGTCCTCGGCCTCGGCGAGGTCGCCGCCGTGCTCGGGCCACCAGGCGCAGGAGTACTTCAGGCGCGGGCCGAGCATCAGCTCGAAGACGCGCGGCGGCACCTCGTAGTGCTGGGCGTTCGCGTCGTCGACGGCGACCGTGACGGGACCGGCCCAGAGCCGCGACCGCAGCGCGGCCTCCCCCTCCCCCGCCGCGCCGCGGCGCAGCCCCAGCAGGCCGCGGATGGTGGCGCGGAGCACCGGATCGGGCAGGCGTCCGCGGTCGACGACCGCGTCGACCAGCGCGCGCGGGTCGCCGACGGCGCCGCGGGCCAGCGCCGCACCGCCGGAGCGCAGCGCCCCCGCGACGGCCGCCGCGCGGGCCGCCGCGGTGCCCCGACCGCCGACGCTCACCATGCCGCGGCCACGTCGGCCTCGCGGAGCCGCACGTGCGGCGCCGCGTAGGGGAACGTCCCGAGCGTGTCGTTCGTCGCCCGCGTCAGCACGAGCTGCAGGTCGTTGAGGTACCGCGCCAGGAACGCGCCCTCGCAGTACGCGAGGTAGAACGTCCAGAGCCGCACGAAGGTGTCGTCGAACCCCAGCCGCCGCACCTCGTCGACGCGTCCGACGAACCGCTCGCGCCAGTGGCGCAGCGTCTCGGCGTACTGCGGCCCGAGGTTCTCGAGGTCCTCGACGAACAGCCGCGAGCGCCGGGTCATCGCCCGCGCCATCGACGTCAGCGAGGGCAGGTGCCCGCCGGGGAAGATCGCGCGCTGGATGAAGTCGGGCCGACGGCGGTACGACCGCTCGCGCTGGTCGGGCAGCGTGATGACCTGGACCACGGCCAGACCGTCCGGCGCGAGCAGACGGTCGACCGCGCGGAAGTAGGTCCCGAGGTAGCGGTGGCCGACCGCCTCGAGCATCTCGATCGAGACGATGCGGTCGAAGGTCCCCTCGAGGCGGCGGTAGTCGACCAGGCGGACCTCGATGCGGTCCTCGAGCCCCTCGCGCGCGACGAGGTCCCGCACGTACGAGAACTGCGCGTCGGAGAGCGTGACGGCGGTGACGTGACAGCCGTGCTCCCGGGCGGCCATCACGGCGAACGCGCCCCAGCCGCACCCGATCTCGAGGACGCGCAGGCCCGGTCGGAGGCGGGCCTTCTCGGCCATGCTCCGCAGCTTCGCCCGCTGCGCGTCGGCGAGCGGCTGCCCCTCGAACTCGAAGCGGGCGCAGGAGTACGTCATCGTCTCGTCGAGGAACAGGCGGTAGAGGTCGTTCGAGAGGTCGTAGTGCGCGACGATGTTGCGCCGCGCCCGCCCGATGCGGTTGCCGCGCAGGGCGTGACCGACGCGGTCGACCACGACGTTCCAGACCGTGGCCGGGCTGACGCGGCGGAGCGCCGGCCGGTTCGCGATGAGCAGGCGGATGACCGACACGAGGTCCGGCGAGGACCACTCGCCCCGGACGTAGGACTCGCCCAGCCCGACAGAGCCGCCCGAGGCCAGGCGCGTCCAGAACCGGTCGTCGTGGACGTCGATCCGCGCGGCGAGGGCGTGCCCGTCGGACCCGAAGCGCAGGACGGTCCCGTCGGTGGTCGCGACCTCGAGCGTCCCGAGCCGCAGGCCGCCGAGGACGGCCTCGACCGCCCGCCGCGCGCGGCCCCCGCCGGCGGGTGCGGCCGACCCTGCGGCCATCCGCGTGTCCGCGATGCTCATGCGTCCTCCCCCGTCGGGTCCGATGATGGCACGCGGCCGCGCCCGACGCGCACCGCGTCCGCCGGCGGGGCCGGACGGCGGTGGAACCGGGCCCCCTTCCGCCACAGGCGGAGGGCGTGGCCGTGGATCGCGCCGAGGGCCGAGAGCGAGACCAGCGGGTGGCGCAGCAGCGTCCGCGCCACCCCCGGTCCGTCGAGCGGGCGGTGCCGGCCGTCCTGGACGGCGTCGAGGACGGGGCCGTCGGCGTCGGAGACCTCCATGCGGACGAGCACGCGCGGGCCGGGCGGCAGCCCGGGCGGCAGGAACGCGAAGCGGTAGCCGAGGCCCTCGACGGGCAGGAACGGCGAGACGTGGAGGGCCTTCACGGCCGCCGACCGCCAGAGCCCGTCCGCGCCGGGCTCGGGGTCGTCGAGCACGTACAGCGCCCGGTCGCCGAAGGTGCTCGTCACCTCGGCGACCACCATGCCGAGCGTCCCGTCGGGATGGTGGGCGAACCACCACGCGACCGGGTTGAAGACGTGCCCGAAGGTGCGCGGGTGGCAGAGGAGCTGCAGCGGACCCGCCGGCAGGCGGCCGCCGCGCGCCGCGACGAGCGCCGCGAGCCGCGGCCGCAGCGGCCCCTCGGCGCCGTCGAGGTGGTCGCGGGTCCGCAGCGCCATCGGGGCGGGCCGGTCGACGCCGAAGCCGCGGACCTCGCGGTCGAGCCGGTCGAGGTCGTCGACGTCGAGCAGCGCGTGGAAGGTGCGGTGCCGCAGCGCGTGGTGGACCGGGCGGTGCCGTCGGTGCCGGACCTCGCCGACGTACAGCGCGGAGGCGGCGGGACTGCTCACGGCCACGCCACGCCGAGGTGACCGGCCACCCGCACGGCCGACCACAGCCCGTCCTCGTGGAAGCCCCACCGCTGCCACGCCCCGGCGAAGAACGTGCCGCGGACGCCGTTCAGCCCGTCCAGCGCCGGCTGGGTCGCGACCGCGGCGGCGTCGAACGTGGGATGCGTGACCGCGTCGCGGCGGAGGACCGTGCCGGCACGCGGCGGTCGCGGGGGGTTGATCGAGACGAGGACCTGCTCGGGCCCGTCGAGCCCCTGCAGGCGGTTCATGTGGTAGTCGAGGCTGGCGCTCGTCGTCGGGGTCCGGCAGTCCTCGACGTGGTAGTTCCAGCTCGCCCATGCCGCGCGCCGGCGCGGCAGCAGCCCTGCGTCGGTGTGGACCCAGCGCTCGTTGCGGCTCGCGCGCCACGCGCCGAGGAGCTCCCGCTCGTCGTCGCTCGGGTCGGCGAGCAGCGCCAGCGACTCGTCGGCGTGACCGGCCAGCACCACCGCGTCGTACCGCTCGGTGCCGGCGTCGGTGGTGACGTGCGGCCCGTCGGCCCGCCGCTCGACGCGACGGACGGGGGTCCCCGTCCGGACCCGGTCCCCGAGCGGCGCGAGCAGGCGGGTCAGGTAGGTCCGCGCGCCGCCGACGACGGTCCGCCAGGGGTGGTGGCTGCGCAGGCCGAGCAGGCCGTGGTTCGCGAAGAACGCGACGAGACTGCGCGTGGGGAACCCCGCGGCGTCGGCGGTGCCCGAGGACCAGATCGCGGCCGCCATCGGGAGGAGGTAGTGCCGGCGCAGCCCGTCGCCGAGGCCGTTGGCGGCGAGGAAGCCGTCGAGCGGTCCGTCGTCGAGCGTCCCCTCGCGGTGCCCCCGTAGGGCCGCGCGGTTGAACCGCGCGACGTCGACCAGCATCCGCCAGTGCCGCGGATCGAGCGCCCGCCGCGGCTGGGCGAGGACGCCCCGGGCCGACCCCGCGTACTCGAGGTCGCACCGGGCGCAGGTCAGCGACCACGACATGTCCGACGGCGCGGTCGCGACCCCGAGCTCGTCGAACAGCCGCGTCAGCAGCGGGTAGGTCGGGACGTTGTGGACGATGAACCCGGTGTCGACCGGCCGCGTCCCGCCGCCGGGGGCGGGGACGTCGAGCGTGTCCGTGTGCCCGCCGGGCCGGCCCGCCCGCTCGAGGAGCGTGACGTCGTGGCGCCGGGAGAGCAGCCACGCGGCGGCGGCGCCGGCGATGCCCGAGCCGACGACCGCGACCCGCATGCGGACCTCCGCCCCGAGGCGACCGGACCGACCGGTCGCCGGCGTCAGGCTACGCCCGGCGAGGTCCGCGGTCGGCGGGACGTCCATCGCTAGCGTCCTGCCGTGCCTCCGACCGGTCCCTCCCGTCGCGGCCGGGTCCGGCCCGTCGAGGCCGCCGTCCGCCTGCTCGCCGGCCTCGCCATGTGCGGCACCGGCGTGGCGCTGCTCGAGCGGTCCGGACTCGGCCTCGGACCCTGGGACGTCCTGCACCAGGGGCTCGCCGTGCGGACGGACCAGCCGATCGGTCGCATGGTCATCCTCGTCGGCGCCGTCGTGCTGCTCGGGTGGCTCCCGCTGCGCCAGCGGCCCGGCCTCGGGACCGTCGCGAACGCGCTGGTGATCGGGCTGACCGTCGACGCCGTGCTCGCCGTCGTCGCGGCGCCGGACGAGCTGGCGATCCGCGTCGCGTACGCGACCGCGTCGGTCCCCCTGATGGGCATCGGGTCGGGGCTGTACCTCGGCGTGGACCTCGGCCCCGGTCCCCGAGACGGCATCATGACGGGCCTGGCGTCCCGCGGCGTCCCGGTCGGCCTCGCGCGGACCGGCATCGAGCTGTCCGCGCTCGCGGCCGGGTGGCTCCTCGGGGGGACGGTCGGGATCGGGACCGTCTGGTTCGCCCTGGGCGTCGGTCCCGCCGTCTCCATGGCGCTGCCGCGGCTCCGCGCGAGCTGGCACCCGGACCGTGCCGGGACGTCCGGGGGACCTGCGCCGTCGTGACGCAGGACGTCCCTACCCTCCCGCATCCGCGCCGTACCGTGGCCACGAACCTCCGGTGCGGCCCGGGACGGGTGCGCCGGCGACGAGACGAGGACGACGCCAGATGACGGAGCAGGCCGGGTCGGTCGCGACCATCGAGCGCCGCGCGGACGCCACCCTCGAGTGGCTCCGCGCCGAGTTCCCCGAGTGGGAGGTCAGCGTCGAGCGCGCTTCGACGGGCCACGGCGAGCGCGAGCTCTGGGTCGCCGCCCGCGAGGGGCACCACCCGCAGGCCGAGCTGACCGCCGCCAAGCTGCACACGCGCCTCGCCGACTACCTCGACCGCGAGGCCCGGAGGTCCGCGGCCGGCAACTGACGCGGCCCCGCGGGGACGCACGGGGGACGTCGTGTCGGCCCTGACCGAGGACCCCGTCGGCCTGCTCCGCGACCTGGCGGCGCCGCTCCTCGGCGCCGACCTCACCGGGTTCGACCTGCTGCTGCTGGCCCTGCTGGTTCTGGCCGTGCTGTCGGGACTGCGGGCCGGCCTGGTCGGCCGTGCCACGCGCCTCGCTGGTCTGGCGCTCGGCCTCCTCGCCGTCGGGTCCACGGTGCCGGTGGCGCTCGGCGCCATCGACCCTCCGACGCTGACGCTCCGCGCAGGCCTCGCCGCCGTCGTCGTCGGCGCCACCGTCCTCGCCGTCTCGGCAGCCGTCGCCGCCATCACCGCCCCGCTGCGCGCACTGCTGCGACTCGGCCCGCTGTCGCTGATCGACCGGACCGCCGGCGCCGTCGCCAGCGGGGTCGCGGCGGTGCTGCTGGCGTGGCTGCTGATCCCGGCGGCCGCCGCCGTCCCCGGACGCGTCAGCGCCGAGGTGCGGACCTCGGCCGTGCTCGGCGCCGTCGACGCGGCGCTGCCGCCCCAGCCCGACGTGACGAGGAGCCTGCGCGCGCTCGCCGGCCTGGCCGGCTTCCCCGAGCCGTTCGTCGACCTCGCGCCGACGCCGGCACCGGTCGCGCCGCCGCCGGACCCCGCCGAGCTCGCCGGGTCGCGGGCCGAGGCGGCGGGCCTCGCGGCGGCGACGTGGGTCCACGCCGTCGGGTGCGGCCGCCTCCAGTCGGGGTCGGGGTTCGCGATCGACCCCGACCACGTCGTCACGAACGCCCACGTCGTCGCCGGCGGCCGCGAGCTCAGCATCGGCGGCCCGGACGGCGGCGAGCTGGCGGCGGTCGTCGTGGTCCTCGACCCCGGACGCGACCTCGCGCTGCTCTCGGTGCCGGGCCACGGGCTCGCGCCGCTGACGCCGGCGGAGGCGCGGGTCGGCGATCTCGCCGTGGTCGTCGGTCACCCCGGTGGCAGCCTCGTGCCGAGGGTCGCCCCGGCCCGCGTCGAGCGCCGGGTGCTCGGCGTGGGGCGCGACATCTACGGCGACGACGGCGCCGAGCGCGACCTCGCCTTCCTGGCCGCGGACCTCCGGCGCGGCGACTCGGGCGCGCCCGTCGTCGGTGCCGACGGGACGCTGCTGGGCGTCGTGTTCGCGATCAGCCCCGACGAGCCGAGCGTCGCCTACGCCGTGACCGCCGACGAGGTCACCGAGCTGCTGGCCCTGCCGCGCGCGCCCGGCGAGAGCGGTCCCTGCATCTGACGCCGACGACCCGCGCCGCTACGGCAGCAGCAGCCCGATGGCGACGGCGTGCAGCGCGACCGCGAGGATCACGAGCACGTGGAACAGCTCGTGGTAGCCGAACCAGCCCGGCAGGACGTCCGGGCGTCGAAGGGCGACGATCACGGCCCCCGAGGTGTAGAGCACGCCACCGGCGACGATGAGCAGCACGACCACGGCGCCCTGCGCGACCCAGAGCCAGGGCAGCAGCAGGACCGGTAGCCACCCGAGCGTGATGTAGACCGAGTTCGAGAGGCCGCGCGGCGGCGCGAACGGCAGCCACTCGAGCACGATCCCGACGCCGGTCCCGACGGCGGCACCGATCAGCATCGCGCGCCGCGGCCAGCCCTCGAGTCCGAGCACGGCGATGCCGGCCGCGCTGCCGCCGATCGCGCAGTAGATGCCCGAGTGGTCGAGGCGGAACAGCCGCTCGTGCATCGCGACGCCCCAGCGGCGCAGGTGCAGCAGCGCCGAGCAGGTGAACATGACGGCGACGCCGAACCCGAACAGCGCCACCCCGGCCCGCGCACGGCCGGTGTCCTGCAGCAGCGTCCAGACCGCGGCGCCGGGCAGCGTCACGACGGCCGCGACGAGGTGGGACGTGCCGCGCAGGCGCGGCCGTGGCGACGCGATCGCCTGCTCGGTGTTGCGCGAGACGCGGAGGTAGGTGCGGGACATCTCGCCCTCCTCGGTCCGCGTCGTGGGCCGGTGGGCCGGGCGGGGCTCGAACCCGCGCACCCTCGATTATGAGTCGAGTGCTCTGACCAGCTGAGCTACCGGCCCGTCGGCGCGCGAGGGTACGGCGGTAGGCTGCGCGCGCCCGGTCCCTGGCGGGGGCCCGCAGCGCCACGACGCGCGGCGCGCGGTCCCCACCCGAGGAGCAGCGGTGAGCCCCCTCCTCGCGCTCGGCGCCAGCATCGCCTACGGCGTCGCCGACTTCGCCGGCACCCTGGCCACCCGCCGCTCCACGGCCGTCACGGTCGCGATCTCGGTACAGGGCGTCGGGTTCCTCCTGCTGGCGCCGCTGGCGCCGCTCCTCCCCGGTGAGGCGAGCCTCGAGGTGCTCCTGGTAGGAGCGGCCGCGGGGCTGATGGGAACCGGCGGCCTCGTGGTCTACCTCCGTGGCATGGCCGTCGGCCCGATCGGCGTCGTGAGTCCGCTGGCCGCGGTGACGGGCGCGGCGGTGCCGGTGCTCTGGGGCGCGTGGCTCCTCGGCGAGCGACTCGGCTCGGCGCAGATCGGCGGCGTCGTCCTCGCCCTCGCGAGCGTCGCAGCCGTCGCGTGGGCGCCGGGGACGAACCTCCGCTCGGCGCACCTCGCGCCGGTCCTACAGGCCCTGCTCGGTGGGGTGCTGTTCGGCGGCTTCTTCATCGCGCTGGCCCTGACCCCCGAGTCCTCGGGGCTGTGGCCACTGGTCGGGGCCCGCATCGCGACCGGGGCCATCGCCTACCCGCTGATGCGCCTCGTCCTGCGGCCGGCGCCGCTCGGAACCGCCCGGCCCTACGTCCTGCTCTCTGGTGTGACGGACACCACGGCCAACGTGCTGTTCGTCCTTGCCGCGCGCGAGGGCCTGCTGAGCATCTCGGCCCTGCTCTCCTCGCTGTACCCCGTGGTGGCCCTGCTGCTCGCGCGCCAGTTCCTCGTCGAACGGCTGGGGCGCCTGCAGACCGTCGGTGTCGCGGCGGCGCTCGTCGCGACGTGGCTCCTGGTCGTCGGCTGACCGGACGCGGGTGGTCCCCCGGGATGACCCGGAGCGGCTCCGTCCGGCTCAGGCCGGATGCCGGACGGTGATCACGATCGGGCGGCCGTGGGCCCGCTGCCCGGTGCGGCCCGGGACCCGCTCGACGCGGCCGGGCCCCCCGGCGAGACCGTCCGCGACCCAGGCGCAGACGGCCGCGTCCAGCACGTCGTCGGGAGCCGCGTCGGTGTCGCGGGGGAAGCGGCGCGGCAGGCGGACACCGAGACGCGCGAGGACCCGCTGCCGCTCGGCGACCCCCGGCCAGCTCCGCTTGCGCGGCAGCGGCGCGCCAGCGACGGTCGCGAACGCCAGCTCGGGGTGGACCTCGGTCAGCCGGGCCCCGGCCGCGGCGGCCCGTTCGACCTCGGCCATCTTCGGGACGAGCCGCCAGGCCTGCTGGCTCAGCCCCTGACCCGTCACGGCCGCCGCGGCCGCGCTGGCGGCCGCGTGGCTCGTGAGGCGACCCGCGACCCAGCCCTCGACGACGGCCCGGGGCGCGGTCGAGAACACGCTCGACGCGCGACCCGGCAACCGCTCGCGCGCGGCGCGATCGGTGTCGCGGAGCCCATCCACCAACCCGACCGGCATGTCGATGCCGACACGGGCCACCCGGCGGCGCGCGAGCGCCTCATCGAGCGCGTCGACGACGGCGACCTCGACCACCGCCCCGTCCTCGAGCCAGACCGCGACCCAGCCGGTGGGGCAGCCGTCCAGCCCGAGGACCCGCCGCATCCGCACCCCCGCAGCCAGCGCGCGTCGGCCGGAGGGACGCGGGACGCGGTCGCTAGCCTCATCGACCGTAGCGGTCGGGCCCCCCGCCGACCCGGATGCGGGCGGTGCATGACCGCGACCAGCAGCGGCACGGCCGGCGACGCCGCGACCGCACGGGTGCCGATGACGGCCCGGGGCCTGTCGGCCGACGCGTTCGCCCCCAAGGACTGGGGCCTGCTCGCCACCACGGCGCTCGTGTTCGGGTCGTCGTTCGTCTTCATCGAGGTCGGACTGAGGACGCTCGCGCCGGCCGTGATCGCCCTCGCACGCCTCACCCTCGGCGCCGCGACGCTGTGGCTGCTGCCGCGGACTCGCCGGGCGCGACTCGAGCCGTCCGACGCGCGGCGCGCCGCGGCGATCGGCGTCATCTGGCTGGGGCTGCCGCTGATGCTGTTCCCGCTCGCCCAGCAGTGGATCGACTCATCCGTCGCGGGCATGATCAACGGGTCGATGCCGCTCTGGACGGTGCTGTGGACCGCGGTGCTGGCGCGCGACCTGCCCCGCCGCGTGCAGGGGATCGGGCTGGCGGTCGGGTTCGCCGGGATCGTCCTCGTCTCGCTGCCCGAGCTGCCCGCCACGGGCCTCGGCGACGAGCGGGCGTTCCTCGGCGTGGTCCTGATCCTCCTCGCCGCTCTCCTCTACGGGCTGTCGGCGACGCTGGTCACACCGCTGCAGCAGCGGTACGGGTCGCTCGCGGTGATGTCCCGGGCGCAGCTCGGCGGCATCGCGGTCGTCCTCCCGTTCGCCGCGGTGGGGCTCCGGGACTCGACGTTCTCCTGGCCCTCGGTGCTGGCGATGGTGCCGCTGGGGGTGCTCGGCAGCGCCGTCGCGTTCGTCGCCGTCGCGACGCTGATCGGCCGCGTCGGCGCCCCGCGCGGTGCGATCGCCATCTACTTCCTCCCCGTCGTCGCGATCGTGCTCGGCGTCGTGCTGCTCGACGAGCAGGTCCACCCCCTCGCGCTGACCGGGTCGACCCTCGTCGTCCTCGGCGCCTGGCTGACGTCGCGCCGCGAGGTCAGGGCATGACCGCGTTCCACCGCGTCCTCGGCACCGTCGTGGTGCTGGCGTTCGTCGCGATCATGGTCTGGGCGCTGGTGCTGTGGCTGCGGCGGCGCGACGAGCTGCCCGACGGCCTGCGCGCCGTCCAGCACTGGACCGAGAACCTGCTCGTCGTCCAGACGGTCACGGGCCTGCTCCTCCTGCTCATCGGTCGGCGCGTCGTGACCGCGATGGACGACGCGTGGCTCCACTACCTCTACGGCTCGCTCTTCCCGCTGGTCGCGCTGGTCGGTGGCCGCCTCGCGGCGCTGCGCCGTGAGCGCCGCGCCTACCTCGGCCTCGCATGGGGTTCCCTGTTCGCGTTCGGGCTGACGCTGCGGGCCGTGCAGACGGCCTGCGCGGCGCCGCTCGGCGACCTGCCCGCCTGCATGCTGCGCGGACTCGGAGGATGACCATGCGCTTCGGCATCACCTACGACTATCTCTGCCCCTTCGCGCGCAACGCCAACGAGCACGTCGTCGCGGCGCTGCGCGGCGGCGCCGGCTGGGACGTGACCTTCGAGCCGTACTCCCTCGCGCAGAACAAGGTCGAGGACGGCGCCGCGGCCGTCTGGGACCGCGAGGACGCGCTGGCGCAGTCCGGGATCCTGGCCCTCGCCGTCGCCGAGCTCGTCCGCGTCCGCGACCCCGAGCGGTTCCCCGCCGTGCACGTCGAGCTGTTCGCGCTGCGCCACGACCGCGGGGAGGACCTCCGCGACCCGGCGCCGGTCGCGGCGGCCCTCGGACGCGCCGGCGCCGACCCGGCCCTGGTCGACGGGGCGGCCGAGGGGCTGCCGGCGCTCGCGGAGCGGCACGGGCGGATGGTCGCCCGCGAGGTCTGGGGCGTGCCGACGTTCCTCGGGTCCGACCGGGCCGTGTTCGTCCGCGTCCTCGACCGGCCCGACGGCGACGCGGCGCTGGCACGGCGCCGCATCGAGCGGATCGTCGAGCTGGTCGAGGGCGAGCCGATGGTCCACGAGTTCAAGCAGGTCGACCTGCCGCGGTGAGGCCCGCGGGTGCGGCCGCGGCGAGCCCACCCGGCCCCGCGGGCCCCGGGGCCGGACGCGGCCCGCGGCTACACTCCCCCCGCTGGCCGCCTCCGCGCGGACGGCGCCCTTCCGGGGTAGCTCAACTGGCAGAGCAGTCGGCTGTTAACCGAAAGGTTTGTGGGTTCGAGTCCCACCCCCGGAGCCCTCACCGCACCGCCGCCGGACGTCGCGCGCCGCCCCTCCTGCCTCAGGACGACGCGCGACGTCGGCGGGACGCGACGATCCCGTAGGCGAGCAGGCCGGCCGCCAGCACCCCGGCGAGCAGGCCGAGCGATCGCATCGCCCCGCCCCCGCCGTCGGACGGTTCGGCGGCGGTGACGACCGCGACCTCGTCCGAGGCGTCCGTCCCGCCGTCGTCCTGATCCGGGGTCGGCTGCGCGGCCGGAGCCTCGGGGGTCGTCGGGGTCGTCGACCCGCTGCCTCCCCCGGAGCCGCCTCCGGTCGCGGGCGCCGCAGGGTCGGCGACCGGATCACTCGCGCCGGCGGAGACGCGCCGCGCCGGCGGCGTCAGGGCCGTGACCACCTCGACCCCGACGCTGAAGGCCACGACCTCGCCGTCCGCGTTCACGCCGCTGATCTGCAGCGTGTGGCGTCCCGGCGGGATCGGTGCACCCGACGACCAGCCGTCGAGCGGGACCTCACCGGTGAAGCCTCCGGCGTCGTCGACCCGAGCGAGCGCGAGCAGCTGCGGCTCCGAGAACAGCCAGGTCTCGACCAGCGACCCCGGCTGGAAGCCGTCGCCGGTGACCGCGAAGCTCGAGCCCGCCTGGAGCTCGACGACCTGCTGGCCGCCCTCGCTCCGGACCGCGAGCCCGCCGAGCGCTCCGGGACCGCCGAGGCCGAGGCTCGATGAACCGAGGCTGAGCTCCATCCGCTCGGTCGTCACGACCGGCGCCGTCGGCACGACGACGCGACCGCCGACCGTCGCCGTGCGAGCGCCCGGCGCGACCGTCGGGACGGCGCCGCCCGGCAGCGTCACCGGACCACGGGTTGCGCCCGTCTCCTGCTGCGTCTGCGGGGTCTCCCGCCGCTCGGCCGCGAAGTACGGCGCCGAGTACGAGAACCCGTCGCTGCTGATCAGCAGACCGCTGGCCAGGCCGCCCGTGACGATGGACGGGTCGCCGGCGAACGACACGGTCCCGACCGACCCGGCGTTGCGACGGTTCACCTCGAGGGCGTTGACCGCGCCGGCGACCGTGAGGTCGAAGGCCTCGCCGAGGAACGCCTGCGGGATGAAGGCCTGGAAGAACCCGTCCGAGTCGCGGGCCCGGCCGTCGGCGTCACGGGACGGGCCCGCCAGCGCGAAGTCGAACGCCCGACCCGCGCGCATGTCCTCGCCGAAGGTGAACGTCTGACCGTTGGTCGCGACGAACCCGCCGGCGATCGCCGCATCTTCCTCGGGGAGTCCGTCGAGGTACATCGTGAGCGTGGTCTCGGTGATGACCACCTTCGAAGTCTGGCCTCGGACGAGCACGCCGTCACGTGACTGGACGTAGGCGTCGGTGGCGAACCAGGACCCGTCGATGGCGACCTCGTCATCGTCGACGACAATCGCCTCGTAGGTCCCGTCGAACTCGTTGCCGAGCAGGGTCGTCGTGATCGAGCCGGCACCGGAGAGCACCGTGCCCGCCGCACCGAACCCGTGCGGCTCCGCGGTCCGGAGGATCATCCGGGACGGGTTCATCTCGAAGCCGTCGACGTCGGGCCCACAGAGCGTGGACTGCTCGAGGAAACCCGACCCGTCCCGGGCGCAGTCGTTCGGATCCCCGTCTCCGATCGTCGTGAGCGCCGACACGACCGAGGCGTCAGCGGTGAAGGAGACGGAGGTGAAGCCGGTGTCGAGCACGGTCAGGTCGGCGAGCCCGTCGAGCTCGCTCGACTCGACCCCACCCAGCAGGAGCGAGTCGCCGGCCTGGTAGCCGTGCGGGGTCTCGGTCATGATCGAGACGATCGAGTCGCCGAGCGGGAGGATCCAGTCGTCGCTGCCGTCTGTCGCGCTGAGCCAGTCGATCCGGCGGCCCTGCTGGCACCCGTCGTCACCCTCGACGATGCAGGCCGGCGTCACGGTCTGGACCAGCGTGTGTGTCCAGATTCCAGTCCCGTCATAGACGGCGAGGCTGGAATCATCATCCGAGCCCAGCTTGGCCCGGATCGCGGGAGCCTCGAGCGTGAAGCAAGGGCTCGGCGCATCGCAGTCGGCAGGGCTCTTGGTCGTGGAGCGACTGAACGTCAGGGCGACCGGGTTCGTCAGGTCCGAGACGTCGGTGAACAGCAGCGGATCCCCGGCTGCGTCCGTGAACTGGACGATGTTCGTCGGACGGCCGTCGCTCTCGACCCGCTCGCCCGCGCTGTCGCGGACCTCGAGGTAGGTCTCTCGGGTCGCGACGTCGTAGGCGCCCGTGCCACAGCTCTCCTGAACGTAGATCATGCCGGCTGGGATGCCATCGGAGAGGTCCTCGTCGCCCACTGTGTAGACGGCCTCCCTGCACTTCGTGTAGAGGCGGTCCTCCTCCTGCGTCACCGTCGGCCCCGCGTCCGGATCCGGGACGTCGTAGAGGACGCCCGGCGCGTCGCAGTCGTCCGACGACTCGGGCGTCGAATCAGCGGCGTCGCACGACGCGGTGTCGACCCGCCACCCGAGGACCTTCTTGGTCGCCCGGTAGGTGGAACCGCTGACCGCGGAGATCCATGCGCGCGGGTGCATGCGGAGCTGGTCGACGTCGAGGGCGCCCGCCGGGACGTCACAGTCGGAGGCGCTCGAGGCTCCGCCGCCGACGGTGACCAGGCACTGGAACCCGTAGGTGGCCGCGTCGAGGGCGCTGGAGCGCTCACGTGGCTCGAGGGTCGCCGTCAGGACGACGTGGTCAACCGGCGTGATGTCGATGTCATAAGCAGCGACCTCAGCGAAGAGGTAGCCGGCCGGGCGGGCCATGTTGGCCCAGGACACACCGCGGACGGTCCCCGTCGGAACGCGAAGGGCGAAGGTGACCCGGTCGCCGACGCCCGCCTGCGCCACCGTCCCGTACCCGACGTCCGAATCCTCCGAAGTGCGGACGAGCGTGATCTCCACGGACGGTTCGGTGTCCTCCCCGGCGGGCATGGTCACGTCGGTGACGTTGACGCCCCAGCCCGCGGTGGTGGTCGACGCGTCGTAACAGGGCATCTCGTCAGCGGTCGGCGATCCGTCGCAGGCGGGGACACGCAGTGTTCCGTCGGCGGTGTAGGGGTCGTAATCCGGATCCGTCGCGTCGACGGCGCGCCACGTCGCGAAATCGGCCGCGAACGCCCGCGGGTTCGCATAGGCGGGAAGGACGTGCGCCTCGTTCTCCACGTCGTAGAGGTCGATGCGACCGTCGGGGCAGTCGAGGACCGAGGCCAACTCGGTCTCGGTGCCACCATCGTTGATCGCGGTGGCCAGATCGGTCGAGTCATTGCCAGCGAGATACGTGCAACCGGCCGCCGCGACGATTCCGTCGTACTCCGCGACCGTCAGTTGACCGTCGAAGTCAGTATCGAGGTCGAAGGCCCGCCCGGTGATGAACTGAGCCGCCTCTGCGCGGAAGGTCGCCGGAGCGCCGACCTCGAGGAAGATGGTGGCGATCGGGTCGAGGCCACCCCCGGGGGCCATCTCGAGAGAGCAGTCGAACCGGTGCACCGGTCCGATCGGGGCCGAGTCCCCGACGAGGAACGCCCGTCGGTTGTTCAAGTAGTCGTAGGGGTTCGGGTTCGCGCCCGACGTCAACTCGGGGACGACTACGGCCGCCGAAGACGCGTCGCACTCGCCCGCGACGTCGTAGCCCTCGATCGCCGACGTCTCGATCGCGTCGCATCCTTCGCCGTCGCAGACGAAGATCTGCAGGCCGACGCTGAAGGCGCTCGCCGCCTCGACCCGGATCCGGACGCGGTCGGCCTCGACGAGCAGTCCGGTCCGCGCCGCGTACAGGGCCATGTCGCCGCCCCAGTGGTTGAAGCCGGTCGCGTCGGAGACCATCTCGACGCCGTTCACCGTGATGGTGTATGGACTGTCGGTGCTCGACGGAGCGAAGTACGGCGGCAGCACCTCGGACGCCGGGACCGCGTCGGCGGTCGGCGGCGGAGAGGTCGCGGTCGCGAGGGCGGTCAGGACGACCGCGACGGCGAGGAGTACGACGGGACGACGGTGCGACATGCTCCCCCCTGCCAGCCCCGCCGCTCCGGGTCGCGGGACCGAGGTGGGAACAGCGTCACCGGCCGCCCTAACCGGGCCCTAACGGTGCGTGAGCCGGGCGCCCACGCCCATGCGGGCCCCGGGTCGCGACGCCGGTCGGACGTACGGTTAGCGCGCCGTTAGCGCGGGCGGGTCGGCTCGTTTGAACGCGTCCCGGCTCCGGCGACCCCCCGATGTTCCTGCCGGCGTGGCCGGCGCCGGGGGTGCGACGATGACCGGAGCCTGGCGAACGTCGACGGGTGCGATTGGCCGGGCCCCGGTCCTCCCGCCGTCGGCAACGTCGGAGACGCGGCCCGGATGATGGCTGGACGCGACCCGGGACCGGATCGTCGTGGACTACTCAGGGCTGGACTCGCCGTTCCGCTCGGCATCACGACGCTCCAGCTCCCACCCGCCTCCGCCGCGGCCTCGTCGTTCTCGGAGTCCGAGACCGGCCTCGCCGCGCCGGTCGCGGCGGTCACGACGACCCTCTCTGCTGTGACACTGATCCTGCGCGACCCGGCCGAGCTCGACGCCGTCACCTACCGCATCGACGGGGGCGCCGCGACGCTGGTCGCGCAGGGCGCGACGGCGGTGACGATCGCGTCCCTCCTCGGAGCATCGCACGTAATCTCGGTCTCGTGGTCGACCGCCTCCGGCACCGGCGCCTCGACCGTCTCGCTGACCCGCACCACGACGACATTCGATGACCCCTCGATGACCGCGGAGGTCGCCATCTCGGCGGCCCGCGCGATGGTCCGGGAGGTCGGCTTCACGGCCGTCGGCGGCGCCGGTGGGCGCGGTGGGTCCTCGTCCTCGGCCGGTGGCGGACGGGGCAACAACCCGACGCAGGTGTCGGGGCGGCTCGCGGTGACCGAGGGGGACGTGCTGGTCGTGGCCGTCGGGGGCTGCGGTCTCGCCGGAACGTCCGCGACGAGCCGCGGAGCGGGCGGAGCGGGTGGCACGAACCCCCTGCAGGTGGCTACCTGGGGCTCGTTCCGTGGCGGGAACGGTGGCAACGCGGGCACGTATGGCTCGTCCCAGACACCGGGCGCCGGAGGGGGCGGCGGCGCTGCGTCCGTACTGATCCGGAGCCGCGGTGCGAGTTCGTTCATCGTCGCCTGCGCGGGAGGATCCGGTGGTGGCGGCGGGGCCTTCGGCAGCAAGACCGGCGGGAACACGCGGGCCCACGGCACCTGGGGTGCGAACGTGAACTCCTACGGGACAGGCGGCGATTCGGCCCCGACGGACGGGGGCGGTGGCGGAGGCGGAGGAGGCGGCACCAGCGGCGGAACGGGCGGGCCGGTGCGGCAGACGTTCGACGCGAACGGGAACGCCGATCGGCGCGGCGAGGGTGGGGAGCAGGGCTCGAGTTCGGCCACGACGGTGGATGTGACCGGCACCGCGACGCTGATCGTTACGAGGACCGAGGGCCTCGACGGGGAGATCGCGCTAGAAATGGTCACGGCCACCATCGCTTGAGGCGCGGACCTCAGCACCTGCTGCGCGCGTCAACCGACCACACCGCCGGCTAACCGAGCCCCGCACGCAGCTCCTCGACCTCCCGCGCGAACACCGGCGCCCCGAGCGCGTCGGCGAGCCGCTCGGCCGTCGCGAGGTGCCCGCGGGCGGCGTCCGGGTCGCCGTCGGCCGCGGCGAGCTCGGCCAGCGCGGTCGCGACGGGGCCGTAGGCGCAGGTGCCCTGCCACGCGATCCGGTCGGCGTACGGCGCGAGCAGGTCGCGGTAGGCGGCGAGCGGTGCGTCGGCGGCGCCAGCCCGCGCCGCCCGCGCGGCCCCGCGGGCGCCGAGCGTGTGCGCCGCGAGCCACGTGAAATCCCCCGGCACGGCCCCGAGGCCGACGCCGGCGTGGTGAGCGGCCCGCGCCGGGTCCGACTCTGCGATGCAGAGCGCCAGCAGGCCGTGCCACGCCCCGACCTCGGGCTGCGTCGCGACCAGGCCCTCGAAGGCCGGCGCCAGCTCGGCCACCCGCCCCTGCGCGAGCCGCAGCAGGATCAGCTGCGAGCCGAACGCGGCGAACGCGCGGGCGGCCTGCACCGTCGCGAACACCGCGTACGACGCGCCGGCGACCTGCTCGGCCCGCGCGAGGTCGTCGTCCAGGTGCGCGACGGCCGCCGCGCAGTACAGCAGCTGCCACCGGCGTCCGACGTCGCCGACCGCGTCGACGAGCCGGTCCATCCCCGCGAGCGCCGCGCGGACCCCCGGCCCGTCGGCGCGCTGCAGCGCGACCGAGAAGGCGAGGTGGTGACCCTCGAACATCGCGACCGGGTCGTCGGCCGCGGCGGCGAGGTCGAGGAGCTCGGCGGTCAGCGCGGCCCGGCGCGGGAGGTCGTCGGCGTGCCCGAGGCCGAGGTAGGTGAACGGCAGGACGAGCCGGCGGACCTCGGGGCTCGCCGCCCGCTCCTCGGCCGCGAGGTACAGCTCGCGCGAGCGGTCGGCGAGGCCGGTCAGCGAGCAGGTGAGGCTGGCCGCACCCGCCACGACTGCCCAGCGCTCGTCGCCCTCGAGGAGCGCGAGGGCCCGCTCGGCCGCGGCGACGGCGTCGGCGTTGGCCGCGCCGGCCTCGCTCGTGCCGCCGAGCTGCAGCAGCGCGTACGCGGCCTCCCCGATCAGGACCGGGTCGCCGTCGGCCAGGGCCCGCTCCATCGCCGCGAGCTGCAGCGGCACGTGGCCGGGGTCCCCGGCGAGGCGCAGCTCGTCGCCGCGACCGATGTCGGCGCGGAGGACCTCGCGCGCCGAATCGGCCCCGAGGCCGGCGGCCGCACCGGCGGCCAGCTCGTACCACCTGGCGGCGTCGCGGTGGGCGCCGGCCGCGCCGGCCTCCGCCGCCGCCGCCATCGCCGTGGCGTGGGCCGTCCGGACGTCGAGGTCGATCGCCTCGAGCAGGTGCCGGGCGACGACCGCGCTCGGGCTGCCCGCGTCCCGCTCGAGCCGTGCGACGGCGTGGTGCAGCTCGGCCCGCTCCCCCGCCGGGAGGTCGCGGTGGACCACCTCGGCCACGACCCGGTGACGGAACCCGATCGTCCCATCGTCGGCCCGGACGAGGACGCCGGCCTCCTGGGCCGCCGCGAGGCCGCGCTCGGACGCGAGCCGGTGCACGAGCGCGTCCCGGCAGCCGTCGCCCGCGACCGCGGCGACCCGGACCGCGGCCAGCGCCGCGTCCCCGAGGCGGCCGAGGCGCCGTCGCACGACCGACGTCACGGTCTCGGCCGCATCGGTCGCGCCGCCCATGCCGTCCTCGACGATGCATCGGGCGAGGAACGGGTTGCCGCCGGAGCGGACCCGCAGGTCGTCGGCGTCGACGTCGACGTCGGGCCCGAGGAGGTCGTGGGCCAGCGCGGCGAGCGCGTCCGCGTCGAGCGGCGCGAGCGGGACCTCCTCGGCGCCGGGGAGGACCTCGCGTCCCTCCTCGGACCGGCTCGCGACGACGACGACCCCCGGCACGCCGACCGCGCGGGCCAGCGCCTCGCGGGTCGTCGGTCCGGCGAGGTGCAGGTCGTCGATGACCAGTGCGACGGGTCGCCGGGCAGCGTGGGCGGCGAGCGCCGTGAGGAAGCCGTCGACGGGGCCGAGCCGCGACTCCACCTCGGCGCTGAGCTCGGTCGCGAGCTCGGCCAGGACGGCGACGGGCGTGGCCGGGTTCGCGGTGCAGGCCGTCGCGACGACGTGGCGCCGCGCGCGTCGGAGCCAGGTCACGAGCGCACCGAGCAGCAGGCTGCGGCCGGCACCGTCCTCGCCGACGACGACGGCGCTGGCGCCGGCGGCGACCAGCCCGGTCAGGCGCTCGAGCTCGCGGTCGCGACCGCGCAGGACCGCCGGCACGGTCGGCACCGGCGGTCGGGACACGGTCGGGGGCGCCTCGCCGTCGAGGAGGCGCTGCTCGGCGGCGCGGAGCTCGGGGCCCGGATCGACACCGAGTTCGTCCCGCAGCGCCCGGCGGGCCCGCTGCACGGCGGCGAGGGCGTCGCCACGACGTCCGGCCGCATCGAGGGCGCGGACGAGCAGCAGCCACCGCGCCTCGTCGAGCGGCGCGGCGGCCACGTGCCGCTCGGCCTCCGCCGCGACGTGGGCGGCGCGACCCGCCCGCAGCGCGGACTCGAGGCGGAGCGCCTCGGCCGCCGCGGCGAGACCCTCGAGCCAGGACCGCACGCCGTCCACGGAGGGTGCGTCGGCCAGCTCGGGGATCGGGTCGCCGCGGAGCAGCCCGGCGATGCGGCCCTGGAGGCGGTCCGCCTCGGCGGCCGCGGTCGCGTCGGGCGCCTCGACGGCGCGTCCCGCCGCCTCGAGGAGATCCGTGAGCTCCGCGACGTCGGTCGCGACGTCCGGCCCGAGCGCGTAACCGTCGGTCGCCGTCGCGATGACCTCCGCCGCTGCGGCGCGGCGGATGCGGCTGACCTGGTTCTGCAGGGAGGCGCGCGCGGTGGCCGGGGGCTCGTCGCCGTACGCGGCCGCGAGGAGCGCGTCGGTCGTCACGGCCCGGGGAGCGGCGACCGCGAGGCGGGCGAGGACCGTGCGCTGGAGCAGCGTCAGCTCGACGGCGTCCGGTCCCGACCCGGCGAGGTCCAGGAGACGGCAGGGCCCGAGGACCTCGACCCGCCAACGCGGCGTCGACGTCGACGCCGTCGGCTTCCGCCCGCCCGCCACGGGGACCCCGAGTCGCTCGACCACTGTTTTGTGGCGGCAGCCTAGGCAGGCCGGGGTCGGCCGTCCGTTGAAATCCGGTTCACGGAGGCGGGCTCGTTAGCCGCCCGTTAGCGCGTGATCACAGCCTGACGCACCGTCGGTGGGGGGTGGGATGCGGCGCCGCAGCGCACGTGGCACCGGGGTCGTCCTCGCGATCTTCCTGACGATCACGGCCTGCAGCGGCTCGGAAGCGGTCGACGCGCCGGCAGCGCCCGCTCCGGCCCCGCCGGCCGAACCGGCGCCGTCCCCGCCCCCGGAGCCTGCGCCGGAGGCCGAGCCACCCGCCACCGCACCGTCGGGCCACGCAGTCCCCGATGCCGACGCGGTCCGCGTCGTCGTCGACACGGACCTGAGCACCGATGACCTGATGGCCATCGCGATGCTCGTCGCCTCCCCGCGCGTCGACGTCGCGGCGGTCACGATCACGGGGGCGTTCGTCCGATGCCCCGGTGGCGCTGACCTGCTGCTGGGCGTCCTCGCGGGGTTCGGCGCTGACGACGTGCCGGTCGCCTGCGGCACGACGCGACCGCTCGAGGGGACGCGGGCCTTCCCCGGCGACTGGCGGGACCTCGCCGACCGCGCGTGGGGCATCCCGCTCACCCCGACCGACGCGCGCCCCGTCGAGGGGGGCGGGGTCGCGCTGCTCCGCCGCGCGATCGAGGACGGCGCGTCGACCGTGGTGGTCCTCGGACCGCACACCAACCTCGCGACGGCACTGCGTGAGACGCCGGACCTCGTCCGGCGCATCGACGGGGTGCTGACCATGGGCGGCGCCGTGGACGTCCCGGGCAACGTCTACACCGAGGGACCGCAGCCGCCCGTCGCGGAGTGGAACATCTACGTCGACCCGCGGGCCGCGGCCGAGGTCTTCGGATCGGGGGTCCCGATCACGATGGTCGGACTCGACGCGACGAACGAGGTCCCGGTGAGCCGCGAGGCCGTGGAGCGCCTCGCGCGCGACGGAAGCGGCCCGGCCCTCGAGATGATGGCCGACATGCTGGTCCGGAACCGCCTGGTCGACGCGTTCGACTCGTACTTCTGGGACCAGCTCGCGGTCGCCGTGCTCCTGGACCCCGCCGTCGTGCGGCTCGAGACCACCGGAATCCGCGTCGTGACCTCCGACGGCCCGGACTCGGGCCGGACGGTCCGCGATCCCGCGGGGTCGGAGATCGCTGTCGCCGTGGGTGCCGATCCGCGGCTGCTCGAGACGCTGATGACCGCGAGCCTGAGCGGCCGCTGACGGCCGACCTCCGCCCGCCGGAGCGCGACCCGGTCAGCCGCCGACGGCGACCGGGACCAGCCCCTCGGGGCCGGTGATCGCCACCGCCCACCGGTCGACGAGTCGCACGGCTCGCGTTCCGGCGACCCGGACACGGATCTCGACGGATCCGGCATCCGGAGCCTCCTGCCAGCGCCCGACGACGACCTGCTCGGCCGGGACGCCCAGCGCGCTGATGAGGTCGGCCCGGAGCCGGTCGGCGGCGCCCGCCGATCCGACCCGGGCCGCGACGCGGACCGCGCGGGACGGGACGTCGGCCTCGGCGCGGAGCGCACCGAGCGCAGCGGCCAGGACCCCCGGCCGGTCGTCGGTGAGCGTCAGGGCCGCCCCGTCGGCGTCCACGCGGGCGAGCGCCACGGCGAGCGCGGCAGCGGGACCCGGCGCGGGACCCGATCCGCGCCCGCCCGCCCGGGACCCGGGCGCCCGCTGCGCAGGCGCAGCAGGGGTCGGACGGGACCGAGGCGCCAGGTCGTGGGTCCACCGAGTCACGAGCGCGGCGTCGACCCCCATCGCCGCCGCGATGGTGGCGACCCGCATCCCCGAGCGCCGGAGAGCCCTCGCCTGGGCCGGACGGAGGTCGTCGTGCTCCTCCTCCGAGGGCGGGATCGCCGCGGGGACGGACGTCGTCGCGGCCGGCGCCGTCGTCGGCGAGGGCCCGGCCGGCACCAGTCGCAGCGCCGGCACGTCGGACGGGTCGAGGGCCCGGTGGGCCGCAGCGGTCAGGGCGAAGGGCACCGGGGCGTCACCCTCGTCGTCGAACGGGAGGGCGATCGGGACGGCGCGTGTCGAGTCGCTGGCCATGGACGGACCGTACGGATGGGGTGTGACACGCCGCGGAGCCGCCCCCGGACCGCCCCTTCGGGCCGGCGCCTCAGGGCCCCTCGGCCGCTCCGTCGTCCTCCGCCGGACCCCGCAGCAGCGCCCGCCGGCGGTCCCCGAGCCGCTGCAGGCCGCGCAGCGCCTCCGACCGCGCCGCGGCGTCGTCGGCGGCGTCGGCCGCGGCGAGGCGGCTGCGCAGCTCGGCCTCCTCGCCCTCGAGTCGCCGGACCAGCAGGCGGCTGACGAGCTCGCGGACGGCCTGGCCGCGCATGGCCGGGTCGGCCGCGTCGGCGGGGTCCTCCTCGAGGGCGATGGCTCGGACGTGGCCGCGGACGTCGTCGTCGGCCGCCGCGGCCGCGACCGCCTCGACGCTCGCCCCGGGTCCACCGGCGGCCGCCACGGCCTCCCAGACGGACCGCGCGACCGGGTGGCGGAACGCGTCGAGCGGCCTCTCGCACGGCCGCTCGATCGCGCGACGCCTCGCGGAGTCGGCGCTTGATCCACGACGCAAAGTCCACGGGCGCGCCTGCGGAGAGGGGCGGGTCGTCGTTGAGGGCGTCGTCCGAGGTTCGGGATTCGCGGATCGCGCGGGGGGTATCGCGGGTCGGAGGAGGGCGCGCACCCGCCGAGGTGGACTTCAGCGATTCATACTCCTCTTCGAGCTGCCGGAGCAGCCGAGGATCTATCTCCACCGCGGCTGCGGCGGCCTTG
>JBEARL010000003.1:0-40263 GCA_041163265.1 Actinomycetota bacterium
GCCCCCTCCCCCGCGCCGGCCCGCCGGCGGGGCCCCCGGCCGCCGGCGCCGCCCGGACCCGAGCGCGAGGCGGCCCGGGCGACCGCGCGCCGCGGGTTCCTCATCGGCCTGCCCCCGCTGGGCCCGATGGTCCTGCTGTTCGCCCTCCCGCTCGGCATCGTCGGCGTCTACTCGTTCGCGACCCGCGGCCGGACCGGTCGGACCGAGCTGTCCGGCTGGAACACCGACGCCTACGCACGCCTCCTCGAGCCGCTGGTCCTCGAGGTCGCGGGTCGCTCGGTCGGATACGCGCTGCTGACGACGCTGATCTGCCTCGCGATCGGGTACCCGTTCGCCTACTGGCTGACGGCGCGGCCACCGGTGGTCCGCGCGGCGCTGCTGGTGCTCGTCATGCTGCCGTTCTGGTCGAACTTCCTCGTCCGGACCTACGCCTGGCGGGTGCTGCTGGGCAGCGACGGTCCGATCGTCACCGCCCTCTCGGCGGTGGGGCTCGGCGAGGTCCGGCTGCTGTTCACGCCGTTCGCGGTCGTGCTCGGCCTCGTCTACGGCTACCTGCCGTTCATGGTGCTGCCGCTGTACTCGTCGCTCGAGCGGCTCGACCTCCGCCTCGTCGAGGCCGCGCGGGACCTCGGCGCGACCGGGTGGGAGGCGTTCCGGTACGTGACGTGGCCGCTCTCCCGGCCGGGCGTCGTCGCCGGCTCGGTGCTCGTCTTCATCCCGACGTTCGGCGCCTACGTGACGCCCGAGCTGCTGGGCGGGTCCCGGACGACGCTCGTCGGGACGTTCGTCGTCCGCCAGTTCCTCTCGGCCCGGGACTGGCCCTTCGGCTCGGCCCTCTCGATGGCGATCCTCGTCGTCATGCTGGCCGCCACGGTCGCGTACTTCCGCGTCCAGGAGCGGCGCTCGTGAGCGCCCCTGCGGCCCCGGGCGTCGCCCCCCGCGCAGGCGGACGGCGGGGCGCCCGGCGCGACGCCGAGGCCGTGCGGCCGCAGGGTCGGACGGCTCGGCTGCTCACCGGCCACGGCTGGCTCGTGTTCGCGTTCCTCTACCTCCCGATCCTCGTGCTGGTCGTGCTGTCCTTCAACGACAGCCGGCTCGTCGGCGTCTGGGGCGGCGGGACGCTGCGCTGGTACCGCGAGCTCGGCGCCGAGCCGGCGATCTTCGACGCGCTCCGCAACTCGCTCGTCGTCGCGCTCGTCTCGACCGTCATCGCGACGGCGCTGGGGACGGCGGCGGCGCTCTCGATCGAGCGGTTCCGGTGGCGCGGCCGCCGGACCTTCGACGGCCTGCTGTTCCTCCCGGTGATCGTCCCCGACGTCACGATGGCGGTGATGCTGCTGCTGCTGTTCGTGCAGGTCTTCGACCTGGCCGGAGCGGTGCTCGGGCTGCGCGGGACCTTCGGGCTGGGGACCATCACGCTCAGTCACGTCGCGTTCAACGTCGCGTTCGTCGCGGTCGTCGTCCGGGCGCGGCTGGCCCGCCTCGACCCGCGCCTCGAGGAGGCGGCCGCGGACCTCTACGCCGGCCCCTGGCGGACGTTCCGGCACGTGACGCTGCCGCTGATCGCCCCGGGCGTGGCCGGCGGGGCGCTGCTCGCGCTGACGCTCTCCCTCGACGACGTCGTCGTCACCAGCTTCGTGGCGGGACCGGGGTCCACGACCCTGCCCGTCTACGTCTTCGGCCTGATCCGGCGGGGGGTGACGCCGCTCATCAACGCGGTGTCGGTCCTGATGCTGGCCGGGTCGATGCTCCTCGTCGTCGTCTCGCTGGCCCTCCAGGGCCGGCGAGGCGGCGGCGCCGCCCGTGCGACCGCACCCGGTCGCACCTGACCCGAGGAACGAACATGCGCATCACCACCCACCGCGGCCGCGTGGCCGCCGTCCTCGCCGTCACGGCGCTGCTCACCACCGCGTGCGCGGGCGGTGACGACGACGTGGCCGCGTCGGTCACGTGCGAGGCCGGTCAGACCGACGGCGACCTGCTGCTCTACAACTGGACCGACTACGTCGACCCCGAGCTGATCCCGGCCTTCGAGGCCGAGTACGGCGTCGCGGTGGTCGAGGACTTCTACACCTCGAACGAGGAGCTGCTGGCCCGCATCAGCGCCGGCGGCGCCGGGTACGACGTCGTCGTGCCGTCGGACTACGCCGTCCGGATCATGGTCGAGGAGGGCGACCTGCTCGAGCTGCAGCACGACGCCATCCCGAACCTCGCGAACCTCCGGGCCGACTTCTCCGACCCGGCCTACGACCCGGGCAACACCCACTCGGTCCCCTACCTCTGGGGGACGACGGGGCTGGGCGTGAACGTCGGCCTGCTCGGCGACGTCGAGCCGTCCTGGGCGCTCGTGTTCGATCCCGAGGTCGCCGGGAACCTCCCGGGCCGGGTCTCGATGCTCGACGACCCGCGCGAGGTGCTGGGCGCGGCCCTGCACTACCTGGGGCTCGACCCGAACACCACCAGCGAGGAGGACCTGCAGCGGGCCGCCGATCTCGTGGCGCAGGCGCGCGAGTGGACGGCCGCCTACGACTCGGGCACGTACCAGGACCTGCTGGTCAGCGGCGAGGTCGTCGTCGCGCAGGGCTACAGCGGGAACTTCCTCGAGGCCTTCGACGGCCTCGAGGGATTCGCGTACCTCGTCCCCGAGGAGGGGGCGACCGTCTGGACCGACGCGATGGCGATCCTCGCCGACGCGCCGCACCCCTGCACGGCGCACGCCTTCATCGACTTCGTGCTGACCGCGGAGCGGGGGGCGGCCCTGACCGAGTACATCTACTACCCGTCGCCGAACGCCGCGGCCGAGGCGCTGATCGACCCCGAGATCCTCGCCGACCCGGCCGTCTACCCGGCGCCGGCGACGCAGGAGCGGCTGCAGTTCCTCGAGGACACGGGCGAGTTCGAGACCCGGTTCACGGACCTGTACGAGCAGGCCAAGAGCTGATCGACACCCGCACCACCGGTCCGGGCCCGGATCCCCGCGCGGGGGTCCGGGCCCGATCGCGTCACAGCCCCGCCGCGTCCACCGCCGCCGCGGCGAGCTCGCCGACCCGGTCCTGGAGGCGCCGCTCGGCCGCGGCCAGCGCCGCGGCGTCCGCGTCGGGTCCGACGTCGGCCCGGACGTCGACGTAGACCTTCGCCTTCGGTTCGGTGCCCGACGGTCGGACCATGACGCGGCCCTCGTCCAGCTCGAACGCGACGAGGTCGTGCAGCCCGAGCCACGGCGGTCGCCGCTCGGACCCCGTCCGGTAGTCGACGACCGCGCGGACGGCCGCTCCGGCCAGCTCGGTCGGCGGCGCGTCACCGAGCCGCACCATCGCGGCGGCGATCCGGCGCTGCCCTTCGGCCCCCGCGTGCGTGACGGAGCGCTGCCCGCTGACCCAGAGGCCGTGGCGGCGGTGGAGGTCGGCGAGGAGGTCCAGCACCGACCGACCCTCGGCGGCGAGTCCGCGGGCGAGGTCGGCGAACGCGACCGCGGCCGAGACGCCGTCCTTGTCGGCCACGACCGTGCCGACCGCGGTGCCGAGCGCCTCCTCGAAGCCGTGGACCAGCTCGTACCCCTCGGGCTCGAGGGCCCGTGCGGCGGCGCAGATCCACTTGAACCCCGTCAGCGTGACCTCGCTGCGCGCCCCGTGGGCGGCGGCGACCGCCGCGACCATCGGCGTCGAGACGATGCTCGAGACCTCGAGCGGCGTGCGACCGGCGGCGCGGACCTCGTCGGCGCGCCCGGCCAGGCAGTGCTCGGCCAGCAGCACCCCGATTCGGTTGCCGCTCAGGACCGTGAACCCGCCCGCCCCGTCGGGGACGGCGACCGCGAGCCGGTCGGCGTCAGGGTCGTTCGCGAGGACGAGGTCCGCCCCCACCTCGTGCGCCAGCGCCAGCACGGCGTCCAGGGCCCCCGGCTCCTCGGGGTTCGGGAAGGCGACGGTCGGGAACGCGCCGTCGGGCTCGGCCTGCGACGGCGCGACGTGGACGTCGGAGTGCCCGGCGTCGGCGAGCGCGGCCAGGACGAGGTCCCGGCCGACGCCGTGGAGGGGCGTGTACGCGATGCGGAGCCGCGTCGACCGCGCCGCCGGCGGCGACGCCGGCCGGGCAGCGGGCAGCGCGGCGAGGTACCGCGCCGCGACGTCGTCGCGGAGGACGCGGACCCGCGGGTGCGCCTCCAGCTGCTCGACGGCGATGCGCGGCACGTCCGCGGCGGGACCGACCGCGTCGATGGCGGCCGCGATGGCCGCATCGGTCGGCGGGACGATCTGGGCCGCGCCCTCGACGTAGACCTTGTAGCCGTTGTCCTGCGGCGGGTTGTGGCTGGCGGTGGCCACGACCGCCGCCGCGGCACCGAGGTCCTTCTGGGCGAACGCGCAGAGCGGTGTCGGGGTGTACGCCGGGAAGCGGTGCACCACGAAGCCCGCCGCGGCGAGCACGCCGCAGACGTCCGCCGCGAACCGGGCCGAGTCGTGCCGCGCGTCGAACCCGACCACGACGCCGCGGTCGCGCGCCGTCGGGTCGGTGGCGGCGAGGTGGTCGGCGAGCCCGCGCGTGGTGCGGATGACGACGGCACGGTTCATCCGGTTCGGACCGGGCCCGACGCGGCCGCGCAGCCCCGCGGTCCCGAACGCCAGCGCGGCGCCGACCAGCTCGCCGAGGTCCGCGTCCGTCGTCGCCGGGTCCACCAGGATCGCCTCGAGCTCGGCCCGCGTCGCCGGGTCGGGGTCGCCGGCGGCCCAGGCCGCGGCGCGGGCGCGGAGGTCGTCGGGCACGGTCTGCTCCTCTCCGGGCGGGTCGCGGTCGGCCGACGCTAGCCACGCCGCCGCGGCCCGACGCGCGATCGTGCGCAGCTGCACCGCCTCCATCACGCCGTGACCGGGATCGAAGAGGGCCCAGGCCAGCCGGACCGCGGCCCGCGACACGGGCCCCCGCGCGGGCAGCGAGAGGAGCGTCTCGATCGCGAGGTGGGTGCCGGTCCGCTCGGCGCCACCGGCGCCGCCGGCCCCGCCCGCCCGCGGCGCGAGGGTGAACCGCCACGTCCACCGCAGCGGCCCCGGGGGCAGCACGAGGGTCAGCTCGCGCGGGGCGTCGAGGACCGCGACCTCGAGCCACCGCGACCGCGACAGCGGGACGCGGTCGCCGACCGCCAGCGTCTGCAGCGACGGCTCGATGCGGCGGGCGGACCGGCCGGTCGCGAACCGGCCGACGCCGAACAGCTTCTCGAGCGCGTCGACCGCGTACCACCCGCCGCGGTCGAAGCCCATCTGCACCAGCCACGGCCAGACGGCGTGCGGCGGGGCCGCGACGTCGACCCCGCGGCGCCGTCGGTACACGACGCGGTCCGGACCGGCGACGTCGACGGGAGCGGGCACGCCGGCTCCTAGCCTCGTCCCGACCGTCGGCCGGAGGGGTGAGCATGCCCGACGCGCCGCGCCGCCTGCCGACGCCGCCCCCGCCCGACGCCGAGGGTCCGACGCCCGAGGTCCTCACCTGGGTGGCGACGCAGCTCGGGGACCTCTGCGACGGTGGGCCGGAGGCGGTCGCCGGCTCTACCCGGTTCCGCGGCGGGCAGGCCGCCGCCGACCGCGCGCTCGCGGCCCTCGACCTCCGCGGCTACGCCGACGACCGCAGCGAGGTCCACCCGCGCGACCGTCGGGGCGCCACCGGGCTCTCGCCCTGGATCCGCCACGGGCTCCTGCCGCTCCCCCGCGTCTGGGCCGCAGCCGCCGACGCACCGGCCCGCGACCGCGAGCGGTTCCGCGACGAGCTGCTGTGGCAGGAGTACGCGCGGCACCTCTACGCCCGCCTCGGCCACCGCACGCGCGCCGGCCTCCGCGGCGGGCTCGCTCCCCTCGCACCGCCGGGGACCGACCCGTGGGCGGAGGCGCGGGCCGACGGCATGGCCTGCCTCGAGCTCGTCCTCGGCGAGCTCGACGAGGACGGCTGGCTCGTCAACCAGACGCGGATGTGGGTCGCGTCCCAGTGGGCGGTCCGGGCCGGCGCCGACTGGCGCGAGGGCGAGGACGCGCTGTTCCGCCGGCTGCTCGACGGGTCGCGGGCGGCGAACCGTCTCGGCTGGCAGTGGGTCGCCGGCACGGCGACGGGCCGGCCCTACGCGTTCTCGCGCTGGCAGGTCGAGAAGCGCGCACCGGGGATCTGCGCGTCCTGCCCCCTCGCACGGGCCTGCCCGATCGAGGACCGTCCCGAGGAGTCCCCGCTCGACGACGCACCGCCGGAGCCCCTGCTGCGCCACGACCCGGACCCCGGCGCGACCGCCGGACCGGCCACCGTCGAGCGCCTCCCCGACGCCGCACCGACGGCCGTCTGGCTGACCGCCGAGTCCCTCGGCGACGCGGACCCGGCCCTCGCGGCCCACCCGGACCTGCCGGTCGCGTTCGTGTTCGACGCCCCGCTGCTCGCGCGGCTGCGGCTGGATGCGCGCCGCCTCGTGTTCCTGGCGGAGTCGCTGGGGGACCTCGCGACCCGGTGCGACGTGACCGTCTGGCGCGGCGACGTCGTCGCCACCCTCGGCGCCGGCGGCACGGCCGGCGGCGCGGCGCTGGCCGTGACCCACGCCCCCGTCCCGGGCTTCCGCCGGCGCGCCGCCGCCCTGCCCGTGGTCGAGCAGCACCCCTGGCCGTGGCTGCGCCGACCGGGCGGTGGTGGCGTCGCCTCGTTCAGCGCCTGGCGCGGACGGGACGGACGGCACCGCTAGCGCCCCCTGGATGTGGGAGGATGTGTCTCCCCACCGCCGATGGGCGGACGGGGTCGCGCGGAGGTGGACGATGGCCTGGAGCCCCGCGTCGCTGGCCGCCGCGGCGGGGGTCGGCTCCCTCGGCCGCGCCGTCGCACGGGCGGCGATCCGGACCACCGCCCCCGTCCGGGCGGTCCTGCGCCGCCTCCCACCGCTCGATCCGAGCCGCGAGGGCCTGCAGCTGCTCCTCGGCGCGGCCGTCGGGCTCGCGACCGGCGTCGTGGCCTGGGCGCTGATCACCGGCGTCCACCTCGTCGCCGAGGCCGCGTTCTCGGCCCCGACCCCGCCCTGGCAGGTCGTGGCGGTCCCGACGCTCGGCGGCCTCGCGGTCGGGCTGCTCGTCCGGTACGCGGTGCCCGAGGTCTCGGGCGGCGGCGTGGTCGCGACGCTCGAGGCCGTCGCCATCCACCGCGGCCGCATCAGGCGCCGGGTCGCGCCGGCGGGAGTCGCCGCGACCTCGATCGCGCTCGGCACCGGCGCGTCGGGCGGCCGCGAGGGTCCCATCGTCCTGTTCGGCGGCGCCGTCGGGTCGCTGATCGCCGGGCTCGGTCGTCTCGACGAGGACCGGACCCGCTCGCTCGTCGCGGCCGGCGTCGCGGCCGGCATCGCCGCGTCGTTCAACGCGCCGATCGGCGGGATGCTGTTCGCCATCGAGCTGCTGCTCGGTGGCCTTCGGCGCGCAGGGTCGCTCCAGGTCATCGTCGTCGCCGCCGTCGTGTCCTCGGTCACCGCCCGCCAGCTCGTCGGCCCCGGCCTGCCGCTGTTCGACCCGGCGCAGACCGCCCGGCTCGACCGGCCGGCCGAGCTGCTGGTCCACGCCACCATCGGGCTGCTGGCGCTGCTCGTCGCTCACGGCTTCCGGCGCGGCGAGCACCTCGCCGGCCGGGCCGCGGCGCGGCTGCGGGCCCGGCTCGGCACGGTCGGGACGGTGGGGCTCGGCGGGCTCGGCGTCGGCCTGATCGCGCTCGCGGTCCCCGAGGTCCTCGGGGAGGGCGCCGGCCTGCCCGCGATCCCCGGCGCCTCGCGTGAACCGATCCGGATGATGCTCGACGGCCTCGAGGGGACCGGGTGGGCCGCGGCCGGAAGTCTGCTCCTGCTGCTCGTCGCGAAGCTCCTCGCCAGCGTCCTGTCGATCGGCACCGGCTCGGCCGTCGGGACCCTGGCCCCGTCGCTGTTCACCGGCGCGGCGCTCGGCGGTGCCGTCGGTGCTGTCGCCGTCCCGACCCTCGGCCTCGGCTCCCCGACCGCCTTCGCGCTCGTCGGGATGGCGGCCGTGTTCGCCGCCGTCGTCCGCGCGCCGCTGACCGCGATCATCCTCGTGTTCGAGCTGACGGGGGACTACGAGCTCGTCCTGCCGCTGATGCTCGCCGTCGGCATCGCGAGCTTCGGTGCCGACCGGCTCGGCTGGCGCTCGATCTACCTCGAGACGCTCCGCGCCCGCGGCGTCACGCTCGCCCGTCCCGACGACGTCGACGTGCTGCAGCTCGTCGCCGTCGCCGAGGTGATGACGGCCCCGGACCGGCCCCACGCGACCGTCCCGTCCGACGAGCCGGCCGACGCGGTGCGGGCCCGCTTCGCCCGCGAATCCCTGCACGGCGTCGTCGTCGTGGACGCGCAGGGCGGACTCGTCGGCGTCGTGGCGCTCGCGGACCTCGCGCGGACCGGCGCCACGGCGGCGGACCTCGCGACGAAGCGGGTGGCGACCGCCAGCCCCGACGAGCCGGTGTTCCGCGCGGTGCAGCGGATGGCGAACCTCCAGGTCGGTCGCCTCCCCGTGGTCGACACCGCGACCGGACGCGTCGTCGGCGTGTTCCGGCGGGCCGACGTCGTCCGCGCCTACGACCGCGGCATCGAGCGCACGGTCGCGTCCCGACTGACCCGGGACGCCCAGCGCATGCGCGACGTCACCGGGCTCCAGGCCGTCCAGCTGGTCGTCCGGGCCGGCTCGGCCGCCGACGGCCGCGCGGTCCGCGAGGTGCCGTGGCCGAGGCGCACCGTGCTGACCGGCGTGCGGCGCGGCTCGGAGGCGATCGTCCCGGACGGGACGACGGTTCTGGCCGCCGAGGACCAGGTCGTCGCCCTCACGGCGGAGCCCGCGGAGGTCCTCGCCCTGCTGCGGGACCCCGCCGTGGTGCCGCCCCCCGACACCCCACCGACCGGAGCCCCGGCATGAGCGTCCGCCACCGCATCACCGTCGCCCGCGGCGACGGCATCGGCCCCGAGATCATGGCCGCCGTGCTGCGCGTCCTCGAGGCGGCGGACGCGCCGCTCGAGTCCGAGGAGGTCGTGGTCGGCCGGGCCGCGTACGAGGCCGGTCACCCGACCGGCATCCCGCCCGAGGCCTGGGAGGCGATCCGGCGCAACCCGGTCCTGCTGAAGGCGCCGATCACCACCCCGCAGGGCGGCGGGTACCGGTCGCTGAACGTCACCATCCGCACCACCCTCGGCCTGTTCGCGAACGTCCGCCCGACCGTCGCGTACTCGCCGTTCGTCCACTCCCTGCACCCCGGCATGGACCTCGTGATCGTCCGCGAGAACGAGGAGGACCTGTACGCCGGCATCGAGCACCGCCCGACCCCCGAGGTCGTGAAGGCGGTGAAGCTCGTCTCGCGCCCCGGCAGCGAGCGCATCGTCCGGTACGCGTTCGAGCACGCCCGGGTCCACGGTCGCCGGACCGTCACCTGCATGACCAAGGACAACATCATGAAGCAGGCCGACGGCCTGTTCCACCGGGTGTTCGACGAGGTCGCGGCCGAGTACCCCGACGTCCGGGCCGAGCACCAGATCGTGGACATCGGGGCGGCCCGCCTCGCCGCGCAGCCGGAGCGGTTCGACGTCATCGTCACCCTGAACCTCTACGGCGACATCCTCTCGGACATCGCGGGTCAGGTCGCGGGCTCGGTCGGCATCTCGGGCTCGGCGAACATCGGGACGACCCACGCGATGTTCGAGGCGGTCCACGGCAGCGCGCCCGACATCGCCGGCCGCGGCGTCGCGAACCCCTCGGGGCTGCTGAACGCCGCCGTCCAGCTGCTCGTCCACCTCGGCGAGGCCCCGACCGCCGAGCGGATCGCGAACGCCTGGCTCGCGACCCTCGAGTCGGGCCTGCACACCGCCGACCTGCACCGGGAGGGCCTGAGCGAGCGGGAGGTCACGACCGCGGAGTTCACCGACGCGATCGTCGCGCGGCTGGGCGCCGAGCCCGAGCGGCTGCGGCCGGCGCGGTTCGAGACGCGGCGCGTCGCGGTCCCGGCCCCGGCGACCGTGGCCGTGGCCACCGAGACGGTCGGCGTGGACGTCGGCCTGCGGTGGGACGAGGCGGGCCGCGATCCGGCCGTGCTCGTGGCCGCGGTCGGGGCGGCGCTCGGTGAGCGCGCGCTGCGGCCGACCCTGGTGACGAACCGCGGCGTGCAGGTCCACCCCGGTGCGGCCCCGACCGCGCTGCTGACCGACCACTGGCGGTGCCGCCTGCAGACGGCGGATGGCGGGACGACGACCAGCGAGGAGATCGTCGACGCGGTCGGGGCGCTGGTCGCGGCCGGACTCGCGGTGGTCGGGACGGACCACCTGCACCGGTTCGACGGCGTCGAGGGGTTCTCGTCCGGCGCCAGCGGCTGAGGGTCCGGCTCGGGCGCGACGGAGCGGACGACGGGATTCGAACCCGCGACCTCCACCTTGGCAAGGTGGCGCTCTAGCCAGCTGAGCTACGTCCGCGTGACCGGGGAAGTCTAGCGCCGGTCGGGACCGGCCTCAGTCCGCCCCGAGCCGGTAGCGCAGCCGGTGGACGTACTCCTCCCCCGGGCGCAGGACGATCGACGGCCACGTCGGGCGGTGCAGGCTGTCCGGCGCGTGCTGCGGCTCGAGGCAGACGGCGCCGTGGCGGGGGAAGGTCACGCCGCCCCGCCCGACCGTCCGCCCGAGCCGGTTGCCGGTGTAGACCTGGAGGCAGGGCTGGTCCGAGTCCAGCCGCAGCCACCGGCCGCTCGCGGGGTCGCGGAGGACCGCCACCTCGCGCAGCCCGCCGGGAGTGCCCTCGAGCCAGAGGTTGTGGTCCATCCCTCCGGCCGGGTCGTCGGCCAGCGCCGCGACGACGTCGCCGAGGCGCCGAGCGGCGCGCAGGTCGTACGGCGTGCCGTCGACCGCCGGGGTCTCCCCCGTCGGGATCAGCCCGGCGTCGACCGGCGTCCAGCGGTCGGCCGCGACGGCGAGCTCGTGGTCGAGGGCCGTCGCGCCGTCCTCCCCGGCGAGGTTCAGGTAGGCGTGCTGGGTCATGTTCACGGGCGTCGCGCGGTCCGTCGTCGCGCGGTAGGTGATGGCCAGCTCGCCCACGGCGACCGCGTACTCGGCGGTGACGGTCACGGTCCCCGGGTAGCCGCCGGTGCCGTCGGGCGAGACGAGCCGCAGGAGGACCCGGTCGGGGCCGGCGTCGACGACGTCCCAGAGCTCCCGCTCGAACGAGCCGGTCCGGCCGCCGTGGAGGTGGTTCGGCGGCTCGTTCGCGTCCACCTCGAAGCGCGCGCCGTCCAGCTCGAAGGCGGCGCCGGCCGTGCGGTTGGCGACCCGGCCGACGGTCGCGCCGAGGAACGGGTTGGCGCCGGGCTCCCGGCTCGCGTACCCCGCGGCGTCGGCGAGGCCGAGCACCACACCGGCGACCCGTCCGGTCCGGTCGGGCGTCTCGAGGCCGACCAGCGTCGCGCCGAGGTCGGTGACGCGGGCCGTGACCCCCTCGGCCCCGAGCGTGAACAGCGCCGCGGGACGACCGTCGGGCAGCACCCCGAACGGGGCGCGGTCGGCGCTCATCGGCCGGTCGATCCGAAGCCCCCGTCACCGCGGGCGGTGTCCGACAGCCGCTCGACCGGCCGCACCGTCGCACGGCCGACCCGCATCAGCACCAGCTGCGCGATCCGCTGGCCGTGGGCGATCTCGACGGGGGCGTCGCCGTGGTTGACGAGCGCCACGCGGATCTCGCCGCGGTACCCGGCGTCGATGGTGCCGGGCGCGTTGAGCACCGTGACCCCGTGGTCGACCGCGAGCCCCGACCGCGGGTGGACGAACCCGGCCCAGCCCGCGGGGATCGCGACCGCGAGGCCCGTCGGGACGAGCGCCCGCTCGCCGGGGCGCAGCACGGTCGCGTCCGCGGCGTGCAGGTCGAGGCCGGCGTCACCGGGGTGGGCGTAGGAGGGCACCGGCAGGCCGGGGTCGAGCTGGCGCACCTCGAGCTCGAGGACGTCCTCGCCCGTCGTCCGCTCGTCGTCCCGTCGTCGTCGCATGACGCGAGCCTACGCCGCGTCGTCCTCGGCCCCGCGGGCCGCGAGGAACCGGGCCCGGGCCTCGCGGTGGTCGACGATCGGTGGCGGGTAGGCGCCGGCCGCCGGGTCGTCGAACAGGCCGCCCTCCCCGTCGGGTCGGGGCTGGTGCACCGCCCTCCCCGCGATCCCGACCAGCTCGGGCACCCACCGCCGCACGTAGGCGCCGTCCGGGTCGTACCGCTCGCCCTGGATGACCGGGTTGAACATGCGGTTCGGGCGCGAGTCGGTCCCCGTCCCCGCCGTCCACTGCCACTGCCCGAAGTTGTTCGCGACATCGCCGTCGGCGAGGTGGTCCATGAAGTGCCACGCCCCGATGCGCCAGTCGACGTAGAGGTGCTTGGTCAGGAAGGACGCGGTGACCATGCGGGCCCGGTTGTGCATCCAGCCCTCGTGCAGCAGCTGCCGCATGCCGGCGTCGACGACCGGGTAGCCGGTCCGGCCCGCGCGCCAGGCCGCGACCTCGTCGGGCGCGTCGCGCCAGCGGTCGTCCTTCGTGCGGACGTCGACGCGTGCGAGGTCGGGGCGGGCGTCGAGCAGCTGGTGGTTGAAGTCGCGCCAGCACAGCTCCTGGAGGAAGGCCTCGTGTCCGGGTCGACGCGGCTCGAGGGCCGCCGCGATCTCGTTCACCGAGAGGGTCCCGAGGTGGAGGTGCGGCGAGAGGCGGGAGGTGCCGTCCTCGGCCATGAGGTTGCGGCCGGTGTCGTAGGCCTCGACCGGACCGTCGAGCCACCACGCGAGGCGGGCCCGCGCGGCCGTCTCGCCGGTCGGTGCGAGTCCCGGCGCCGGCGCGCCGGCGGTCAGCTCGGCGAGGGCCGGGATGGCGCCGGGGTCGACCCCGTCGGGCAGCCGGACGGCGTCCGGCGGCGGCAGGACGGGCCGCGGGGTCACGGCCGACCACCGGCGCCAGTACGGCGTGAACACCTTGAAGTGGCCGCCGCCGGTGGCGCGGACCCGCTCGGGCGCGACCAGCATCACGCCGGGGTGCGCGGTGAGGGTCGCGCCGACGTCGGCGGCGACGGCGGCCAGCCGAGCCTCGCGGCGGCGGGCGAACGCCGAGTGGTCGCGCGAGCAGTGGATCGCGGAGACGCCGTGGACCGCGGCAAGTTCGCGGACGACGTCGAGGGTCCGGCCCCGGCGGACCACCAGGTCGCCCCCGAGGTCCCGCAGCGAGGCGCGCAGGTCGGCCAGCGCCCCGAGCAGCCCCGCCAGGCGGTTGGGCGCCGCGTACCGGCTGCCGAGGATCGCGTCGTCGAGGACGAAGACGGGGAGGACCCGGGCCGACGCCGCGGCGGCGTGGAGGGCCGGCTGGTCGTGGACCCGGAGGTCCCGGGTCAGGAGGACGAGCGCCGTGCCGTCCGTGGCGCCCACCCTGCCCCCGTCCCCCGCACCCGGACGGCGCGCAGGGGCACGCTAACGGCCCGCGGGGGCCGTTTCCGCCGCTGGGCGCACACCACCACGCCGATTCGCGCGCCGAGCGCACGCCGAGGGGGCGGCGGCAGCACCGGAACCGTCCTGGCTCCCGTCCTGCGGCCGTTCCGGGCCCTATCGTGCTCCCCGTCCCCGACCCCCGCGGGACACCCCGCAGGGGGTACGTCCAGGAGAGGCACACCACCATGGCCGACTCGATCATCGTCCAGAGCAAGGTCAAGGAGGCCATCAAGGCCCTCGACCTCCGCACCGACTCGAACGTCGTGGACGCGCTCAACGCGAAGGTCCACGAGATGCTGAAGGCGGCTGCCGCCCGGGCCAAGCAGAACGGCCGCGGCACGCTCCGCCCCTACGACCTCTGATCCACGCCGACGGCCGGGTCCGCCCGGCCGCTGGACGCTCGGGCCGCCCCTCGGGGCGGCCCGCGGCGTTCCCGGACCTACCCTCGGCGCGGTGACCGCTCCCGCGGCGCACCCACGGAGGGGCCGGGCATGGGCGCGGAGGGCCTCGACGCGACGCGCCTGGCGGCCTGGCGGGCGTTCCTCGAGGCGCACCGCCGCACCACGGCCCGCCTGGCGCGCGAGCTCCAGGACGACGAGGATCTGCCGCTGACCTGGTTCGACGTGCTGGTCCAGCTCAGCGAGGCCCCGTCGGAGTCGCTGCGGATGCAGGACCTCGCCGACCGCGTGCTGCTCTCCCAGAGCGGGCTGACGCGGCTCGTCGACCGGATGGAGGCCGAGGGCCTCGTCGCGCGGCAGCGGTGCCCCGAGGACGGGCGGGGGACGCTGGCCACGCTGACGCGGGCCGGTCTCGAGCGGCTGCGGAGGGCGTGGCCCACCCACGTCGAGGGGGTCCGCGCCGCGTTCGCGGACGTCCTGACCGAGGATGAGGCCCGGGTGCTGGCCGGAGCGCTCGGGCGCGTCGCGGCGGCCTCGGCGCCGTCGGGCGCGTCCGGCGGGCCGGACGACCCCGCCTGACGCGCCCGACGGCGGTGGCTCAGGCCTCCTGCGGCGCCGGGGCCAGCTGGACGTCCAGCTCGATGCGGACCTTCGGGCCGACGAGGACGCCGCCGGCCTCGAGGGCGGCGTTCCAGGTGATGCCGAACTCCTCGCGGTCGATCTCGGCGGTCGCCGACAGCGCGGCCTTCGGGTTGCCCCACGGGTCGGTGATGACGCCGAGCGCCTCCACCTCGAGCTCGACCGGGCGGGTCGTGCCGCGGATCGTCAGCAGGCCGGGGAGGACCCAGTCGTCGCCCTGACGGCGGGGCTCCGAGCCCTCGAAGGTCAGGGTCGGGAAGGCCTCGACGTCGAGGAAGTCCCCGCTGAGGACGTGGGCGTCGCGCTGCTCGTCGCCGGTCGTGAAGGACGCGGCGTCGATCGAGACCGTGACGGACGAGTCCTCGAGCGGGTCGCCGACGACGACGGTCCCGGAGAAGGACGTGAAGCGGCCGCGGACCTTCGACACCATCAGATGTCGAGCGACGCGGCCGACGGTGGAGTGGGACGGGTCGATGACCCAGGACCCGGGGGTGGGGAGCGCTGCGGACATGGTGGGCCTCGGTGGTCGGGGTCGGTTCCGGACTCGGGAGCGCGGCCGCGACCATCGTACCAGATACTTGATGTCTCAACCAACGACCCGGACCGCGCCCGCCACTACCCTCCCGGGGCGTCGCCGTCCCGTGTGCCGCGCACCCGGGGGCCGGCCTCCCACCGGACCGCACCCAGCCGACGCCAGGACCGCCCATGAGCGCCGAGACGCTGACCGTCACCGACAACCGGACCGGACGGACCTACGAACTGCCGATCCGGGACGGCGCGGTCGACGCGATGGCCCTGCGCCAGATCCGGGCCTCGGATGACGACTTCGGGCTGGTGACCTACGACCCGGGCCTCAAGAACACCGCCGCCTGCCGCAGCGCCATCACCTACATCGACGGCGAGGCGGGGATCCTGCGGTACCGCGGCTACCCCGTCGAGCAGCTGGCCGAGCAGGCCTCGTTCCTCGAGGTCGCCTGGCTGCTGCTGAAGGGCGAGCTGCCGACCCGGGCCGAGCTCGACGGCTGGACCCACGAGATCACGCACCACACGTTCATCCACGAGAACGTGAAGAAGTTCATCGACGGCTTCCGGTACGACGCCCACCCGATGGGCATCCTCGTCTCGACCGTGGCCGCCCTCTCGACCTTCTACCCCGAGTCCAAGGGCGTCCGCGACGCGGCCGCCCGCGAGGCCCAGATCGTCCGGCTGATCGCGAAGTTCCCGACGCTTGCCGCCTACGCCTACCGACACTCCGTCGGGATGTTCTTCGCCCGCCCCGACAACTCGCTCTCGTTCCCGGGGAACTTCCTGAACATGATGTGGCGGACGACCGAGCCGCACTACGAGCCCCATCCGGTGCTCGAGCGGGCGATGGACGTCCTGCTGATCCTCCACGCCGACCACGAGCAGAACTGCTCGACGACGACGATGCGGACGATCGGCTCGTCGCTGGCGGACCCCTACGTGGCCGCCGCCGGTGCCGCCGCCGCGCTGTACGGGCCGCTCCACGGCGGCGCCAACGAGCAGGTCCTGCGGATGCTCGACGAGATCGGCGACGTGTCCCGCGTCCCGGACTACGTCGCCCGGGCGAAGGCCGGCGAGTTCCGGCTGATGGGCTTCGGCCACCGCGTCTACCGGAACTACGACCCCCGGGCCCGCATCATCCGCCAGCTCGCGTACGACGTGTTCGAGGTCACCGGCCGGAACCGGCTGCTCGACATCGCCCTCGAGCTCGAGAAGGTCGCGCTCGAGGACGAGTACTTCGTGACGCGGAGGCTGTACCCCAACGTCGACTTCTACTCGGGCATCATCTACCAGGCGATGGGGTTCCCGGTCGCGATGTTCCCGGTCCTGTTCGCCATGGGCCGCATCCCGGGCTGGCTGGCCCACTGGCAGGAGAACGTCGGGGACGACGAGCAGGCCATCGTCCGCCCGCTGCAGGTCTTCACCGGGTCGCCCGAGCGCGACGTGACGCCGCTCGCGCAGCGCTGACGGTCCGCGGCGGCGCGTCCGGACGGACGCACCGCGCTCCCCCGCCGCGACACCCCCCGTCGGTAGCCTCCCGGCATCCTCGCGGCGCGGTCACGCCCGGGGGCCGTCCCTCCCCGGAGCCCGCATGCGCCGCGTCCTCCCGGCCGTCCTGGCCGTCGCGCTGACGCTCGGCGCGGTGGCCGGCCCGGCGGTGGCCGACGAGCTCGAGCAGCGCCGCAGCGAGCTCGAGGAGGTCAACCGCCGCATCGCCGAGATCGAGGCCCGGCTGGACGCCGCCGCCGACGAGCTCGAGGCGATCGACCGGCGCCTCGGGGACGCCAACGCCGAGCTGCGCCGCATCCGGGCCGACCTGGCCGCGGCCGAGGACGGCATCGCCACGGCCTCCGCGGACGAGGCCGCCGCCCGCGAGCGCGAGCTGGCGGCCGAGGCCCGCCTGGTCGAGGTCGAGGCCCGGTCCACCGAGGTCCGCGACCGGCTCCAGGCGCGCATCGTCCAGACGTTCAAGTACGGCCGGACGGCGACCGCCGACATCATCATGCGCGGCACGGTCGGCGCGCTGGATCTCCACGACCTCGCCGTCACGCTGGCCACCGTCGGCCGCATCACGGACGACGACCGCACGTTGGTCGCGGACCTGCGGTCCCTCGCGACCGAGGTCACCGACCTCATCGCCGAGGCGGTCGACGCCCGGACCGCCGCCGTCGTGGCCCGCGACGAGGCGACGCGCCAGCGGGACCGGGTCGCCGAGCTCGAGGCCGACCAGCGCCGCGTCGTCGCCGGCATCGACGCCGAGCGCCGCCGCCAGCGCCAGCTGCTCGACGAGCTCGAGAACGACGTGGAGGTGATGGCCGCCCTCGCGAAGCGCATCACCGAGCAGATCCGGGCCCTCGAGCTGCAGCGGTACTCGGCCCTGCGGCCGGTCGGCGGCGTCTGGGTGGGCGTCCCGTCGTGGGCGCCGCGCCTGCCCGCGCAGGGCCAGCCCTACTCGGCGCTGGTGGCCAGCGCGGCCGCGACCCAGGGCGTCGACGACCGGCTCCTCGGCGCGCTGACCTGGACCGAGAGCGGCTTCCGGCCCGGCGTCGTCTCGCACGCCGGCGCGGCGGGCCTGACCCAGCTGATGCCCGGCACGGCCCGCGGCCTCGGTCTGCGGGTCGACAGCCAGGTCGACGAGCGGTTCGACCCGGAGCGCAACCTGAACGGCGGGGCGCAGTACCTGAGGCTGCAGCTCGTCAGGTTCGGCAGCGTCGAGCTGGCGCTCGCCGCCTACAACGCGGGACCGACGCGCGTCGCGCGGTGCGGCTGCATCCCGGACATCACCGAGACGCAGTTCTACGTGCTCCGCGTCCTGAGCCGGTTCCAGCTGCTCTCGTCCTGAGGCTGGCGACGTCAGCCGCTCAGAGCAGCAGCGGCAGCCGCGGCGGTCGGTCGTGCACCCCGACGACGGCCGCCAGCAGCCGACCGTCGCGAGCGGTCGTCTCGAGCGCGGCGCCCAGCTCGGGTGGCGCGGCCTCCGGTCCGACGCCGAGACCGCGCGCCACGACCAGCACCGTCCCGCGGCGGGCGACGGCCGCCCGCTGCCAGTCCGCCGCGAGGCCCGACCGGGTCAGGCGCAGCAGTGTCGCGTCCCGTTCGTCGACGAGCCGGACCTCGCGGCCCTCGAGCTGGATGCCGACGCGGGCCCCCTGCGGCAGGTCGACGCCGAGGAAGCCGGGCAGGCGGACCAGCCCGGCGTCCTCGAGCGCGGCCTCGAGCGCCGCCGCCGTCACGCCGTCCGCGAGGTCCGCGACGAGGAGCGGCTGCCCGCCCCGCGCCAGGGTGTGCACGCCGACGCCGGTCTCCCCGTCCACGTCGACGCCCTCCGACCGCGGCCGGCGACGGTAGCCGCGTCGCTAGCGTCGCCCGATCGGGAGGTGGGGCGCATCGTGCGACTGCTCGCCGTCGACGGCTCGTCGATCGCCCACCGGGCGTGGCACTCGACGCGGGACGACCCGGGCGACGACGACCTCACCGCCGTCGTCGCCGCGATGGCGTCGATGCTGGCATCGACCTGGCGCCACGGCCCCTACGACGTCGCACTCGTGGCGCTCGACCACCCGGTCAACCGCCGCCGCGAGCTGTTCCCGGCCTACAAGGCGCAGCGCTCCCCCACCGACCCGGCGCTCCGGGTCGTCCTCGACGCGCTGCCCGCCGCGCTGCGAGCGGCGGGCGTGCCGATCCGGGTCCGAGAGGGCGCGGAGGCCGACGATCTCCTGGCGGCCGCGGCGGACGACGGGGCCCGGCGCGGCTGGCGGACCGACCTGCTCTCGAGCGACCGCGACCTGACCGCCCTGGTGGGACCCCGCGTGCGGCTGCTCCGACCGCGCCGGCGCTTCGCGGACCTCGCGGTCGAGGACGAGGCCGCGGTCGAGGCCGAGCACGGGGTGCCGGCCCGCCGCTACCGCGACCTCGCGGCCCTGCGCGGCGACCCGTCGGACGGGCTCGAGGGGGCGCCCGGGATCGGTCCGGCGACCGCGGCGCGGCTGCTCCGCGAGTTCGGCGACGTGCCGACCCTGTACCGGGCGCTGGCGGACCTGCCGCCGCGGACCGCGGCGTCGCTGCGCCGCGGCCGCGAGGCCGTCGAGCGCAACCTGCTGCTGATGGCACCGCTGCCGCACCTCGACGCCGAGCTCGAGGCCGCGGTCGCCGCCGGACCGCCGCTGGTCGGGCTGGTCGCCGACCTGGAGGCCCGCGGCGCCGACGGTGCCGCGTCGCGGCTGCGGCGCGCGCTGGCCGGCGGTGCGCCGCGCACCGGCGGGACGGCGGGCGGCGGCGGGCCGACCGGCCGCGGGGCGCGCGAGGTGCGAGAGGCGCCATCCCTGCCGCCCCTGCCGCCGCCCCCCGACGGGCCGGGCTGAGCGCCCGACCGGCCCGACCGGTCAGGCAGCCGGGTGCGGGGCCTCGCTCGAGTGCCCCGGCGCCAGTCGCGCGGTCGGATCGATGAAGGTGGCGGCGTTGTTGACGGCGATCGCCGCCTCGCCGAACGCCACCGAGATCAGCGGGACCATCCCGGGGTAGGTCGCGACGTCCCCGGCCGCGAACACGCCGGGTCGCGAGGTCGCCATGCGCGAGTCGACCACCAGCGCCCGCCCGTCGGTCTCGAGGCCCCAGCGGCGCAGCGGTCCGAGGTCCGCCGTGAAGCCGAGGGCGGCGACGACGGCGTCGACCGCCAGGGTCGTGCGCTCGCCCGTCGCCGTGTCGCGGACCACGGCCCGCGCGACGCGTCCGGCGGTGTCGTCGCCCGCCCCGCCCTCGAGCCGCTCGACCTCGCAGGGCACCATCACCCGCACCTCGGAGGCCAGGAGCGCCGCCACCGACGCCTCGTGGGCGCGGAACGACGCGCGGCGGTGCACGACGGCGATCGACCGGGCGACCCCGCGGAGGGTCAGCGCCCAGTCGACGGCGCTGTCCCCGCCGCCGACCACCAGCACGTCGCGGTCCCGCAGGTCCTCGAGCTCGCGGACGAAGTGCACGACGCCCCGCCCGAGCCAGCCCTCGGCGGCGGGGAGGGGCCGCGGGGCGAACGTCCCGATGCCGCCCGTGATCACGACGGCGCGGGCCCGCACGACCGTCCCCGCCGCCGTCCCGAGCACGAGGCCGCCGCCCGGCGCGTCCTCCAGCGTCTCGACCCGGTGGCCGAGGAGGTAGGTCGGTGCGAAGGCGTCGGCCTGCTCACGGCACCGTGCCACGAGGTCCCGGGCGAGGATCGTGGGGAACCCGGCGACGTCGAGGATCGGCTTCTCGGGGTAGAGGGCCGACAGCTGGCCGCCGACCTCCTCGAGCGAGTCGAGCACCACGGTCGAGAGCCCGCGGAACCCGGCGCAGGTCGCGGCGTACAGGCCGGCGGGACCGGCCCCGACGATCGCCAGGTCGACGTCGATCGCGGCCGCCGTCATCCCCTCAGCCCGCGGCGTCCATCGAGTCGAGGAGGCCGTGCAGCTGGAAGCCGCGCGACGGGTGGCGCAGCTTCGTCAGCGCCTTCTTCTCGATCTGGCGGATGCGCTCCCGCGTCAGCCCGAGCCGGTCCCCGATGTCCTCGAGGGTGTGCTCCTCGCCGTCGAGCAGCCCGAACCGCAGCCCGATCACCTCGCGCTCGCGCAGCGGCAGCATCTCGAGGGCCCGGCCGGTGTCGGCCCGGACGAGCGCCGCGGTCGCCGAGCGCTCGGGGTCCTCGGCGGACTCGTCGGCGACGAGGTCGCCCATCGTCGCGTCGCCGTCCTCGCCGATGGGGCGGTCGAGGCTCGCGACGTCCTGCGCGGCCAGCCGGACCTCGCGCAGCCGCTCGACGGTCAGGCCGAGCCGGTCGGCGATCTCGAGCTCGTTCGCCTCGCGGCCGAACTCCTGCAGCAGCTGGAACTCGGTGTACCGGACCTTGCCCATCAGCTCGTGGACATGGACGGGCAGCCGGACCGTGCGCCCCGTGTTCGCGAGCCCGCGCTGGAGCGCCTGACGGATCCACCACGTGGCGTAGGTCGAGAACTTGTACCCCTTGGTGTGGTCGAACTTCTCGACGCCGCGGATGAGGCCGAGGTTCCCCTCCTGGATCAGCGAGAGCAGGTCGACACCGCGGCCGCGGAACTTCCGCGCGACCGACACGACGAGGCGCAGGTTGGCGCGGACCATGTGCTCCTTCGCCGCCTCGCCGTCGCGGACGATGCGCTGGAGGAACACCCGCTGCGCCCGCGCACCGACCGGCTGCGCGGCGAGCATGACGGCCGCGGCCAGCCCCGCCTGGTACCGCTTCGCGAGGTCGACCTCCTGCTCGGCGGTGAGCAGCTCGGTCCGACCGATCTCGTTGAGGTACTGCCGGATCGAGTCGGACGTCGCCGAGAGCGGCGTCGCCTCGGGCCGCTCGGCGTCCGCGACGAGGTCGTCGATGACCTCGAGCCCGGTGTCCCGCGCGACCTGCGCCGTCTCGTCGACCCAGGTCGGCGCCTGCGTCAGCCCGTCGTGCAGGTCGTGCAGCTCGGAGAGGAGGATGTAGCCCCGTGCGGCGGCGCGGTCGAACAGCTCGGCCAGGTCGGTGACGGCGGCGGCGTCGCTCACGGAACCCTGGACCACCTTCTCCGCGCCCCCGCCGCCCGCAGCGCGGCCGGCGGGCGGGAGCATAGGCCCGTCGGAGCGCGAGGCGTCCGCCCGTGACTCAGTGGTGACCGACGGTGCCGGCGCGCGGGTCGGGTGCGCCGGCCGACGCCGCCGCGGCCGCGATCACGGTGGTCAGCGGCACGGCCGCGATCAGCCCCAGCGACCCGACGACCGTCTTCACGATCTCGGTCGCGACCAGCTCGGACGCCACGAGCTCGAGCACGGGCAGCCCGCTGGTCGAGAACAGCACCAGCAGGGCCAGCGAGGCGCCGGCGTAGGCGAGGACCAGGGTGTTGATGACCGAGGCGATGTGGTCCCGCCCCACCCCCATCGCCCGGGCGAACAGCGTCCCGAACGGCTGCTCGGGGTCGGCGGCGTGGAGCGCCGCGACGGTCGAGGCCTGGGCGACGGTGACGTCGTCGAGCACGCCCAGCGCGGCCACGATCAGCCCCGCCAGCACGAGGCCGCGCAGGTCCAGTCCACCGGCCGCGAACGCCGCGTAGACGGCGTCCTCGGAGGCGAACCCGGTGATCCGGGCCGCGTCGATCGCCGTCACGCCGACGACGACCGTCAGCACCAGCGCGCCCAGCGTGCCGGTCGCGGCCGCCAGGGCCGTCCGCCCGACCCCGTGGGTCAGCAGCAGGGTCCCGAGGACGACGACGGTCCCGCCGACCAGCGCGACCAGCGGGGGGCTCGCGCCGTCGAGGATCGCGGGGAGCATGAACCCGACGACCACCCACAGCGACGCTCCGAGCCCGACGAGCGCCCGCAGCCCGCGCCACCGTCCGACGATGAGGACCGCACCGACGAGCAGCAGGCCGAGCCAGAGGAGAGGGGCACGCCGGCTGAGGTCCGCGACGAACCAGACGGTCCCCTCGCCCGGCAGCTCGGAGGGGAACAGCTCGACGCGGTCGCCCACGACGAGCTCGGGGAAGCCCTCGGTCGGGGCCTCGACCTCGAGCACCTCGCCGGCGACGTCGCCGCCGAGCGCCTCGACACGGAGCGCGACGAGCCCCTCGCCCGCCGGCGTGACCGCGAGGATCCGACCGGGCACGAGCGGCGGCTGCTCCGCCGCGGGTCGGTCCGGCGCGCCCGGCCAGAGCAGCGTCAGCCCGAGGGCGGCCGCGGCCGCCGCGACGGCGACGGTGCCCGCGAGGAGCCGGTCGATCATCGGGAGCCCCCGCAGCGGTCCGACGCGGTCAGGCGACCTGCTCGACGTCGTCCATCAGGCCGGTCAGGGCGTGGGCACGCGAGGGGTGGCGCAGCTTCGCGAGCGCGCGGTTCTGCATCTGGCGGATGCGCTCGCGCGTGAGGTCGAAGTGCTCGCCGATCTCCTCGAGCGTCATCGGCTCCTCGCCGCGCAGCCCGAACCGCAGCTGCAGGATCATCCGCTCGCGCTCCTCGAGCGCATCGAGGGCGGCCTCGATCTGCGTCAGCGCGTCCTCCTCGATCGCGGAGCGCTCGGGATCGATCGAGGCCGCGTCGGCGATCATGTCGCCCATCGTGGCGTCGCCGTCCTCGCCGATCGGACGGTCGAGGCTGACCAGCTCCTGCATGGCCTCGCGGACCTCGCGGACGCGGGCCGCGGTGAGGCCGACCTCCTCGGCCAGCTCGTCCTCGGAGGGGTCGCCGCCCTTCTGCTGCCGCAGCCGCAGCTCGGCGGCGCGGACCTTGCCGTACAGCTCCCAGACGTGGGCCGGCACGCGGATGGTCCGACCCTTGCTGGCGACGCCGCGCTGGAGGGCCTGGCGGATCCACCACACCGCGTACGTCGAGAACTTGTAGCCCTTGGTGTGGTCGAACTTCTCGACCGCGCGCAGGAGGCCGAGGTTCCCCTCCTGGATCAGCTCGATGAAGTCGAGGTCGCGGCCCGAGAACTTGCGGGCCTGCGGGACCACGAGGCGGAGGTTGGCCTGGACCATGCGCTCCTTCGAGCGCTCGCCGTCGCGGCTGATGCGCTGCAGGAGGACGCGGCGCTTCGGCGTCAGCCGCTTCCCGCCCTGCTTCAGCAGCTCGTCGGCGGCGAGCCCGGCCTGGTACCGCTTCGCCAGATCGGCCTCGTCCTCCTTCGTGAGCAGCTGGTGGCGGCCGGCGTCGTTCAGGTACTGGCGGACGAGGTCGGTCGTGAGCGCGCCCGTGTACTCGGCGACGTGCTCGGGGACGTCGTCCGCGACGTCGTCGATGACCTGGAGACCCTGCGCGCGGGCCTGCTCGATGGCGTCGTCGACCCACGTGTCCCCGTGCAGCTCGGGGATGTGGAGGTCCACGATGTCCGTGAGCAGGACGTAGCCCGGCTCGTTCGCGCAGCGCTCGAACAGCTCGACGAGCGCGACATCGGCGCTGGGGAGGTCGGCGGCGGCCACTCCTGCTCCTGGTCGTGGGTCGGGGACGTCGGGTGACGGGGTCGGTCCGGGGGCGGCTCCGGGGCAGACCACTTTCGCAGACGGGTTCGGAGCGCGACCCCGTCCTGATGGGCGCCGCCGCCGGGTCGGAGGTCCCGATGGCGGCCCGGGACGCCGACCCCTCCCCCCTAGGGGCCCCCGCGCGCCCCGTGGCCGTGGCCACGGCGACGGCGGCCGCGGACGGCATGACCGTGGCCGCGGGGCGCCGGCCGGGTCCGGAACCGCCCCAGCGCCCCGCAGGACCCCGCGGACGGGCCCTCTGCCCCCGGTCCACGCGGTCGCGGGACAGCTCGTCGGGCCGCGGCCGGACCCGGGGCCGCCGCCGGCGGGGCCTCCGATGGGCCAACGATCGGGACCACCGGCCGGTCCACACATCGCGAGCCGCGGACGTCAGCGTGCGTTCAGCGCGCGTCCGCCGCGGTCCGGGGGTAGGCGATCCGCGGGTGGTAGATGCCGACGAGGGACTCGACGAGGCTGTCCCGGACGACCCGGAGGTCGCGCAGCGTGATCTCGGAGGCGTCGAACTGGCCGTCGGCCAACCGCTCCTCGAGCAGGCCGTCGACCGTGGCCTCGATCTCGTCGCGGGGCAGCGTGCCCCGGGTCATCGCGAGCGCCCGCGTGGTCGCCTCGCAGGAGTCCGCGAGCAGCAGGACGGCCGCCTCGCGGCCGCGGGGGCGCGTGCCGCGGTAGCGGAACGCCGCCTCGTCGACGGCGGACGCGTCACCCCCCGCCGCCGCGACCGCGCGGTCGTGGAAGTACTTCACGCGCATCGTGCCGTGGTGGCTGCCGATGCAGGCGACGACCTCGGGCGGCAGCCGGTGCGTCGTCGCCAGCTCGACGCCGTCGACGACGTGGCTGATGATGATCAGGGCCGAGACCTCGGGCTCGAGGCCGTCGTGGGGGTTCGCGATGCCCTGCTGGTTCTCGATGAAGTAGTGCGGCTGCCGGACCTTCCCGATGTCGTGGTACAGCGCCGCCACGCTGCCGAGCAGCGGGTCCGCGCCGATCGCGCGGCAGGCCCGTTCGGTCAGCGCCGCCACCATCACCGAGTGGTTGTACGAGCCGAGCGCCTTCAGCTCGAGCTCGCGCAGCAGCGGGTGGTTCCGGTCCGCGAGGTCGAGCAGCGCCGTCACCGTCGGCAGCCGGAACGCCGACTCGATCCACGGCAGCGCGCCCTGCACGACGACGGCCGAGACGCCACCGCCGATCAGCGCCGCGAGGAGCGCGGTCGGGACGTCCGCACGGACGTCGAGGAGCAGCAGCCCGACGCCGGCCAGCGCAGGCGCCGCCACAGCGCCGCGGACCAGCGCCGCCCGCAGCCCCGAGCGGCTCTCGATCCCGCGCGACAGCGGGACGGCGAGCAGCACCGAGGCCGCGGCGTACGTCGCGACCGCGGCTCCCTCCGGGTCCAGGAGCAGCACCAGCAGCACGGTCGGCAGGACCACGGCGATGCCGAGCCCCGGACCCAGCGTCAGCGCGACGAGACTGCCGAGGGCTCCGGCCGGGACGAGGAACGCCCAGCCACCGCCCGCCGTCTCGGCGAGCAGGTCGACCCCGAGCACGGTGGTCGCGAACGCCACCAGCAGCAGCGCCAGCGCCCACATCCGCTTCGGCGAGCCCCAGACCAGGGGGTGCATCCGGGCGAGGAGCACCCCGCCGAGGACGACGACGAGGCCGGCGGCGGCCAGCGCCACCGCCAGCAGCCGCCACCGCGACGTGCCCCCGAGGTCAAGCTGCGCGATCGCGGCGGCCTCGAGCGGACCGACCAGCTCGCCGGCGCGGACGACGACCTCGCCGGTGCGCCAGACCCCGACGACCTCGGGGGCCGCCGCCGCCGCGCGCTCGCGGGCCGCGGCGGTCGCCTCGAGGTCGACGGCGACCGTCGGCCGCAGGGTGCGCTCGAGCAGCGCGCCGACCACGGTCCCGCCCGTGTCGCGCGGCAGCGAGCGCAGCCCCAGCTCGACGGTCAGCGTCTCGGCCAGGACGGTCGCGACCGCGTCCTCGGGGATGCGCTGGCGGGCCAGCTGCTGGCCGATCGCGATCGTCTCGCGCTCGAGCAGGTCGAGCTCGCCGTCCGTCGCTGCGACGAGGGCCGAGACCGTCGCCGCCGCGGCGCCCGGGAGCCGGGCCGCCAGGGCCACGCGCTGCTCGGCCCCGGACGGGAGCCTGAGGGCGGGTCCGGCGCCGTCGGAATCCGCCGGGTCCGCGGCCCCGCCGCCGGCGCCACCGGCCGCACCGCCCTCGACCTCCACCTCGACCGGCGCCCGGACCTCGCGGACCGCCGCGAAGACGGCGCGGAGGTCGGCCAGGATCGCCCGCTGGGCCTCGGGGTCCGGCAGGACGACGGCGTCGACCGACTCGGCCGCGGCCCGGCGTGCGGTCAGGGTCGCGTCCTCGTCCACGACGCGGACCTCGCGCGTCGCGAAGACGTCCTCGGGCGCCGGCTCGCCCAGCCGCAGCGCCGGCCCACCGAGGTCGCGGACCACGCCCAGCAGCGCGACGGCGGCGAGCAGCACGGCCGCCACGGCCACGCGGTGCAGGAGCAGACGCCGCGGCGTGGCCACGGGCGCGACGGGGACGGCGGGGACCGCGACGGCGGTCGCGGGCGCGGGTTCGGAGGGGGACACGGGGCTCCGGGGGACGGACGCCGCGTCGGCGCGGGCGGGGACCGCGGCGCGCGGCGGCGCGGGCGGCGGGGCCTGGGACGGGAGGACCGGGACGGGTCCCGGAGGGGCGCGAGTGTCGCGCGACGGGGCGCGCCCGTCCACCCCGGGGCCGGCGTTAGCCTGCGCCGACCCCGGACGGAGCCGCCTGGTGCCCGAGACGGCCCCTCCGGGCGTCCCTGAGGGCGCCTCCGCGGGTACCGGCGGTCCCGCCGGCGCTGGTGGTCCCGGGGACCCCTGGGTCCGCCTGCCGCGCACCGAGTGGGCGCGGCTCGCCCCCTCGGTCCCCCTGCCGCTCGGCGAGGACGACCTCGGGCGGCTGCGGGGCATCGCGGACCGGCTCTCGCTGGCCGAGGCCGCCGAGGTCTACCACCCGCTGTCCCGGCTGCTCAGCCTCCACGTGGCGGCGACCCAGGGGCTGCACCGGGCCACCACCACGTTCCTCGGTGACCTGCCGGCCAAGGTCCCGTTCGTGATCGGCCTCGCGGGCTCGGTCGCGGTCGGCAAGTCGACGACGGCCCGCATCCTCGCGGCGCTGCTGGCGCGCTGGCCCGACCACCCGCGGGTCGAGCTCGTGACCACGGACGGGTTCCTGCTGCCGAACGCCGAGCTCGCGCGGCGGGGCCTGGCCGAGCGCAAGGGCTTCCCCGAGAGCTACGACGTCGGTGCGCTGGTCCGGTTCGTCGCCGCGGTCAAGGGCGGTGAGCCCGAGGTCGCCGCGCCCGTCTACTCGCACCTCGCCTACGACGTCGTCCCGGGCGAGCGGACCGTGGTCCGACAGCCGGACGTCCTGATCGTCGAGGGGCTGAACGTGCTGCAGACGGGCACCGGCGGGGACGGCTCGTCGGTCTTCGTGTCGGACTGGTTCGACTTCTCCATCTACGTCGACGCGGACGAGGCCGACATCCGCCGCTGGTACGTCGAGCGCTTCCGCGCGCTGCGCGACACGGCGTTCGCGGACCCCCGGTCCTACTTCCACCGCTACGCGTCGCTCGGCGACGACGAGGCCGACGCGACCGCGAGCGCCATCTGGGACCGGATCAACGGGCCGAACCTGCGCGCGAACATCCTGCCCACGCGCTCGCGGGCCGACCTCATCCTTCGCAAGGGACCCGAGCACGCCGTGCGCGAGGTGCTGCTCCGCCGGCTCTGAGCCGGCTCAGCCCCCGACGGGGTGCCAGCTCGCGAGCACGGCGCGGACCGCCGTGACCAGCGCGAGCGGCTGGTCGAGCAGGACGTGGTGGCGCGCCTCGGGGACCTCGACGAACGGCACGCCCGCCCTGCCGGCCGGCGAGTCGGCCAGCAGCTCGGCCATGTAGGCCCGGACGTCGGCGTCCACGATGTCCGAGTCGGCCCCGTTCACGATGGCGACGCGGCAGGCCGCCCGCGCGAGGAGCGGTCCGAACTCGCTGGCGTGCCGCGGACCGGAGCGCGCCGTGAACACCCCCGGGTCGAACCGCCAGGTCACGCCGCCCTCGACCTCGCGCAGGCTGCCGCGGGCGACGTGCGCGACGTACCAGCCGTTCTCGCAGGGCTGCGGCGGGACGAGGTGGAAGTGCCCGAGCGCGGCGTCGACGTCGGGATAGGTCTTGGGGGCGCGGAACATGCTGCCCGACGAGCCCTCGACGGTCTCGGGGTCGGGGCGGCGCACCGGGGCGTCGACGACGACCGCGCCGTCGAGCTCGGCCCCGTGGTGAGCCGCCGCCGCGATCGTCACGAAGCCGCCCATCGAGTGGCCGACCAGCGTCGGACGGCCGGTGCCCCCGGCGGCGCCGGCGGCGGCGAGCAGCTCCTCGGCCCAGACGGCCGCGTCGTAGACGTCGCGGTGGTCGCTCGCTCCGTGGCCCGTGAGGTCCGGCGCGACGACGCGGAACCCGTCGGCGAACAGCGGCGCGAGCGGCGCCCACCAGCCGGCGTGCGCGGCGCCGCCGTGCACGAGGACCAGCGTCGGGAGGTCGCGGTCCCCCCAGGCCGACCACGCGACGCGCGCGCCGTCGACGACGACGTCGCCGTGCTCGGCGGGAACGGCGACGGCGCGCGCGAACCACGCCGGCGGCGCCGCGGCGAGGTCGATGTGCGGACGGGGACGCGGCATGCGGTCGGTAGCGTAGGTGGCATGGAACTCCTCCTCGTCCGCCACGCCCAGCCCGAGTGGGACCGCGACGAGGTCTCGTACGTCGATCCGGGTCTGACGCGCCGCGGCGGCGAGCAGGCCGAGCTGCTCGCGGGCCGCCTGCTGCACGAGCGGTTCGACCGCATCCTCGTCTCGACCGCGCGGCGGGCGCAGGAGACCGCCGCACCGGTCCGCGCCGCCCACGCCGACGTCCCCTCCGACGACCGCGCATGGATGCACGAGATCCACATGCCCCCGCACTGGGACGGCACCCCGGCCGAGGAGGTCAACCGGACCCTTCGGGACGCGCAGCACCGACCCCGCGACCTGTGGTGGGAGGGCCTGCCCGGCGGCGAGACGTTCCGGGACTTCCACGCCCGCGTCACCATCGGCCTCGAGGCCGAGCTGGCCGAGCTCGGCGTCGTGCGGCGCGCCGAGCGCCTCTGGGAGGTCCCCGACGGCGTGCCGGACCTGCTGCTCATCGCGCACGCCGGCACGAACTCGGTCGTGCTCGGCCACCTCCTCGGCCTCGACCCCGAGCCGTGGGAGTGGGAGCGGTTCGCCTCGGACCACGCCTCGGTGACCCGTCTGCGGGCGACGCCGATCGCCGGGGCCCACATCTTCAGCCTCCAGGGGTTCAGCGACGTCGCGCACCTGCCCCCGTCGCTCGTGACCGCATGAGCGGCGCCGCCCCGGTGCGGCTCCTCACCGTCTGCCTCGGCAACATCTGCCGCTCCCCCACCGCCGAGGCCGCGCTCGTCGAGGCGGCGGCCGCGGCCGGCCTCGCCGTCGAGGTGCGGTCGGCGGGGACGGGCGACTGGCACGTCGGCCACCCGCCGGACCCGCGGATGCGGGCGGCGGCCGAGCGGGTCGGGCTGCGACTCGACGGCGTGGCCGAGACCGTCACGGCCGAGGCGCTGGCCGAGGCGGACCTCGTGCTCGCGATGGACCGCACGAACCTCGCGGACGTCCGCCGCGTCGCCGCGGCCGCCGGCGTCACGACGCGCATCGAGCTGTTCCGGACCTACGACCCGGAGCCCGCCGCGGTCCGGGGTGCGGCCGCCGACGAGGTCCCGGACCCCTACTACGGCGACGAGGGCGGCTTCGACGAGGTCGTCGCGATGTGCCGCCGCACGGCCGGCGCCGTGATCGCCGCCCTCGTGGACGGGCCGCGCGCATGAGGCTGCTGCTCCGCACCCTCGCGACGGCCGGCGGGCTGTGGCTCGCCGCCACGCTCATCGAGGGGATCCGCCTCGAGCCCGACCGGTCCCCGCTGCTGCTGGTCGCGGTGGCGCTGCTGGTGGGGCTCGCGAACGCGACGGTCCGCCCGCTGCTGGCGCTGCTCACGCTGCCGTTCGTGCTGCTGACGCTGGGGCTCGGACTGCTCGTCGTGAACGCCGCCGCGCTCTCGGCCGCGCTCTGGGCCTCGGCCCGGCTCGACCTCGGGCTGACGAGCGACGGCTTCGGCGCGACGTTCCTCGCGACGCTGGTGCTCTGGGGCGTCGGCGTCGTCGCCGACGCGGTGCTGGGCCGCCGCTGACGCTCAGACGCCCTTGGGTGGCGCGAAGATCCCGTCGATGCGGGCCATCACGTCGGCGTCGAGGCGGGGCAGCACGGCGAGCGCGCCCATGTTCTCGACGACCTGCGCCGGCCGGGAGGCGCCGGTGATGACCGAGGAGACGTCGGGGTTCGCGGCGCACCACGCGATCGCGAGCTGGGCCGGCGACGCGTCGAGCTCGCCCGCCAGCGCGATCAGCGCGCGGATCCGGTCGTTGTGCCGCGGGTCCTTCAGCCGCTCGGCGAGCCACTCGTAGCCGGGCAGCGCCGCCCGCGAGCCGTCCGGCACGCCGTCGAGGTACTTCCCGGTCAGCATCCCCGACGCCAGCGGCGACCAGGTCGTCGTGCCGTACCCCGTGTCGTCGAAGAGACGGCGGTACTCGACCTCCATCCGCTCGCGGTGGAGCAGGTGGTACTGCGGCTGCTCGGTGATCGGAGCGTGGAGGCCGGTGCGCTCGGCGACGTCCAGCGCCTCGCGGATCTCGTACGCCGACCACTCCGACGTCCCCCAGTAGTGGGCCCAGCCGCGGTCGATGGCGTCGGAGAACGCGCGGACGGTCTCGGCGATCGGCGTCGCCGGGTCCGCGCGGTGCGCGTAGACGACGTCGAGGTGCTCGAGGCCGAACCGCTCGAGCGCGGCGGGGATCGCCTCCATCAGGTACTTGCGGTTCAGCGTGTTCCGCGTGTTCACGCCGTCGTGGATGCCCCAGAAGAACTTGCTCGTCAGCACGTAGGAGTGCCGGGGCCAGCCGAGGCGGCGGAGCGCCTCGCCCATGATGCGCTCGGACTCGCCGCCGGCGTACACCTCGGCGTTGTCGTAGAGGTTGACGCCGGCCTCGTGCGCCGCCGCCATGCACTCGACGGCCGCGCCGACGTCGACCTGGTCCTTGAAGGTGACCCAGGAGCCGAAGCTCAGGACGCTGACCTTCAGACCGCTCGGCCCGAGGCGTCGGTACGGCATCGTGGACTCGGACACGTGGTCCCTCCGGTGATCGGGGCGGCCTGGAGCGGTCCGGGGCGGCGCGGACGCCGCCGAGGCACGCCGGCGAGCGTAGGCCGCCGGGCACGGACCGACGGGGCGCCGGCCCGAGCCTCAGCCGCCGAGGCGCGCCGTCGCGGCCCGCATGCGGGCGAGCCAGGCCGGACGGTCCGCGACCCGCGCGGCCTCCATCGCCGCGGCCTCGGGGTGCGGCAGCGCCAGCAGGTCCCCCCGGGCGAGCGCGTCGAGCGCGACCGCGGCCACCGCCGCCGGGGCGAGCAGCTCGCCCGACGCGCGGACGAACCGGGTGGCGAGCGCGTCGACCTCGAGCATCCCCGTGTCGACGCCGAGCGGGCAGAGCGCCGTCACGGCGACGCCCTGCGGGCCGTGGGTCAGCGCCAGCCACTCGGCCAGCGCCACCGAGGCGTGCTTGGTCACCGCGTACGGCGCGTCGCCCGGCAGCGAGAGCAGCCCCGCCGCCGAGGCGGTCAGCAGCAGCCCCCCGGCGCCGCGGGCCAGCATCGCCGGCAGGACGGCCGCCGCGAGGTTCACCTGGCCCATCACGTTCACGTCCCAGGCCCGCTGCCACGCCGCCGGTGCGCCGTCGACGACGCCGACCAGCGTCCCCGCCCCCGCGTTGGCGCAGCAGACGTCCACCGGCCCCCGGCGCTCGGCGACCGCCGCGACGGCGGCGAGGACCGCGTCGCGGTCCGTCACGTCGAGCTCGAGCGTCTCGAGGCGGTCCCCGGCCGCGGACCGGGCGCGCGCGAGCGCCGCGAGCCCGGCCGCGTCGACGTCGGTCGCGACGACCGCCGCGGCGCCGCGCGCCAGCAGGCCGTCGACGAGCGCGGCGCCGATGCCGCCGGCGGCGCCCGAGACCAGCGCGACGGCGCCGTCGAACGGCGGGCCGCCGGGCGGCACCGGGCGGTCGGAGGTGGTCGTCGGGCTCATGCTGCTCCGTGACTCCGGCGAGGGACGGTCAGGCGAGGGGGAAGAGGACGGCGAGGAGCCACCCGAGCAGCACCGCTCCACCGGTCCCCGCCGCCCACGGACGGTCGAGGGGCGCCGCGAGGGCGAGGAGCAGGCCGAGCACCGCCGGGACGAGCGGCAGCAGCAGGATCAGGAAGCCGACGCCGGGGACGACGACCGCGGCCAGGCCGAGGCCAAGGGTGAGGAGACCGGCGACGACGGCCCACGTCCCGACGGCGGACGCGCCGCGACGGCCCTGGAGCGCGGTGGCGGCGCCGACGGTCATCGGCAGGCAGGCCAGCGCGAGCACCGGCACGAGCCCCGCGCGGACCCCCGTCGGCCACCACGGCAGCCAGGCGAGGGCGGCGGCCGCCCCCAGCGCGACCCCGACCAGTCCCGTCAGCACGGCCCACCCGGCGTCGCGTCCGTCGGGGCGGGCCGGTCGGTCGCCGAACCGCAGCCACAGGACCCCGGCGAGCAGGAACCAGACACCGACCTCGCCGCCGACGAGCAGGCCGGTGGCGCGGGGCAGGTCGACCGAGCGCTCGAGGACGACCAGGCTGGCGGTCGCGGCCAGCGTCCCGGCACCGAGCGCGACGATGCTGCCGCGGCGACGGCGCGGCGGAGCGGCCGGCGACGCCAGTCGCTCGGCGACGGCCTGCCAGACCAGCGCGGCGCCGATGACGAGCAGCAGCCACCCGAGCACCGGCGACCACGCCCGGCCCCGGACCGGCGCGTGGTCGAGGGCGGCGCCGAGCCAGGCCACCGACGTCCGGTGCGCCTCGGGCGCGAACAGGATCGTGACGTGCTCGACGCCGGACACCACCGATATCGCGCGCGCGTCGCCGTCGCCGGGGACGCCGCCGGCCCCGCCGGCGCGCTCGAGGAGGTCCCGCGCGTTCGCCGCGAACCGCGGTTCGAGCGCACCCGCCATCAGCAGGAGGTCCGCGGGCGATCGCGCGTCGACCGGGCCGTCGGTGGGCGAGACGAGGACGACGCCGCGGGCGTCGACGCCGGCGTCGACGGCGGCGAGGACCGCGCCAGTGCCGAGCGAATGGCCGAGCATCCCGATGCGCGCGGGGTCCACCCCGTCCTGCTCGAGCAGCACCTCCCGCGCCCGCGCGACGTCGGCGGCGAGGTCGGCGACGTCGCCCAGCGCCGACGTGCTGCGGCCCTGCCCCGAGAGGTCCGGCGCCGCGACGGCGAACCCCGCCCGCGCCAGCACCAGCGACCACGTCCGCATCAGCCGGGCCGACCCGGCGAAGCCGTGCACCACGACGACGCCCGGCACGCCGTCGGCCGGCACGACCCGCGGGAGGAGGACCTCGACCGGCGTCCCGTCCCGGACGGTCGTGAGGGTCGTCGTCCCGAGCCCCGCGAGGCCCAGCAGGACCCCGCCGACGAGCGCGAGGACGAGACCGAGCGTGCCGCGGCCGGGCCGGGCGGCCGCACCCCGTCCCCCGCGCACGCGGCCTCCCCCGCCCGACCGCGGGTGAGGCTAGGACCTGCGGCGCGGGCGGACCTTCATGAGCGTGTCATCGCCGCGGAAGCCCCGGCCGGTCCCGACCGAGAACCCGACGAGCGGCGGGACCGACGCCAGCTCCGGGGAGGAGGAGTCCGGCGCGAGGCTCCACCGTTCGGCGCCGGACCCGGCGTCCTGGCCCGCGTCCGTCATCACCCGGGCGACCGCACGGGGGACGATGACCTGCGTCAGCAGCCGGTGGACGTCCGGGCCCGACGCCCCGTGGAGGTCCCGGAGCACCTCAGGCCGTCACCGGCACGGTCCAGCCGTGCAGGTCCTCGGCCTCGCCGCGCTGGACGGCCAGCAGCCCCTCGCGCAGCGCGAGCGTGACGGGCCCGACCTCGCCGGAACCGACGGGGTGCCGATGCCCCTCGTGCAGCAGGGTCCCGACGCCGGAGAGCGTCGCCGCGGTGCCGGAGAGCGCGGCCTCGTGCGGCCACGCGAGCAGCTCGTCGACGGCGATGTCTCGCTCCTCGACGGCGAGACCGCGGTCGCGGGCGAGCGTCAGCACCGAGTCGCGCGTGACCCCGTGGAGGAACGTCGCGTCGAGCGCCGGTGTGACGATCCGGTCCTCGGCCAGCAGGAGGAAGTTCGCCGCACCGGTCTCCTGCACGAGGCCGCCCGGTGCGAACAGCACCTGGTCGCAGCCGAGCTCGCGCCGGGCGCGGAGCGTCAGTCCGAGCGCCATCGCGTAGTTCGCACCGGCCTTCACCTCGCCGAACTGGGGGGTCGTGCGCGGCGCCACCGTCTCGAGCAGCAGGGTCAGGGGTCGGACGCCGCCCGCGAAGTAGTCGCCGACCGGGCTCGCGAGCACCGCCAGGGTCGCCGTCCCCGAGGGGCTGGCCGCCGCGCCGATGTTGGGCTCGGTGCCGAACAGCAGCGGGCGGAGGTAGAGGGCGCCCGGCGCCGCGGGGACCTCGTCGATGTTCGCCGTGACGACGTCGCGGATCATGTCGTGCAGCAGCTCGGCCGTCGGGACCGGGAGCGACATCCGCTCGGCGGTGCGGCGCATGCGGGCGACGTGGCGGTCGGCGCGGAACAGGCGGACGACCCCGTCGGGCCCGCGGTGCGCCTTCAGGCCCTCGAAGCAGGTGGACGCGTAGTGCAGCGCGTGCGCGAAGGGGTGCAGGCTGAACGGCGCGAGCGGCCCGACGCGGGCGGGGCCGAAGGTCCCGTCGGCGGCCTCGGCGACCGCCATGACCGGTGCGGCCACCGTGCCGAAGGCCGCGTTCACCGACCCGCCCGTGCTCTCCGCCATGCGACCCTCCGGGGACCGCGCGGACACTAGCGTCGGACGCGGTCGGGACGGAGGCGATGATGGGTCCCCGCGAGCTCGACGTGCTGCTCCTCGGCGCCACGGGGTTCACGGGGGCGCTGACGGCGGCCGAGCTGGCGACGCGGACCGCCGGGACCCGGCTCCGCTGGGGCGTCGCCGGACGGGACCGCGGACGCCTCGAGCGCCTCGCGGCCGAGCTGCCGGGGTCACCCGAGGTCGTCGTCGCCGACGTGGCCGATCCGGACACGCTGGCCGCCGCCGCCGCGCGAACGCGCGTCCTCGCGACGACCGTCGGGCCGTACGCCGCGCTCGGGGCGCCGGTCGCCCGCGCCTGCGCGGAGGCGGGGACCCACTACGCGGACATCACGGGCGAGCCGGCCTTCGTCACGGCCCTCGAGCGCGAGGTCGACGCGGTCGCCCGAGCGTCCGGCGCGACGATGGTGGTCTGCTGCGGCTTCGACTCGGTCCCGCACGACCTCGGCGCGCAGCTCGCGGTGTCGCGTCTGGACGACGAGGCGGCGGTGGCCGTCCGCGGCTACGTCCGGGCCCGGGGCCGCCCGAGCGGCGGCACGGCCCGCACGGCGCTGGCGGCGCTCGGCGAGCGGCCGGACGCCGACGCGGCCGGCGGCGCGACCCGAGCGCGACCGGGCGGCGCGCGACCGGCGCACCGGCTCGACCTCGGCGCCCACCGACCGGCGCGGCTGGGCGGGTGGGCGGTCCCGCTCCCGACGATCGACCCGCTCATCGTGCTGCGCTCGGCGCGGGTCCTCCCCGGCTACGGCGCCTCGTTCGCGTACGGGCACTACGCCCACGTGCGGCGGACCACGACCCTCGTCGGCGCGGGGCTGGGCCTGGGCGCGGCCGCGCTGGCGGCCCGGACGGGTCCCGGACGCTCGCTCCTCGAGCGCGTGCTGCCGGAACCCGGCGAGGGCCCGGACGCGGCCGCACGGGCGGCCGGGTCGTTCACCGTCCTGCTGCTCGGCTCGGCGCGGGCCACGCCCGAGGACGCCGCCGCGGCGGCGCGGCGCGGGGCCGTCGAGGACGTCGACGTGGTCGTCCGGGTCCGGGGCGGGGACCCCGGCTACGGCGAGACCGCGCGGATGCTCGCCGAGGCCGCGCTGACGCTGGCGTCCGACGAGCGGCCCGACGTCGCCGGCGTCGTGACGCCCGCGGTCGGGCTCGGCGCGCCGTACCGGCGCCGCCTCGAGGGCTCGGGGATGTCCTTCGAGGTGCTCGGGACCCCGCCGGACTGACGCGCCTCCGACCCGTGTCGGTCGCGGATCAGTCGCGGGTCAGCAGCAGCTGCAGCTCGACGGTCGCGACGTCCGAGACGCTGAGCACGATCGCGGCCCGCGGCACCGCGACGTCGAAGTCCGCGAGGACCACGTCCGTCGTGCCCCGCAGCACGAGCACGTCGCCGTCGAGCGAGGCCGCGAGCATCATCACGACCGGGCCCTCGACCTCCCCGATGCGCAGCCGCCCGGGCGCCTCGACCAGCACCGACGCGCCGGGCGCGGGCACGCCGTCGAACGCGAGCGGACCGTCCAGCTCGAACACCGCCGGGCGGTCGCCGAGCACGCGGCGCACCTGCCCGTCCCGCGAGCCGCTGTCGCTGCGCAGCGTGGCGAGGTCGGCCCCGATCCGGGCCTCGAGCACCTCCGAGCCGGCCACGGTGACCGTCCCCGTGACGTCGGGCGTCCGGCCGACCGCCGTGAACGCGCCGACCGAGGCGAGCTCCTCGTCGATGCGGTACCCGACCCACGAGCCGGTCCCGGCGTCCCCGTCGAACGGCACCAGGTCGGTCCGGACCGTCCAGACGCCGGACGGGTCCGCGACGACCGCGTCGCCGGCCTCCGTCGCGTCCGCCGGCGCGACGGCGTCGGCCCCGTCGGCGGGCGCCGCCGCGGCGTCGCCGGCGGTCGCGTCCGCCGCCGACGTGGCGGGCGCGGTCAGGTCCACGGCCTCGGGCGCGGCGTCGCGGAGCAGCAGGACGGCGGCGACCGCGCCGACCAGCGCCAGGGGCAGGAGGATGCGGAGGGAGCGGCGCACGGGGACCTCGTCGGCTCGGGAGCCATCGGGGACGGGACAGGGGTTCGGTCCCCGGGGGTCCGCGGACGGCTGTCGCACCCTCGGGCACACTCCGGGTCGTCGGAGGGGAGCCATGAGGGTCGCGGTCGTGACGGGGGCCTCGAGCGGCATCGGCGCCGCGACGGCCCGTGCCCTCGCGGGTGACGGCTGGACGGTCGTCGCGGCCGCGCGCCGCACCGAGCGACTCGAGGCGCTCGCTGCCGAGGTGGCCGCCGCGGGCCCGCCCGGGCGGATCCTCCCCGCGGTCCTCGACGTGCGCGACGCGGCCGGCGTCGACGCCCTCGCGGCGGCCGTCGAGCGTGACCACGGCCGGTGCGACCTGCTGGTCTGCAACGCCGGGATCGGTGGCGGCGACCTCGCGGGACGCGAGGACCTGGAGGCCGCCCTCGAGGTCCTCGACGTCAACCTCCTCGGGACCGTGCGGTGCTGCGCCGCCTTCGCGGACCTGCTCCGCCGCTCGGCCCCCGCACAGGTGATCAACGTCGCCTCGGTCGCGGGGAAGCTCGGCGTCGGCCCGGCGGCCTACGTCGCGTCGAAGTTCGGCATGGTCGGCCTGAGCGAGGCGCTCGACCTGACCTGGCGCGGCGACGGCGTCGCCGTGACCCAGCTGAACCCGGGGTTCGTCCGGACCGAGGGGTTCCCCCAGGCCTGGGCCGACGGCACGCCGGTCGCGCGGGTCGTCGCGGACGCCGACGCCGTGGCGGCCGCGGTGCTGCGGGCCGTCCGGACCCGACCCCGCGAGCGGACCGTCCCCGGCTGGTACCGCGGCGCGGTCGTGCTGCGGCACGTGCTGGCGCCGGTGTGGTGGCGCATCGCCGCCGCCACCGATCGGCCGCGCCGGCGCGAGCGCGAGCTCCGCCGCGGCCGCACCGCGTGACCACGGCCGGGCCGGACGCCGAGCGGGTCCTCCGCGACGTCTTCGGGTTCCCGTCGTTCCGGCCCGCCCAGGCGGAGGTCGTCGCCCAGGTCGTGGGCGGGGGCGACGCGCTGGTCGTGATGCCCACGGGCAGCGGGAAGTCGCTCTGCTACCAGGTGCCGGCCCTCGTGCGGGACGGCACGGCGGTCGTCGTCTCGCCGCTGATCGCGCTGATGCGCGACCAGGTCGAGCAGCTCCGGCTGCTCGGCGTCCGCGCGGCGTTCCTCAACTCGTCGCTGTCGCTGGAGGCCGCGCGCCGCACCGAGGCCGAGGCCGCGTCCGGGGCGCTGGACCTGCTGTACGTCGCGCCCGAGCGGCTGGTCGGGGGGCGGTTCCTCGCCCTGCTCGACGAGATGGAGCCCGCCCTCTTCGCCGTCGACGAGGCCCACTGCGTCTCGGAGTGGGGGCACGACTTCCGGCCCGAGTACCTCGAGCTGGGCGTCCTCCGCGAGCGGTACCCGTGGGTGCCGCGCATGGCGCTCACGGCGACGGCCGACACGGCGACCCGGGCCGAGATCGCGGGTCGGCTGCTGCACCCCGACGCCCTGCACGTCGTGACGGGGTTCGACCGGCCGAACATCCGGTACCTCGTCCGCCCCGACGAGGGCTCGGCCCGCGAGCAGCTGCTGCGCTTCATCTCGACCGAGCACCCGGGTGCGACCGGCATCGTGTACTGCCTGTCGCGCCGCATGGTCGACGACACGGCGGCGTGGCTCGCGGCCCGCGGCGTCGACGCGGTCCCCTACCACGCCGGCATGGCGCCCGAGGCCCGCGACGCGACCCAGCAGCGGTTCCGCCGCGAGGACGGGGTCGTCGTCGTCGCGACCATCGCGTTCGGCATGGGCATCGACCGGCCGGACGTCCGGTTCGTCGCGCACCTCTCGCTGCCCCGCAGCCTCGAGGCGTACTACCAGGAGACCGGCCGGGCCGGACGCGACGGCCTGCCCAGCGACGCCTGGATGCGGTACTCGCTGGCGGACGCGGTGACCCTGCGCCGCTTCGTCGAGGAGTCCGACGCCGACGAGGCGCACAAGCAGCACGAGCGGCGGCGCATCGACGCGATGCTCGGGTACTGCGAGACGGCCGGCTGCCGCCGCCGCGTGCTGCTGGCCCACTTCGACGACGAACTCGCGGCCGACTGCGGCAGCTGCGACAACTGCCTCGAGCCGCAGGAGACGTGGGACGCGACCGAGGCCGCGCGCATGGCCCTGTCCTGCGTGTTCCGCACCGAGCAGCGGTTCGGGACCGGTCACGTCGTCGACGTCCTGCTCGGACGGGCGACCGACCGCGTCGTGCGGCTGGGCCACGACCGCGTCTCGACGTTCGGTATCGGCGCCGACCTCGACGAGCGGACGTGGCGGACGGTGCTGCGCCAGCTGGTCGCCGTCGGCGCCCTCGCGCCGACCGAGCACGGCGGGCTCCGGCTGACCGAGGCCAGTCGGCCGCTGCTGGGCGGTGAGGGCGACCTGCGCGTCGCGCGTCGGCTGGCGCCGCCGGCCGGTGCGGGCCGCACGCGGACGCCGCGCCCGGTCGGCGGGTCCCCCGACGGGGCCGACGCGCTGGACCCGGCGGCGCGGGCCGTGTTCGAGCGCCTGCGCGAGGTGCGGCGCGCACTGGCGGCGGCGCAGGGTGTGCCCGCCTACGTCGTGTTCCACGACCGCACGCTGGCCGCGATCGCGACGGCACGGCCCACCACGCCCGACGAGCTGCGGGCGCTGCCGGGCATCGGCGCGGCGAAGGTCGAGCGGTACGGCGCGGCCGTGCTGGCGGCCCTCGCCGGGGACGGCGGGACCGCGGCGTAGGCTGCGGGCCGGGTCCCGCGACCCGGCCGCTCCCCCCATGCCGCTCCCTCGGAGGCGTCCGATCCCGTCCGCCCCCGCCTCCGCCCGGGACCACGCCGGCTTCACCCGACGCGGACTGGTCGCGTTCCTCGCCCTCCAGATGTCGCTGACCGCCCTCGGCATCGACCTGCTGCTCCCCGCCTTCCCGGGCATGCGCGCGGACCTCGGCCTGACGGCCGGCTCGACCGAGGTCTCGGGGGTCATCACGGCGTTCTTCATCGGGCTGGCGCTCGGGCAGGTCCTGCTGGGGACCGTCTCGGACTCGGTGGGGCGCCGGCCGGTCCTCGTCGTCGGCATCGGGCTGTACGTCG
>JBEARL010000004.1:0-39495 GCA_041163265.1 Actinomycetota bacterium
CCTGCGTCGCCTCGTCGGCGAGCGCCTGACCACGGAGGAGGCCCTGGCCCTCGGCGGGACCGGCTGGGAGGGGGACCTCGACGAGATGCGCGGCGACACGCTCGGCGACCCCGACGAGGGCCGGGGTGCTGGGACCGGCGAAGGCCGGTGACCGTCCTCGTCGACACCTCGGCCTGGATCGAGTTCCTCCGGGGGACCGGGGGCCCCGAGGACCGGTGGCTTCGGGCGGCCCTGGCCGACGACCGGTCGCTCGCGTGGACCGAACCGATCCTGCTCGAGCTCGCGTCGGGGGTCGCGACCCCGCGGCGCGCCGCCGAACTGCGGGCCCTCCTGCAGCGGGGGCCGCTGCTGCGCGTCGAGGGGCTGGGCGACTGGGAGGCGGCGGCCGGGCTCCGGCGGACGGCCCGTGCGAAGGGCCTCGAGGTCCGGTCCCCGGTCGACTGCCTCATCGCGGCGGTCGCGTTCCGCGAGGGTGTCCCGATCCTCGCTCGGGATCGTGACTACGCAGTGCTCGCCCGGGTCGGCGGGCTGGAGCTCGTCGACGCCGGCTGATCAGCCCTCGGTGAGGATCCCCGCCAGCGCCCGCTCGATGACCTCGGCCAGCGCCGACTCGGGCACGCGGCGCTCGTCGAGGTCCGAGAGCACGATGCCATGAACGTCGCGACGGCCCGCGGGTCGAGGTCCTTCTGCACGTACCCGGCGGCCTGCGCGTGGGACACGGCGTGGGTCAGCCCGTCGATCAGCCCAGCGACGATCGGGCCGAGCGCCTCGCGGTACTCGGGGCGTCCGTGTGCCGCACCGAGCATCGCCGCCCGGTCGAGCCGCGCGTCGCGCCGCGCGCGGCCGACGACGTCGCGGGTCAGCTTCGCGATGCCCTCGATGAACTGCGTCCGCGTCGGCTTCGCGCCGATCAGGCGCATCAGGCGCTCGCGGTCCTTCTCGATCTGACCGGCGAACCGCTCGCGCTGCGCCGCGACGACCAGGCCGTCGCGGCTGCCGAAGTGGTGGCTGATCAGGCCCTGCGCGACCTCGGCCTCGGCCGCGATCTCGAGGATGCGCAGCCCCGCCTCGCCCTCGGCCTCGATCGCGGCCATCGCCGCCTCGAGGATGCGCTGCCGTCCCGGTGCCTCGCGCTCGGCCATGGCCCGCTCCTCTCCGTCGGACTCCGCGGCCCCTGCCGCCCCTTCGGACGGTCCAAGCCGTCCGAGCCCCACGGTACCGGCGGCACCGGTGCCACCTCGCGTTCCGAGCCGCTGCGCGGCCTAGCATCCGTCGCCATCGGCGGGGAGCGGAGCGGCGGTGCGCGGAGCGGACGTGGCGCGGCGCCGCGGGGGCCGGCGCGTCGGGGTCCGCGTGCTCGTCGTCCTCCTGGCCCTGACCCTGCTGCCCCTGGCCGGGCTCGCCGGCACGGTGGCCCGGGCCGACGCCGCGTCGGGGCGGGTGCTCACGGTCCTGCTGATGGGCTCGGACCAGGGGCCGCCGCGCACGGGCGACCCCGCCCGGGGGCGGGCCGACGGGTTCCAGCTGCTGTTCGTCTCGGCCGATCGGCAGCACGCGACGTTCGTCTCGGTCCCGCGCGACAGCTGGGTCCCGGTCTCCGGACGGGGCACGACGCGGATCAACTCCTGCCTGACGTCGGGGCCCGCGAACTGCGTCAGCACGGTCGAGGCGCTCTGGGGCATCGATGTCGACGGCTGGGCCGTCACCTCGATGTGGGGGTTCGCCGACGCGGTCAGCGCGTTCGGTGGACTGGTCATCGACGTGAACTTCACCTGCGCCGCCGACTGCGGCGGGCTGCCCCTGACCTCGCGCGGCCTGCAGGCGCTGAACGGCCACGAGGTGCTGACGTTCGCCCGCAACCGCAAGCAGCGCAGCGGCGGCGACTTCGCCCGGACCCGCGCGCAGGCCGAGGCGCTGGCCGTCGGCCAGGCGCACCTGTACGCGCGCGGCAGCGAGGCCGCGGCCGCACAGGTCGCGTCGATCGTCGGGACCTACGCGCAGACCAGCTTCTCGGCCGCCGAGCTCGGCGCGTACGCGCTGCAGGCGCTGCGGCTGCCGCCGGGCAACGTCCGGCGCATCGGCCTGCCGGCGACCGCCGGCTGGGCGGGGGCCGCGTCGGTCGTGTTCCTCGGCGACGGTGCGGGGGCGATCGTCGCCGACGCCTACGCCGACGGCATCGTCGGGAACCCCGAGCGGATCGGCGTCGGCGCCCGCGGACCCGACGCGCTGGGGCCGGCGTCGGTCTCGGCGGCGACCTCGGCGCCGGCGGCGAGCGCCTCGAGCGGCTCGACCTCCGCCGCGACGACGAGCCGACCTGCGACGACCGTCGCCGCGGCGCCGACACCCGACCCGGTCGAGACGGCAGTCCCGGACACGGATCTCGCCGTCGCGACGCCGTTCGTCCGCGGGCCGGCGGTGACCCGCCTGCAGCGGGCGCTCGCGGCGCAGGGCCTCGACGTCACCGCCGACGGCGTCTACGGCCCGCAGACCGCCCGCGCGGTCGCGCTGCTGCAGTCGCGGACGGGTCGTCGGGTCGACGGTGTCGTGAGCCGCGCGCTCTGGGACCGGCTGTTCCCCGAGGACTGAGCCCCCGGAGCGTGGTGGTCATGCCGCCGCGGTAGTTTCCCCGTGCGTGACAGATTCGGCGACGGCGGTGGGTCAGGTGGAACCATCCGGCCCTGACCGTCGCTGGGTCCTCGCGGCCGGGTCGGCGACGGCGTTCGGGGTGAGCTCGCTGGTGCTGCCGGCGGCGGCGGTGGCGGCGTCGGCGTTCGAGGTGCAGTCCTGGTCGGGGACCCTGACGTTCTCCGATGTGTCCGAGACCGGGTTCACCGTGTCATGGACCGGGGTCTGAGGTGGCGGTCAGCTACACGCTGCGGTACCGGCCGGCGAGCAGCTCGGACCCGAACCCCAATCCCTGGACCGAGGTCGCCGGGCTGACGTCCACCTCGCGGGCGGTCACCGGCCTGACGGCGGGGACGGAGTACGAGGTCGAGGTCGTCGCGGTCTCCGACGGTGGGGTCGTGTCCTCGCCGGTGTCGGGGGGCCGGTGGACCGTGTGTCCGCAGCCGGCGGCGCCGTCGGGCACGCCGGCGGGGTACCGGCTGTCGTCGGGGGCGGACGAGAACGGGGCGGTGGACGTGTCCTGGTCCGCGGTGACCGGGGCCGCCTCGTACACGGTGTCGCATCGACCGACCGGCGGGTCGACCTGGACGGAGGTCCCGGGTGTCTCGGGGGCGTCGACACGGATCGGGGGACTGGCCGGCGGAGCCACGCACGAGGTGCGGGTCGCGGCGGTGAACGCGGACGGGGACGTCTCGGCGGTGTCGACGGCGGCGACGGGGGTCGGTGCGGTGATCGGGACCGGCGGGACCGTGACGCGGATGCCGGCTGACGGGACTGCGACGCACGTCGTCCACGCGTTCACGACCGTCGGCTCGGCCTCGCTGTCGCTGGCACGTGACCGCGACGTCGACGTCCTCGTCGTGGCCGGCGGCGGTGGAGGCGGTCACGGGGACGACACAGTGATCGACGGCGGCGGGGGAGGCGCCGGCGGTCTGGTCTTCAAGCCGTCGCACGCCGTCGAGGTCGGCACCGTCGCGGTCGTCGTGGGCGCCGGAGGCGCCGGCGAGGCGTCGGGGAGCGACTCCTCGTTCGCAGGCCTCGTCGCGAAGGGTGGCGGCAGGGCGGGGCGACGGGTCAGCACCCGCAGCGGAGCCGCCGGCGGCAGCGGCGGCGGCGCGGCTCAGGTCTCAGGCGGCGCATCAGGAGGTGCCGCCACGCAGGGCACCCAGACGGGCGACTCCGGCGTCTTCGGGCACGGTCACGGGGGTGCCGACACCACGGGGACTGGGAGCCCCGGCGGAGGTGGTGGCGCCGGTGGTCCGGGGGGCCTTCCCGACGGTGGTGCCGGGCTCGACCGCGTCACCGTCAGCGGCACGCTCTACGTGTTCACGGACCTGTTCGGGACCGGCATCGGCGACGGCGGCTTCTTCGCCAGCGGTGGCGCCGGCCAGGGCGGCTCCGCGCAACCCGGTGGGGGGCAGGACGGCCCGGACGAGGACTCCTCCTCGAACGTCGCCGCGGCCATGGCGAACACCGGCGGCGGTGGCGCCGGTGCGAACGACGACCGGGACGCGCTGGGAGGCGCCGGCGGATCCGGCGTGGTCATCCTCCGGTACCCGCTGACGGCTTGAGCCTCGCCGGACCGAGACGACCCGTCGGTCGCCCGCCGATGCGGGGGCTCAGCCCCGCCGGACCGCCGCGATCGCGACCCGCAGCACCGCTGCACCGGCGGCCAGGCGGACGACGCGACCGAGGAGCCCACCTTCCGCCGAGGTCGACTCGGGGGTGAAGGCCGACGCCGGGGCGACCGTCGCCGCGCCCGCGTCGGCGCCGGCCGCGACCGGGGCCTCGGTCCGCACGATCGACCGCGTCGCCCACGCCGTGCCGGCGTCGCCGCGGCGACGGTGCCACCGCTCCCAGATCACGAGCAGCGAGGGCAGGACCAGCACGGCGCCCAGCAGCGACAGGGTGATCGCGAGGCTCGTGACCTGACCGAGCTGGCGGAACGGCGTCAGCGTCGAGGTGACGAGGATCCCGAACCCTGCCGCGGTGGTGAACGCCGAGCCGGCCAGCGCGCCGCCCGTGCGGGTCGTGGTCTCGCGGATGGCGTCCTCGATCGAGTCGAACCGCTGACGGTCCTCCTCGAAGCGGCGTGCCATGTGGATGGTGTACGGCACGCCGATGCCGATCGCGAGGCTCGCGAGCGTCGCCGTCACGGGGCCGAACGGGATGCCGGCCAGGTACATGCCGCCGAACGTCCAGAGGACGACCAGCGCGACCGGGATCATCGTGATGACGCCGAGGAAGGGCCGGCGGTTCTCGATCCCGAACGAGACCATCAGCACCAGCGTCGCGGCGATCAGCGTGACCAGCAGCGACGAGAGCTGCGAGTCGACGAGCCCGTCGGTGATCGCGGACGAGATGATGTTCTGCGACGTCGCGACGACGGACAGCCCGGCCGCGACGGCGGGGGAGAGCCCCGCCTCGAGGGCGTCGCGCAGCTCGAGCGCCCGGTCCTCGCCGGCCTGCGTCGTGACCTCGAGGAGCGCCGCGGTCGGGACGCCGTCCTCGCGGTGGAGGACCGTCGCGAGCCCGCCGGTCTCGACGGCCGCGACGGCGGCCGCGACGTCGGCGTCCGGGGCGAACCGGCCGGTCTGCGGGTCCCAACCGGCCGCCAGCACGGCACCGGCGGTCGCCGGGTCGAGCGGCGCGCCGTCGGGGCCCGGGGTGAAGGGGGCCTGCAGCAGCGAGATGACGGACCGGACCTGCGCGATCTCGCCGACCGGCGTGGTCACCGTCAGCACGTCGGGGGTGCCGACCAGCCCGTCGAGCGCGTCGGCCAGCGCGTTCATCCCGGCCGGGGTCGCGAGCGCCTCGCCCTCGACGAGGACCTGCGTCGTCTCGCCGAACCCGCCCGAGAACCGCTCGCTGATCAGCTCGAGCGTCAGGACGGCCGGGGCGTCCGGCGGGAGGAAGTCGGTGAACGAGAACCGGGTCTCGAGGTTCGTGAACCCGACCCAGCCGGCACCGCCCAGCGCGACCATCACGGCGAGCGTCAGCGCCGGGATCTTCTCGGCCAGCACGGCCGTGCGGCCCATCAGCTGCGGCAGCAGGCGGGACGACGTCGCGCCCATCCCATCGGTGGGCAGCGTCCCGCGCCGCTCGGCCCGCCGGTCCATCAGGACGCGGACCGCGGGGACGAACGTCAGCATCAGGACGAAGGACGACACGATGCCGACCGCGGCCATGATGCCGAAGTCGACCAGCGCCGGGATCGGGTTGAACACGTTCGCGAGGAACCCGATGACGGTCGTGACGGTCGCGAGCACGAGTGCGACCCCGACGGTGCCGATCGCGCGGGAGATGCCGGCGTCGACGGTGGCGCCGGCGCCGACCTCGTCGCGGTAGCGGGAGGTGAGGTGGATGCCGTAGTCGACCCCGAGGCCGATCAGCAGGATCGGCACGATCTGCGCGACCTCGCTGAGGTCCCCGACCACGCCCGCCATCTGCAGGAGCGCGGTGATGCCCTGGGTCCAGACGATGGCCAGCACGATCGTCAGCATCGTCAGGCCCATGTCGGCGAACGTTCGGCGCAGGGCCCGGCCACGGGTGCTGTTGCCGCCGGTGCGCAACCAGTAGACGAACAGCAGCACGCCGATGATGATCGCGAAGGCGCTGCCGAAGAGGCGGCCGAGCTCGGCCTGGAAGTCGAACGCCTCGTCGTCGAACAGCAGGACGAACGAGAACGGCCGCAGCTCGACCTCGTCGGTGGCGAGCTCGGCGAGGACGTCGGCGATGGCCGACTCGCGCGCGACCTGCGCGTCGAGGTCCGAGGTCGACTGGACGAAGACGAGGGCGAGACCGACGTCGCTGTCGGTGCCGGCGTCGGCCGGGACCAGCTGGGTCACGAACGACGCCTCGGGGCCGGCGGCCTCGAGGGCCTGCGCGTAGAGGTCGTCGAACGCCGCGTCGTCCAGCGTCGTCGGGTCGAGGCCGGCCTGCGCGGCGGCGAACCCGACCGGGTCGAGGAAGGTCACGACCGCGGGCTGGCCGGGGTTCGGCGCGCCGATGACGTCGCCGAGGCCGGCCTCCTCGAGGGCGGGGAGGATGCGCGACGCGACCGCGAAGCCCTCGGGGCTGAGGACGTCGCCACCCTCGCTCCGGATCACGACCTGCATCACCGAGGCGACGGACTCCTCGCCGAACAGCTCACCGATGCGCTCGGAGGCGAGGATCTCGTCGCTCTCCGGCGAGAACCCCTCCTGGCCCGTGGCGTTGACGAGCTGGGTGTTGAGGTAGCCGAACCCTGCGGTCGCGAGCAGCGACACGATGAGGACCGGTACGGCGGCGCGCTCGACGGCGCGGGCGAGCAGGCGGATCAGCGTCTTCACGGCGACTCCGGATGGAGGAGGTCTGACCCGCGGGAGCGGGCGGGAGCGGTGGGAGGGGCGGGTGGGAGGTGCACGGGACGCGGTCCGCGGGAAGTCGGACAGCGGTGTTGCGAATGCGACGCTACCGTAGCGGAGTGAGCCGCGTCAACCGTCCGCGGCCGACCGGAGGTCCCGATGGCCGAGGACGCCGCCACCGATGCGGCCTCCCCCGACCGCGTCGACCCCCGGGTTCGTCGCACCCGGGCAGCCGTACTGGCCGCCGCGGCCGAGGTCCTGGCCAGCGGCGGCCTCGGCGCGTTCTCCCTCGAGGCCGTCGCGCAGCGGGCCGAGGTGGCCCGGTCCACCCTCTACCGGCACTGGTCCGACCGCGAGCAGCTGCTCGTCGAGACGGTCGCCGAGCACGGGCCGATGGCGGAGGACCCGGACACCGGCCGGCTCCGGGACGATCTGATCGCCGCCGTCGGTCCGTTCGGGGCGTTCCTCGGCGAGGCGCCGAGCCGCGGGATGCTGCTCTCGATGCTGGCCGAGGCCGCCCACGACCCGACCGTCGCGGCGATGCAGCAGCGGCTGACCGAGCAGCGCCGGGCGGTGCTGCGCCGGCTCGTCGACCGGGCGCTCGCCCGCGGCGAACTGCCCGCCGGCACGGACGTCGAGCAGCTGCTCGACGACCTCGCGGCCGGCGTCGTCCACCGCGCCTTCGTCGTCGGCGCACCCGTCGACGCCGCCTACCTCGCGGGCCACGTCGACCGCTTCCTCACGATCCACGGTGCCGGCGCCGACGCGATCGGACCGCGGGGCGCCTGAGCGCCCGAGCGCGGGCGGATCGGTTGCGCGCACCATGCGACGGACCGCATGCTCGCGGCCGTCCGGTGGGAGCGCGGCATGGTGGAGACGATGGAGGAGGGCGTCCCCGCAGGCGCCGAGGTCGCGACGCGGTCCTTCGTCCTCGCCACCGTCCTCTCGGTCTCGATGGCGCAGACGGCGCTGACGGTCTCGCTGATCCTCCTGCTGGGCTGACGCGGACGCGCCGCGCCGGGCCGGCGGGCCTCAGACCACCCGGACCTCGCGGCGGTGCCAGCCCTCGGCGCCGTCGGGCAGCACGGCCCGCGGGCCCTCGGACTGCAGGTCACCGTCGCCGTCGACGGCACGGACCTCGAGCACGCGCGTCCCGGCGGCGAGGTCGAGGTCGCACGTCCACTGGACCCAGGTCGTGTCCGCGAGCGGCTCGGACAGCGTCGCCGGCCGCCACGGTCCGCCGTCGATGCGGACCTCGACGCCGGCGATCCCCCGACCCGGCGCCCACGCGACGCCGGCCGCCGTGACCGTCCCGGCCGTGACGCCGACGCCGTCGCGGGGCACGTCGATGCGCGACGCGGTCTTGACCGGGCCCTCCTTGGACCAGCCGCGCGAGATCCAGAACCCGTCGAAGTCCTCCCAGGTCGTCAGCTCGAGCTCGCCCAGCCACTTGGTCGCCGAGACGTAGCCGTACAGGCCGGCGACGACCAGCCGCGCGGGGAACCCGTGCCGCGCAGGCAGCGGCGCGCCGCCCATCCCGACCGCGACCAGCGCGTCGGGCGACGCGGCCAGCGCCGTCGGGAACCCGGCGGTCCAGCCGTCGACCGACCGGCCGACCAGCTGCGTCGCCGCCGGGTCGGGTGTGGCGAGGTCGAGCACGCGCTGCAGCGGCACGCCGGTCCAGCGCTGCGTGCCGACGAGGTCGCCGCCGATCTCGTTCGAGACGCAGGAGATCGTGACGTCGCGCTCGACGACGCCGAGGTCGACCAGCTCGTCGAGGGTCAGCGTCACCTCGCGCGCGACCATGCCGTGGATGCGCAACCGCCAGGTCGCGGCGTCGACGCGCGGCACGATCATCGCCGTGTCGATCCGGTAGAAGTCGGGGACCGGCGTCAGCACGGGGGAGAGCCCCGGCACCGTCGGCGCGAGATCCTGCGCGGCGGTCACCGCGGGCAGCGGGGCCGGGACCGCGGGCAGACGGGTGGCGCCGGCCGGACCCGTCGCGGCCCCACCGGCGGTCACGACGCCCGAGCCCTGCGCGGCCCGGACCAGGCCGACCGCGCCGAGCACGGCCACGGCCGCCGCGCCGAGGTCGAGGGCCCGGCGGCGCGAGGGGTCCGGCGGCACGTCCGTCGCGGCAGGGCTCCCGGGTCGCAGCAGCGCCATCAGGCCGACGAGGACCCCGAGCAGGGCGCCGGCAGCGGCCAGCGCCGCGAGCGGCCGGGCCGCCGACCGGAACGTCCCGAGGAACCAGGTCGCGAGGGGTCCCGGGGTCAGCGTGACCAGCAGGTCCGCGATCGCCAGGGACGGGGAACCCCGGCCGAGGACCGCGGCCGCGGCCTCGACGCCGGCGAGCGCGAGGACGGCCACCGGGAGGCGGCGGAGCGTGGCGCGGCGGGCGCGCCGCGGGGACCCGTCGACGTTCACCTTCCGTTCTCCTTCGCGCGGTCGGGCGGCAAGACCCGCTGCTTACGGTCGCCGTCGCAGGTCGCCCCACGGCGCCCGCCCGCTCGGCGCACGGCCGACGGACTCCCGACGGTACGGCCACCGCGCCGCCGACACGCGAACAACAGGAGACCCCTGATGCGCAGCTTCACCCGACGGGTCGCCGCCCTCTCCGCGGCCGCCCTGCTCCTCGCCGCCTGTGGCGGCGCGGACGAGACCGAGGAGTCGGCACCGGCGCCCGCGCCGGCCCCCGCCGCCACCGAGGACGCTGAGGAGGAGGCTCCCGCCCTCTCCGGCTCCATCGAGATCGACGGTTCGTCGACCGTCGCTCCGCTGACCGACGCCATCGCCGAGGAGTACGCGGCGGTCCAGCCCGACGTCATCGTGAACCTCTCCGTCTCCGGCACCGGCGGCGGCTTCGAGCGGTTCTGCGGCACCGGCGACACGCAGTTCTCGAACGCCTCGCGGCCGATCAAGCAGTCGGAGGCCGAGCTCTGCGCCTCCAACGGCATCGAGTTCACCGAGATCCGCGTCGGCACGGACGCGCTGACGATGGTCACGTCGCCGGACACCCCGGACACCGTGGCCTGCCTCACCACCGATGAGATCGTCAAGATCTTCGGCCCCGAGGGCGTCGACACGTGGGACCAGGTCAACCCGGCCTTCCCGAACGTCGCGATCTCGATCTACGCGCCGGACACGGACTCGGGCACCTACGACTTCATGCTGTCCGACATCCTCGACATCGAGGAGTCGCGTCAGGACTACAACTCGTCGGCCGACGACAACATCATCTCGCAGGGTGTGTCGGGGACGCCGGGCTCGTGGGGCTTCTTCGGGTTCGCGTACTACATCAACAACACGGACGCGTTCACCGCGCTCGAGTACGACGGCGGTGACGGCTGCGTCGCCCCGAGCGTCGAGACCGCGCAGGACGGCACCTACCTGGCCACCCGGCCCCTGTTCGTCTACGTCCGCAACGACGCGCTGGAGGACCCCGCCGTCGCCGACTTCGCGACGTTCTACCTCGAGACGGTGAACGACGTGATCGATGAGGTCGGGTACATCCCGGCGACCGACGCCGAGCTGGCCGAGGCCCGCGCCGCGGTCGCCGCCGCCATCGGCTGACGCACCACCCCGCCGGACCGGGGGCGTGGTACCCCACCCCTCACGACCACCACCGCACCGAGGCCCCGATGCCGACCCTGCAGCCCGTCGTCCCGCCCTCACCCGACGTCTCGCTGGCACCGCGCTCGTCCCGCTGGGGCGAGCGCTCGATCGTCTCGGTCCTCTGGGTCTTCGCCGCCATCTCGATCGTGACGACCCTCGCCATCGTCTTCGTCCTCCTCGAGGAGGGCGTGAAGTTCTTCGGCCAGGTCTCCATCGTCGAGTTCCTGACCGACACCGCCTGGCGTCCGTTCGGTGACGCGACCAGCGAGGCCTTCCGGATCGGCGTGCTGCCGCTGGTCTCGGGGACGATGCTCGTCACCGTCATCGCGCTGCTGGTGGCGGTCCCGCTCGGGCTCGCCTCGGCCGCCTACCTGTCGGAGTACGCGCCGGCCCGCGTCAGGGGCGTGCTCAAGCCGGCCCTCGAGGTGCTGGCCGGCATCCCGACGGTCGTCCTCGGGTACTTCGCGCTGACGCTGGTGACGCCGGCCCTCCGGACCATCTTCTCGCCCGAGTCCATCAACATCTTCAACGCGCTGAGCGCCGGCCTCGTCGTCGGCGTCATGATCATCCCCACCGTCGCGTCCCTCTCCGAGGACGCCCTCTCGGCCGTGCCGGACGGACTGCGGGCCGCGTCGTACGGGATGGGTGCGACGAAGTCGGTGACCATCCGCCGCGTGCTGTTCCCCGCGGCCCTCTCCGGCATCGTCTCGGCCATCATCCTCGCGATGGGTCGGGCCATCGGCGAGACGATGATCGTCTCGGTCGCGGCCGGGAACCTCCCGACGCTGACGATCAACCCCGGCTCGCAGATCCAGACGATGACCGGGTACATCGTCCAGGCGGTCGGAGGTGAGGCTCCGCGCGGTTCGCTGACCTACAACTCGATCTTCGCGGTCGGCATCCTGCTGTTCCTCATGACGTTCGCGCTGAACATCATCGCGAACCGGATCGTCCGCCGCTTCCGGGAGGCCTACGAGTGAGCGCGCTCTCCACCCCCGCCGGCGTCGCCCGCGGCGTCGCCCTCGACCTCTCGGCACCGCGGGCGCGGCTGCGCCGGGAGCGGGCCTTCCAGGGCGTGCTGATGACCGCGACCCTGGTCGCGCTGCTCGTCATGGTGACGCTGCTGTTCGACGTGCTGAGCGATGGCGCCGCCCGCCTGAACCAGGACTTCTTCACCAGCTACACCAGCCGCCGCGCGGCCGATACGGGGATCCGGACCGGGCTGACCGGGTCGCTGTCGCTGATGGTGCTGGTCGCCGGCATGTCGTTCCCGATCGGGGTGGGGGCCGGCATCTACCTCGAGGTCTTCGCGCCGGACAACCGCTTCACGCGGTTCATGCAGGTCAACATCGCGAACCTCGCGGGCGTCCCCTCGGTCGTGTACGGCCTGCTCGCCGCCGCGATGTTCGTCTACATCATGGGGCTGGGCCGCACGCTGATCAGCGGGGCGCTGGCGCTGACGCTGCTCATCCTGCCGGTGATCATCGTCGCCTCGCGCGAAGCGATCCGGGCCGTCCCGCCCTCGATCTTCAACGGCGCGCTGGCGCTGGGCGCGACGCCGTGGCAGGCGACGCGGAAGCAGGTGCTCCCGGTCGCGATGCCCGGGATCCTGACCGGGACGATCCTCGCGCTGTCCCGCGCGGTCGGCGAGACGGCGCCGATCCTCGTCGCCGGTGCGGTGTTCAGCCGCCGGGCCGACAACGAGCCGTGGAACATCCTCGAGGCCTTCGGCGCCCTTCCGGTCCAGGTCTACGACTTCATCAAGCGGCCCCAGGCCGAGTTCCAGACCGAGGTGGCGGCGGCCGGCATCATCGTGATGCTGACGGTGCTGCTGACGATGAACTCGGGGGCCATCATCCTGCGCAACCGGTACGCCCGGCGGCGCTGACGCACCTCAGGAGGGGAGCATGAGCGAGACCACCACCGGGACCCTGCCGACAGGCGGGTCCGAGGGGACGGTCCGGATCCGGATGGCCGAGCGCACCATGCCGAACCGTGAGGACGGGGTGGCCGCGGAGCCGGTGTTCCAGCTGCGCGACGTCAGCGTCCACTACGGCGACGTCACCGCCGTCGACACCTGCAGCTTCGACGTGCCGCAGAACGACATCGTCGCGCTCATCGGACCGTCGGGCTGTGGGAAGTCGACCGTGCTCCGGTCGCTCAACCGGATGAACGACCTGGTCTCGACGGCTCGGGTCGACGGTCGGGTCCTCTACCACGGCCACGACCTCTACGCCGACGGCGTCGACCCCGTCGAGGTCCGCCGGCGCATCGGCATGGTGTTCCAGCAGCCGAACCCGTTCCCGAAGTCGATCTACGAGAACGTCGCGTTCGGCCCGAAGATCAACGGCTTCAAGGGCGACATGGACGAGCTGGTCGAGCGGTCGCTCGTCGGCGCCGCACTGTGGGACGAGGTGAAGGACAAGCTGCACGAGTCCGGCCTCGCGCTCTCGGGCGGCCAGCAGCAGCGGCTCTGCATCGCCCGCGCGATCGCCACGTCGCCGGACGTGATCCTCATGGACGAGCCCTGCTCGGCCCTCGACCCGATCGCGACGCTCCGCATCGAGGACCTGATGCGCGAGCTCAAGAAGGACTACACGATCGTCATCGTGACCCACAACATGCAGCAGGCCGCCCGCGTCAGCGACCGGACCGCCTTCTTCACGCTCGAGGTCGACGACGCGACCGGGAAGCGGGCCGGGACGCTCGTCGAGTACGACCGCACCGACGTCATCTTCACCCGGGCCTCGGACCCCCGGACCGAGTCCTACATCTCGGGCCGGTTCGGCTGAGCCTCCGCCGGTCGGGGTCGGCGCGCGGGGGCGGCGCTGACCCCCACCGGCGGCTCAGACCGGCCAGCCGGCGCCGGACGTCGCCGACAGCTCGACGGCGCCGAGGCCGGAGTCGTGCGCTCCCGCCAGCGTGAACCCGAACCGGTCGACGTCGACCGCGTGCGCCAGGTCCGCCGCCGGCGCCCACTCGGGGCCGTCCGGCGCGAACATCCGACCCCAGTCCGACGCCGCGACCCGGGCCGTGAACGGCGCGGGGTCGGGGTCGCCGCCGTCGACGCGGGCCGCGATCAGCTCGGCGCAGGCCAGGTCCTCGTCGCCGTCGCGGCCGAGCGACGCACCGGTCACGACGTAGGTCACCTCGCGCACGCCCGCGCGGCGGAGCGCCGCCGCGGTCGCGCCGGCCGTGACGAACGATGCCGCGAGCTGCAGCCCCGAGCCGGCGGTCCGGAGCAGTCCCTTCGTGCCGGCCGAGGTCCGCTGCACGACGGTCCTGCCGGTCAGGGCCGCGGACTCGACGTCGGCCAGCGCGGACGGCGAGTTCCCGAGGTCGAAGCCGGGCAGGGGCCGGCCGTCCCGCTCCCCGGCGATCAGCGCCCCGTCGAGGGCCCCGCCCCGGGCCAGCGCCAGCGCGTGGTCGACCGCCTCGACCGCGACGATGCGGGCGACGCCGCGGACCAGCAGCCACGGCGCGGTCGTGAACGCCCGCAGCACGTCGATCACGACGACGGCCTCCGCCGGTGCGGCCGCGTCGAGGTCGACGAAGCGGTGGGCGACGCTCACGCCGGCGGGGTCGTGAGGAACGCGCGCAGCGCCGCCGCGACGGCGACCAGCGCGTCGACCGCGACGTGCTCGCCGCGGCGGTGCGCCTGCTCGGTCGTGCCCGGCCCGAGGTTCAGCGCCGGCACGCCCCGCTCGGCGAACCGGGCGACGTCGGTCCAGCCCTGCTTGCCGGAGACCTCGCCGCCGACGGCCGCGATCAGCGCCGCGACCGGCGCGGCCTCACGGTGCGGCGGGGCGGCGGGGGAGCGGTCGACGATCGCGACGTCGGCGTCGGCGCCGTCGAGGAGCCCCGCGATCGTCGCGCGCAGCTGCGCCTCGGCCGTGGCGAGGTCCCGGGACGGCGCGAAGCGGTGGTTCAGGTCGACGGTGAACCGCTCGGGCACGACGTTGCCGGGCCCGTCGGCCGGCCCGCCCGGCTCGAGGCCCGGCGTCCAGGCCCGGGTGGCGACCACGACGTCGCGGTAGGCGAGCTCGTCGACCTCGACGTCGACCGGCGCGACGTCGGCCAGCCGCGCGAGGAACCCCCCGGCGGCGGTCAGGGCGTTGCGTCCGAGCCACGGCCGGGCCGAGTGGGCCGCCAGCCCACGGAAGGTCACGTGGGCGTGGAGCACGCCGTTGCACCCGAGCTCGACGAGGCCGCCCGTCGGCTCGAGCACGACGGCGAGGCGCGCGCCGAGCAGCCACGCCGCCGCGTCCAGGACGGACTCGAGCTGGTTCCCGTCCGCCGGGCCCTCCTCGCCGGCGTACAGGACCAGCGCCAGCGCGTACGGCGAGGCGGCCCGCAGCGCGGCGTCCTCGAACAGGTGCATGCCGACGGCGTTGCCCGAGTGCATGTCCGAGGCGCCGCGGGCCACGACGACGTCGCCGCCGGGTCGCGCCTCGACGCGGGGGACGCGGTCGTCCTCGGTCGGGGGCACGACGTCGAGGTGGCCGACCAGCAGCACGAGCGGGCGGTCGTCGTCGGGCGTGCCGACCACGAGCGAGTCGCCGACGCGGAGGACCCGCTCACCGGCGGCCCGGTACCGGGCCTCGAGGCGGTCGCAGAGCGCCCGCTCGGACCCGGTCACCGCCGGCTCCTCGCAGAGGTCGAGGAGGCGCGCGACCAGCTCCTCGCGGACGGCCCCGGCGTCGGTCACCATCGCCGCGTCAGTCGTTCGCGTGGAGCGCGGCGTTCAGCCCGCCCCAGTCGCCGGCCGCGCCCTCGCGGGCCAGCGCGACGACCGCACCCGTGACCGAGTCGCGGCGGAGCAGCACCCCGTCGCGGCCGCTCAGCGTCCGTGCGGCGACGACCGTCCCGTCGGGCAGCGTCACCTTCGTCCCGGCCGTGACGTACAGCCCGGCCTCGACGACGCAGCCGTCGCCGAGCGAGATGCCGATGCCGGCGTTCGCGCCGATCAGGCACCGCTCGCCGACGCGGATGACCTCGGTCCCGCCGCCCGACAGCGTGCCCATGATCGAGGCGCCGCCGCCGAGGTCGCTGCCGTCGCCGACGACGACGCCGGCCGAGATGCGACCCTCGACCATCGACGTGCCGAGCGTGCCGGCGTTGAAGTTCACGAACCCCTCGTGCATCACGACCGTGCCCGGCGCGAGGTGGGCCCCGAGGCGGACGCGGTCCGCGTCGCCGATGCGGACGCCCGACGGGGTCACGTAGTCGGTCATCCGCGGGAAGCGGTCGACGCTGCGGACGCCGAGCCGCAGCCCGCGGCCCGCGAGCTCCATCCGGACCGCGTCGACGTCCTCGGGCTCGCAGGGGCCGAGGTCGGTCCAGGCCACGTTCGGCAGCAGCCCGAACACGCCCTCGAGCGACAGCCCGTGCGGCGTGACGAGCCGGTGCGACAGGAGATGCAGGCGGAGCAGGCCCTCGGTGGGGTCCTGCGGGGCGGCGTCGAGGTCGTCGATCACGACGGCGACGGGGACGCGGACCGAGCCGAGCGCGTCGGGCGCACCGGCGGCCGCCACGGCCGCGGAGAGCGCCGCGCCGACCCGGCCCGTCGCGGCGCCGGGCGCGTGGTCGTCCAGCAGGACCGTCCGCGTGCCACCGCCGGGGACCGCCGCGTCGCAGGCGTCCGCGTCGGGACCCGCGAGGTCGAGCGTCGGGAACCAGGCGTCGAGCAGCCGGCCCGAGCGGGCGTCGCGGGTGGCCAGCCCGATGCCGAACGCAGCGGGTGCCATCGCGTCCCCCGTGGTCGGCCGCACGCGCGGTCGGTCGCGACGGCAGCGTAGTGACGGGCGGCCGTAGCCTCGCGGTCGTCCGCCGTGTCGCTCGGCGGTCGCCCCGAGGCGAGGAGCGGCGGTGCACCCCTTCCTCGCCGCCGATGCGGGCCGGCCGCGCGCGATCGCCCACCGCGGCGGCCGCCACGGCGGACCCGAGAACACGCTGCCCGCGTTCGCGGCCGCGGCGGCGCTCGGCTACCGCCACCTCGAGACGGACGTCCACGCCACCGCCGACGGCGTGCTGGTGGTCAGCCACGACCCGACGCTCGACCGGGTCGCGGGCCTGCCCGGCGAGATCGCCCGCATGACGGCGGCCGAGGTCGCGGCCGTCCGCCTCGACGGCGAGGTCGCCCTGCCGCGGTTCGAGGAGCTCGTCGCCGCGTTCCCCGCCGCGCACCTCACCGTCGACCTGAAGCACGACGCGGCGGTGGCGCCGATGCTGCGCCTGCTCGAGCGCCGGCCGGAGCTGCGCGACCGGCTCTGCCTCGGCGCGTTCTCCGACCGGCGCGTCGGCGCGGTCAGGGCCGCGCACGGTCGCGCCGTCTGCACCGCGGCCGCACCCCGGGAGGTGCTGCGGCTGCTCGTGGCGGCTCGGCTGGGACGGCGCCTCCGCACGGCGGCCGACGTCGTGGCCGTGCCCGAGCGCTGGGACGGCGACGGCGTCGATCCGGTCCGCGGACCGCGCGTCGCGGACGCCGCGTTCATCGGACGTGCGGCCGAGTCCGGGGTCGCCGTCCACGTCTGGACGGTGAACGACGCCGCGCGGATGGAGCGGCTGCTCGACCTCGGCGCCGCCGGCCTCGTGACCGACGAGACCGCACGGCTCCGCGACGTGCTGGCCCGGCGGGGGGTCTGGGGCTGAGGTCCGGTCGCCGCTCGGGCGGCGACGCCGGCCGCAACCGTGCGTCCCCCGGCCGTTCACGCGGCATCCGGTCCCGGTCGACCCCCCGCCAGTAGCGTCCCCCGCCGACGACCCGCGCGGGTCGGCGGCAGGGGAGAGCGGCATGGCGAGCACGGCGGAGCGGCGGCGGGACACCCCGCAGCAGCGCGGGTGGTACGTCTACGACTGGGCGAACTCGTCGTTCCCCACGACGGTCGGGACGGTGTTCTTCGGGCCCTACCTCATCGCGGTCGCCGAGGGGTCGGTCGACGCGGCCGGCCGCGTGTCGCTGCTGGGCATCGCGGTCGCGCCGCAGCAGCTGTTCTTCATCGCGCTCGCGATCTCGGCGCTGCTGCAGGTGTTCGCCCTGCCCATCGTCGGCGCGTTCGCGGACCGCTCGTCGCACAAGCGGCGCTGGCTCGCCGGGACCGCGTACACCGGTGCGGCGCTGACGACCGCGATGTTCCTCGTCGTGCCGGGCGCGTGGCAGCTGGGCTTCGCGCTGATCCTGTTCGCGAACCTCGCGTTCAGCGCCTCGATCGTCGTGTACGACTCGTTCCTGCCCGAGATCGCCGAACCCGACGACCGCGACCGCGTCTCGTCGCGCGGCTGGGCGTTCGGGTACATCGGCGGCGGGCTGCTGCTGGCGCTGAACCTCGCGCTCTACCTGTTCGACCCGCTCGGCGACGAGGGACTGACCGTCCGCATCAGCCTCGGCTCGGCCGGGCTGTGGTGGGCCCTCTTCACGATCGTCCCGCTGCGGCGGCTCGAGGACGGCCCGGCGCTGCACGGTGGCGACGTGAGCGGCGGCGTGGTGGCGGGTGCGTTCCGCGAGCTGCGGGCGACCATGCGCCAGCTCTCGGAGTACCCCGAGACCGTCAAGTACCTCGTCGCGTTCCTGCTGTTCAACGGGGGCGTCGGCACCGTCATCTACGCCGCGGGGTCGTACGCGACCGAGGAGCTCGGCATCGAGATCGCGACGCTTACCGCGGCGATCCTGATGGTCCAGTTCGTCGCGTTCGTCGGTGCGCTGGTGCTCGGCGCGCTGGCGCGCCGCGCCGGCGCCAAGCAGGTCGTGCTCTGGAGCCTGGCGCTGTGGAGCGCCGTCGTCGTGTACGGACGGTTCGTCCCGGCCGGCAACGTCCCGGTGTTCTTCGCGCTGGCCGCCGCGATCGGGTTCGTGCTCGGCGGCACCCAGGCGCTGAGCCGCTCGCTGTACAGCCACCTCGTCCCGCCGCAGCGCGAGGCCGAGTTCTTCGGCTTCTACCAGATCAGCGACCGCGGGACGTCGGTGCTCGGGCAGCTCGGGTTCGTCTTCGCCTACGGCGTCGCCGGCTCGTACCGCCAGGCGCTGCTGGTGCTCATCTTCTTCTTCATCGCCGGCGGCCTGATGCTGCTCGTCACCGACTTCCGGAAGGGCATCGACGCGGTCGGGAACCCGCAGCCCGCCGTGCTGTGACCGACGTCGCGCCGCTCGGCCCGCGTCCCTGTCCCGCAAGGGTCGTCGCGACCGGGCTCGCGATGGGCGCGGCCGACGTCGTGCCCGGGTTCTCGGGCGGGACGGTCGCCCTCGTCGCGGGGATCTACGACCGCCTGATCGCGAGCGTCAGCGCGGGGGCGGGACTGCTCGGTGCGGTGCTGCGGGGGCGGTGGCGCGACGTCCCGGCCGCATGGCGGGCCGTCGACGCGCCGTTCGTGCTGACGCTGCTGGCGGGGATCGCCGCGGCGCTGCTGACCCTGGCCGGCCCGGTGGAGCGGCTGCTCGACGAGCGGCCGGTCCTGATGAGCGCCGTGTTCCTCGGCCTCGTCCTCGGGGCCGCGACCATCGCGCCCCGGCGGCTGCGCGCCCCGTCGCGCCGGCACCTCGGCCTCGGGCTGGCCGCCGCCGCCGTGACCGCGGTGGTGCTCGGACTGCGGCCGGTCGCCGACGGGACCCCGCACCTCGCGTTCCTCGCGCTCGCCGGCGCGGTCGCGGTCTGCGCGATGATCCTCCCCGGCGTCTCCGGCTCGTTCCTGCTGCTGCTCCTCGGCGCCTACGAGCCGGTCATCGCCGCCGTCGCCGCGCGCGACGTCGCGACGCTCGCGGTCGTCGGGGCCGGCATGGTCGCAGGGCTGGCCGCGTTCGCACGCGTCCTCGACCGACTGCTGCGGCGGCACCACGACGCGGTGCTGGCGGCGCTGATCGGGCTGATGGTCGGATCGGGCCGCGTGCTCTGGCCGTGGCCCGCCGGTACCGGCGTCGGCGACGCGGCGCTCGGCGCCCCGGGGGAGGGTGCGGCCGCGGCGGCGCTCGCGGCGGCGCTCGCGTTCACCGCGGTGGTCGGCGCCGACGCGGCGGCCCGCCGGTGGGCGACCCGGACCGCCGCCTGACGCGTCGCCTCAGCCGGCCGGCACCGCCTCGGCCCAGCGGCGCACCGCCTCGCGGCACCCGGCCACGTCGGGGACGAGCGCGAGCCGGACCCAGCCCTCGCCGCCGGCGCCGAAGGCGCGCCCGGGCGTGACGACCACGCCGGCGTCGAGCAGGCGCCGGGCCAGCGCGAGGTCGTCGCCGTCGGCGACCCGGGCCCAGACGTACAGGCCGTCCGTCGACCCCGACCACGCGACGCCGGCGGCCGCGAGCCCCTCGAGCACCACCGCCCGCTTCGCGGCGAACGCCGCGCGCCGCTCGGCGACGTGCGCGTCGTCGGACCAGGCGGCGACCGCCGCGGCCTGCGTGAACTCCGGCGAGGCCGTGCCGGTGTCCTCGCGCAGCCGGCGCAGCACGGCGATCGGCGCGGCGTCGCCGGCGATGGCGCCCGAGCGGTAGCCCGTCATCCCCGAGCGCTTCGAGAGCGAGAGGAACGCGAGCGCGCCGGTCATGTCGCCGTCGCAGGCCTCGAGCAGGCTCGGCGCCGGCGCGTCGGACCACAGCTCCTGGTAGCACTCGTCCGAGCAGAGCAGCACGTCGTGGGCGCGGGCGACCGCGAGCTGGTCGCGCAGGTACGCGACGTCGACGGTCGCACCCGTCGGGTTGTGCGGGTGGTTGATCCAGGCGACGCACGTCCGGGCCAGCACGTCCGCGTCGAGCGCCGCGAGGTCCAGCCGCCAGCCTTCCTCCTCGCGCAGCCGGACCGCGATCGGCTCGCCGCCCGCGAGCCGCGTCCCGCGGGCGTAGGTCGGGTAGCCGGGGGTGCCGAACACGACGCCGCGGCGCGGGCCGGCGGGGTCGACGAAGGCGAGGGGCAGGTGGAAGATCGCCTCCTTCGAGCCCGACGTGGGCAGCACCTGCGTCGCCGGGTCGACCGTGACGCCGTGGCGGCGGGCGAGGAAGGCGGCGATCGCCGCGCGGACCGCGTCGCCGCCGCGGGCCGTCGGGTAGCTCGAGACCGGCCCGACCGCGTCGCGCAGCGCCGACCGGACCGCCTCGGGCGTCGGCTCGTCGGGGTCGCCGATCGAGAGGTCGATGAGGTCCGCGCCGTCCGCGCGCCGGGCCGCGACCTCCTCGCGCAGGGCCGCCAGCGGGTTCGGGCCCGCGGCCGCGAGCGCGGGGTTCAGGGTCGGCATGCGGCGCAGCCTACGGACCCGGTCCGCGGGACCCCCGTGGCTACCCTCACCCCTCACGCGGAGGGAGCACCGGTGCCGACGCTCGTGCGCTGCGCCGGGCCCGACGGCCCCGGCATCACCGCCGCCGTGCTCGGCGCGGTGGACGCGGTCGGAGCGACCCTCCTCGAGATGGACCAGCTGGTCGTCCGGGGCCGCCTCACGCTCGACCTCCTCGTCGACGGCGCCGACCCCGCGGTCCTCGAGCCGGCCCTGAGGGCCGTCGCGGACGAGCTGGGCGTCGACGTCACCCTCGAGCCCGGCCCCGACGGGACGGGCGGACCCGTCCCCGCGACCGGCGGCGCGGTCGTGACCGTGATGGCCGAGCGGCTGGGTGCGGCGCCGCTGGCCGCGGTGACCGGCGCGATCGCGACGTCGGGTGGCAACATCGCCCGCATCCAGCGGCTCGCGCACCGGCCGGTCTGCGCCTTCGAGTTCCACGTCGCGGGCGGCGACCCGGCGACGCTGCGCAGCGTCCTCGTCGACGCCGCGGCCGCCCACGGTGTCGACGTCGCCGTGCAGGCCGACCGGCTCGGACGTCTGCGCCGCCTGGTCGTGCTGGACGTCGACTCGACGCTGATCCGCGACGAGGTCATCGAGCTGGTCGCGGCCGAGGTCGGGTGCGAGGCCGAGGTCGCGGCCATCACCGCGCGCGCGATGGCCGGCGAGCTCGACTTCGAGCAGAGCCTCCGCGCCCGCGTCGCGCTGCTGGCCGGCGCGCCGGTCGGCGCGCTCGACGCGGCGGCCGCCCGCCTGCGCCTGACCCCCGGCGCGCGCACGCTGGTGCGGACCCTGCACCGCCTCGGCCTCGTCGTCGCCGTCGTGTCGGGCGGGTTCGACCACGTCGTCGTGCCGCTGGCGGAGGGGCTCGGCATCCGCCACGCCGCCGCGAACCGGCTCGAGGTCGCCGACGGCCGGCTGACGGGCGGGCTCGTCGGGCCGGTCCTCGACCGCGCCGGCAAGGCGCGCGAGCTCCGTCGCATCGCCGAGGCCGAGGGAATCCCCCTCGAGCAGACCGTCGCGATCGGCGACGGGGCGAACGACCTCGACATGATCGCGGCGGCCGGCCTCGGCGTCGCCTTCAACGCGAAGCCGGCGGTCCGGGCCGCGGCCGACACCTCCGTCAGCGTGCCGCGGCTCGACGCGGTGCTGTTCCTGCTCGGCGTCCACAGCGACGAGGTCGTCGCCGACCCCGACGACGAGCCCGCGGCGGCGGTCGCGTGATGGACCGCGTGACCGTCTGGCACCGCACCGCCCCCGCCCGTCTGCCGGCCATCGAGCGCGAGGGGCTGCGCACGCGCGCGGACCTCGGCGGGACCCTCGGGCCGCTCGACGCGTTCGACGCCGCCGCGACCGGCCGCTTCGCGCGCGGCCGCCGCGTCTCGGGCTGGTACGAGCGGGCGGCGGCCGACGCGCGGGCCGGGACGCTCGGCGGTGCGCTCGTCTCGTTCACCGTCGACCCCCGCCGCGTCATGGCGCTGCCGGCCGCGGTGCGCGATGCCGACCCCGCCGGGTCCTGGGCGGCCGCGCGGCCGTTGGCCGACTGGCTGGCCGACGGCGCGCCGCCGGCCGACCTCGAGGTCCACCAGGACGTCCCGGTCCGCGCGAAGCTGCTGCGGCTGCACGCCGTCGACGTCCCCGCCGCGGCGATGGCGCCCTACGGGCCGCTCGTCGCCGCGGTCGCCGACGCGGACCGGCTGGCCGCGAAGCTGCTGGTCCACGTGCTGCTCGCGACCGCGTCGGGCGGGGCGGAGGACCCGGCCTTCCTCGCGGCCTGCGCGCTGGCCTGGCGCGACGAGCCCGACGACCCGCGGCTGCCGATCGAGGTCGCGCGGGCGGACCTCGAGGCCGTCGTCGAGGCGGTGCTGGTCGACGAGGCCGACGCCGCGCCCGAGGCGGTCGCGACGCTGACGGCGGGGCTCGACGCGCTGCGCGCCGAGGCCGAGGAGGCGGGCGTGACCGCCGACGAGCTGATCGGGGAGCGGTCGACCCGGACGCTCGAGCGGATCGCGGCCGCCGTGGCGGCCGGCCGCGACGGCGTCAGAGGCTGACGAGGTTCAGCGTCGCGACCCGGTCGCCGTCCAGGGTGAAGCGGACCCGCTGCCCGATGCGCAGCTCGCGCAGGCCCGACGCGGCGATGACGCGGCCCTCGAAGCGGTGCTCGTCGAGCTGGTCGTCGAGCAGCGAGCCGGCGCCGGTCGTCCGGTCGTAGTGGCGGATCGTCCCCTGCGGCATCAGGTCCTCCGGCGCGGCGCGTCGTGCGGTCCGTCGTCAGCGAGGGTAGCCGCGGTGGCCGGTCCGACCCCGGCGTCGCGCGCCGCCTCCAGGTCGTCGGGACCGTCGAGGTCGCGACCCGCCGCGCTCGGCGCGAGCAGCACCGCCGCGGCGCCGAGGTCCCGGGCGGCCGCGACGTGCAGCGCCGCCGAGTCCGGCCCGTACCGCGCGGGCGGCGTGACGCCGGCCGGCAGCACCAGCACCGCGGTCCCGCCGTCGGGGGTCGGGAGCACGGTCACCGCGTCCGCCGTCGCGAGGAGGTCCGCGACGACGGAGGCGTGGAGCCCCGGCAGGTCCGCCGCGACGACCAGCCGCACCCCCGCGTCGCCCACCGCCGCGAGCCCCGCGTCGACCGCCGCGCGCAGGCCGCCCTCGGCGGGATCGGGGACCGCGGGCAGGCCGCGGTCGTGCGCCGCCGCGGCGGCCGCCGCGTCGCCGGCCAGGATCCGCACGTCGTCCACCCCGCCGCCTCGGAGCGCCGCGACCACGTCGTCGAGCATCGCGAGCACGAGCCGCCGCCGCGCGTCGTCGTCGAGCGCGGACGACAGCCGCGACTTGCCGCCGACGCGCAGCGGGACCAGCGCGACCGGCGCGACCGGCGCGGCGCTCAGGGGAGCGGCAGCACCGAGACGCGCAGGTCGTGCGACGCGTCGGCGCGCGTGAACTCGTAGTAGACGAACAGGTGGTCGCCGACGGGCAGGCCCCAGAGGTACCGGACGCAGCCGTGGGGCGAGGTCACCAGCGGGCCGTCGACGGTGATGCGGCGCAGCGACGTCGGGTCGTCACCGACGACGACGCCGGCCGGCTCCTCGTAGTTGTCGTACATCGTCCGGCCGCCCGAGTAGAACCCGACCCAGCGTCCGTCGGCACGGAACAGCGAGTCGAGCCGGCCGCGGTGGCCGTCCCACGTGTCGCCGCCCTCGGCCTCGAGCACGTACTCGAGCGACCGGAAGACCAGCCCGTCGGCGCTGGACGCCCGGACCGTCGCGTCGTCCGAGCCGATGCGGATGACGTCGCCCTCGGTCCGCGGGCCGCGGCGCGACGGGATCGCGGCGTACAGGTCGACGCCGCCGTCGGCCCGCGGCAGCAGCCACGGGTCCTTGATGAACGACAGCCCGAACTCCTGGGGCTGCAGGACCGTGCGCCGGTGCTGCGCGACGAACCGCGACGGGTCGTCGGCCTCGAGCACGTCGATGCGCCAGTCGCGCTGGGCCGGCCGCTCGTACGAGACGTACAGCCGCCAGCGGTCGCCGTGGCGGACGACGTGCCCGACCTCGATCGACGAGGCGGCCAGCTCGTCCTTGTCGGCGCGCCAGACCTCCTCGAAGGTCAGCCCGTCGTCGCTGACCGAGACGGCGCAGGTGCCGCCGCGGCCCTTCTCCAGCGGCGTGCGCTCGCGGTGGAACAGGACGAACCGGCCGGACCCGGGGTCGTGGCTGACCTTGTGACCGCCGGCCCAGTAGCCGTACCCCTCGCCGGGCGGCGTGCGGATGACGGTGCCCTCCTCGGGGTCGAAGCGGAGGGCGGCGAGGAGGTCGGCGTCGCTGCGCGGCACGAGGGGTCCTTCGTCGGGAGCGCGGGGGATCGGCGCTCGGGCGTCGGTGGTGCGACGACGGGCGCACCGTAGTCACGCCGGTCGCCCGCCGGCCGGTCGTGGCCCGGCGGTAGCGTCGTGCCGTCGGAGGGGCGCCGTGGGCACGGTCGCGGTCATGGGCGCCGGCGCGTGGGGGACCGCCCTCGCCCTGCTGCACGCGAGGGCCGGCGAGGACGTCCGCCTCTGGGCCCGCGACCCGGCGCTGGCCGAGCGGATCGCCGCGACGCGGCGCAACGACGCCTACCTCCCCGGCGCCGAGCTGCCGCCCGGGATCCTCGTCACCGCCGACGCCGGTCGCGCGCTCGACGGCGCCGACCTCGTCGCGCTGGCCGTCCCGTCGGTCGGGCTCCGCGCGCAGCTCGAGGCCTGGGGGGCGCTGGTGCCCGCCGACACGACGCTCGCGAGCCTCGTGAAGGGTCTCGAGGTCGAGACCGGTCGGTTCGCGACGGCCGTCGTCGCCGACGCCCTCGGCTGCGACCCCGACCGGGTCGTCGCCGTCAGCGGGCCGAACCTCGCGGCCGAGTGCGCCGCCGGCGCGCCGTCCGCGACCGTCGCGGCCTGCCCGGACCTGGGGCGGGCGCAGCGGGTCCAGGCGGCGCTGATGACGCCGGCGTTCCGCGTCTACACCAACCCCGACCGGCTCGGCGTCGAGGTCGGCGGCGTCGTGAAGAACGTGCTGGCGATCGTCGCCGGCGCGGCGCACGGGCTCGGCCACGGCGCGAACACGGCGGCGTTCCTGATCACGCGCGGCCTGGCCGAGATGACGCGCCTCGGCGTCGCGCTCGGGGCGGACCCGCTGACGTTCCAGGGCCTCGCCGGCGTCGGGGACCTCGTCGCGACGTGCACGTCGCCCGCGTCGCGCAACCGCACGGTCGGCGAGCGGCTCGGCCGCGGGGAGCGGCTCGAGGACGTGCTGGCCGGGATGGACCAGGTCGCCGAGGGCGTGCGCGCGGCGCCGGCCGTCGCGGCGCTCGCCGCGGCGCACGGCGTCGACATGCCGATGGTCGCGGCCGTCGTCGCGGTCACCCGCGACGGGGCCGACATCGGCGAGGTCGCCGGCGCGCTGCTGACGCGGCCGCCGCGGTCCGAGCGGTGGGGCCTGACGTGAGCCGGCCCGGCCTGCTGCTGGTCCTCGACGGACCGTCGGCGGTCGGGCGCACCACGACCCTGCGGGCGCTGGCCGACGTCTGGCCCGACCGTCGCGGCGGGACGCTCCTCGAGGCCGGACTCGACGCGGCGGTGGCGGCGCTCGGCGCCGGACCGGGCGTGCGGCTGGCGCCGCTGCTCGACCGCGTCGAGCACGGACCGGCCGGCGCGGCCCCGCGGCTGCGGCGGGGTCCGCTGGCCCGCGAGCTGGTCGCCGGGATGCACCGCGCCGCCGCGGCCTGGGCGGTGGCCGGGTTCGACGTCGGGATGGACCACCTGCTGACGGACGCCGCCGCGGTCGCCGATCTGCGTGCGGTCGCGGCCGGCCTGCCGCTGCTCGTCGTCGGGCTGACCTGCGATCCGGTGGTCCTCGAGGACCGCGAGCGGCGCGACGGCCGTCCCGTGGGGCGGGCCGCCGCCGAGACCGCCGTGCTCGCCGCGGCCGCGTCGCAGGCGGCCGCGCCGGTGCACGACGCGGTGCTCGACACGACCGCGATGACGACCGACGAGCTGGTCGAGGCGGTGCTGGACCTCGTCGCGCGCGCCGAGCGCGACGGTCGGCTCAGTCGAACGTGATGCCGAGGGCCTGGACGATGCGTCCGGTCTGCTCGAACACGCCGTGGCCGATCTCGGTCGTGCCGTCGGTCAGCCCGACCGCTCCGATCGCCTCCCACCGGTCGCCGACCTCCTCGGGGGTCGGGACGTGGTCGAACGCCGTGCCGGCCGCCTCGACGATCGCGACGCGGGCGACGTAGCCGCCGCCGACCGAGAAGATCCGACCCGAGTCCGTGCAGGACTCGGAGGCCAGCCACACGACGACCGGTGAGACGTGCTCGGGCGTGACGCGCTCGAGCAGCTGCGGCGGCATCACGTCCTCGGTCATCCGCGAGGCCGCGATCGGCGCGATGGCGTTGGCGGTGATGCCGTACTTGGCGCCCTCGATCGCGAGCGTCCGGGTCAGGCCGACGATCCCCATCTTCGCCGCCGCGTAGTTCGACTGGCCGAAGTTGCCGTACAGGCCCGAGCCCGACGCCGTCGAGACGATGCGGCCGTACCCCTGCTCGCGCAGGTGCGGCCAGGCGGCGTGGGTCACGTTGAACGTGCCGTAGAGGTGGACCTTCAGCACGAGGTCCAGCGCCTCGGGCTCGAGCTTCTGGAACGAGACGTCTCGGAGGATCCCGGCGTTGTTCACGACGACGTCGATGCGACCGAACGCGTCGAGCGCGCTCCGCACGACGCCGCGACCGCCCTCGGCGGTGGCGACCGAGTCGTAGTTCGCGACGGCCTCACCGCCGGCGGCCCGGATCTCCTCGACGACCGCGTCGGCCATCGCCGAACCGGCGCCCGAGCCGTCCCGCGAGCCGCCGAGGTCGTTCACGACGACCTTCGCGCCGCGGCTCGCGAGCAGCAGGGCGTGGCTGCGGCCGAGGCCGCCCCCCGCGCCGGTCACGACCGCGACGCGGCCCCCGAGGTCCACCTGTGCCATGCCGTCCTCCGTCGTCGCGCCGCCGGTCCCGTCGCGGTCCGTCCACGGTGGGGACCCCCGAACCCGGGCATCGACGCTACCCACGGTTAGGCTCCGTCATCACCGGAGGGAGCGGCGTGGCCCGGGTCCTGGTCTGCTACGGCGGCCGCTCCGCCGAGCACGGCGTCTCCTGCCTCTCGGCCCGCGCGGTGATGGCGGCGCTGGCCGCCGCCGGCCACGACGTCCTCCCCGTCGGCATCGCCCGCGACGGCCGCTGGACCCTCGCCACGGCCGAGGTCCCGCCCGTGGCGGCCGGCCGACTGCCCGAGGTCGCCGGCGACGGGCCCGACGTGGCCCTCGCGACCACCGCGGACGGCCCGGTGCTGCTGGTGATGGCCGCCGACGGGACGGTCGCCGCCCGCCATCCGGTCGACGTCGCGTTCCCCGTGCTGCACGGCCCCGGCGGCGAGGACGGCAGCGTCCAGGGCCTGTTCGCCACCCTCGGCCTGCCCTTCGTCGGCGCCGGCGTGCAGGCCTCGACGCTCGCGATCGACAAGGGCGCGATGAAGGACCGGTTCGCCCGCGACGGGCTGCCGCAGGTCGCGTACGCCGCGTTCCCCGTCGCCCGCTGGGAGGCCGACCGCGCCGCCGTCCTCGCGGACGTCCGGCGCGTGCCGGCGCCGTGGTTCGTGAAGCCCGCGCGGCAGGGCTCGTCGATCGGCATCTCGCGGGTCGAGGACGAGGACGGGCTCGCCGCGGCCGTCGCCGCCGCCGCCGAGCACGACGACCGCATCGTCGTCGAGGAGGCCGTCGCACGGCCGCGCGAGCTCGAGGTCGGCGTGCTCGAGGACGACGGCCGCGTCGAGGTGTCCTGCGTCGGCGAGATCGTCCCGGCCCACGAGTTCTACGACTTCGACGCGAAGTACCTCGTGGCCTCGCGCCTCGACGTGCCGGCGGACGTCGACCCCGCGACCGCCGCGGCCATCGCGGCGCTGGCGCGGCGCGCCGTCGCGGCGGTCGGTGCCCGCGGCATGGCACGGGTCGACTGCTTCCTGGCGTCCGACGGGCGGCTGCTCGTCAACGAGATCAACACCATCCCGGGGTTCACCGACGCGTCGATGTTCCCGCGGGTCTGGGCCGCGAGCGGCGTGCCGTTCCCCGAGCTCGTCGGCCGCCTCGTCGCGGCGGCCCGCGCGGCGGCGTGACCGAGGCGGCGCCCCTCCCCGCGACGCCGGCGCTGCTCGACGGGCCGGTGACCGCGCTGCCGGGTGTGGGGGCGGCCGCGGCGCGTCGGCTGGCGGCGCTGGGGGTCCGCAGCGTCCGCGACCTGCTGCACCACCTGCCGCACCGCCACCACGACGCCGGCGAGGTCGTCGACCTGGCGTCGGTCGAGGTCGGGGCGCCGGCGACGCTGATCGGCGAGGTCGTCGACGCCGGCACCCGGCCGCTGCGGCCGCAGGGCCGGCGCCGGCGCAGCCTCACCGAGCTGACCGTGCGCCAGGCCGGCGGGGCCGTGTTCCGCGTCGCGTACTTCAACCAGCCGTGGCTGGCCGAGCGGCTCGCGCCGGGGACCGTCGCGGCGTTCAGCGGGAGGGTCGAGGCGTTCCGCGGGCAGCTGCAGCTGGCCTCGCCCCGCACGGCCGTGCTCGGTCACCTCCGGACCGGGATGGACGTCGCGGAGGCGACCGAGGCGCTGTCGCACCAGCGGCTGCTGCCGGTCTACCCGGCGACCGCCGCGCTGCCCGCGGACCGCGTCGCCGACCTCGTCGCGAGGGCGCTCGACGCCGTCGGACCGCTGGAGGAGTGGCTCGACGCGGACCTGCTCGCGGCCGAGGACCTCCCGACCTACGACGCGGCGCTCCGCGCCTACCACCGGCCGGCCGACCGGGCCGAGCTGGCGCGGGCGCGGCGGCGGCTGGTCTTCGACGAGCTGCTCGCGCTGCAGCTCGGGCTGCAGTGGCGGCGGCGCCGGCTCGAGGCCGGCACGGTCGGCGTCGACAACGCGCCGGCCGAGGACGGGCTCGGGGCGCGGCTGCTGGCCGCGCTGCCGTTCGCGCCGACGGGCGCCCAGCGGCGGGCGTTCGACGGCATCGCGGTCGACCTCGCCGCCGAGCGGCCGATGCACCGGCTGCTCCAGGGCGACGTCGGCGCCGGCAAGACGCTGGTCGCGCTCTGGACGATGCTGGCCGCGGTCGACCGGGGTCGGCAGGCGGCGCTGATGGCGCCGACCGCGCTGCTGGCCGAGCAGCACCTGCGGACGCTCGCGGCGCTGCTGGCTCCGCTCGGCGTCAACGCCCCGGGCGGCGTCCGGCTCGAGCTGCTGACCTCGGCCACGACCGCGACCGAGCGGCGGCGCATCCTCGACGACCTCGCCGCCGGGCAGGTGCAGCTGGTCGTCGGGACCCACGCGCTGATCGAGCAGGGCGTGCGGTTCGCCGACCTCGGCGTCGTCGTCATCGACGAGCAGCACCGCTTCGGCGTGTCGCAGCGGGTGGCGCTGCGCCAGAAGACCGCCGAGGGCGACGCACCGGTCCTGCCCGACGTGCTGGTGATGACGGCGACGCCGATCCCGCGCTCGCTGGCGCTGACCGTGTACGGCGACCTCGACGTGACCGTCCTCGACGAACTGCCGCCGGGCCGCACGCCGGTGCGGACCACCCTGATCGACCCGTCGCAGGAGGGCCGGCGCGCGCGGCTGTACGACCACGTCCGGCGCGAGGCGGCCGAGGGCCGACGGGCCTACGTCGTCTGCCCGCTGGTCGAGCCGGCCGAGGGCCGCGCGGCCGCCGGCGGCGAGGACGGGCCCGCCCCGACCGCCGCCGTCACCCACCACGCGCACCTCGCGGCCGAGGTGTTCCCCGACCTCGGGGTCGAGCTGGTCCACGGCCGGCTGCGGGCCGACGCGAAGGACGCGGCGATGCGCCGGTTCCGCGCGGGCGAGGCGCAGGTCCTCGTCGCGACGACCGTCATCGAGGTCGGCGTCGACGTGCCCGAGGCGACCATCATGATCGTCGAGGACGCCGAGCGGTTCGGGCTCAGCCAGCTCCACCAGCTGCGCGGCCGCGTCGGCCGCGGCGCCGACGTCAGCGACTGCGTGCTCATGGCCTCGCAGCCGGTCGAGGAGCTGACTCCCGACGCGCAGGCGCGGCTCGAGGCGCTGGTCGCGACGACGGACGGGTTCCTGCTGGCCCAGCGCGACCTCGACCTGCGCGGGGCCGGCGAGCTGTTCGGCCGGCGCCAGTCCGGCGCACCGGACCTGGTGGTCACCGACATCGCCCGCGACCTGCCGATCCTCGAGCGGACCCGTGCGCTGGCCGCCGCGATCGTCGCCGCGGATCCCGAGCAGGACGACCCGGCGCGTGCGAAGATGCACGCCGAGGTCGCGCGGCGGTTCGCCGTCGACCTCGAGGAGCTCGAGGCCCTGGAGACCGGATGAGCGCGGACGCGGTGGGGGAGCGGCCGGTCGCGGTGGTGACCGGGGCGTCGGCCGGCATCGGGGCGGCGACGGCGCGTGCCCTCGGTGCGCGGGGGTGGGCCGTCGTGCTCGTCGCGCGCCGGGCGGAGCGGCTGGCGGAGGTCGCGGCGGACGTCGAGGTGGCCGGCGGGGCGGCGCTGGCCGCGCCCCTCGACGCGGCCGACGGCACGGCGCTGCTCGCGCTGCGGGACCGCGTCGCGGCCGAGCTCGGTCCGGTCCGAGCGCTCGTGAACTCGGCCGGCGCCGGCACCTGGCGCTGGGTCGAGGACACGCCGCCCGCCGTGTTCGAGGGCATGCTCGACGCGCCGCTGCGCGCGGCGTGGCACGCGACGCACGCGTTCCTGCCGGGGATGATCGAGGTCGGCCGGGGCGTCGTCGTGCACGTCGGGTCGCCTGCGTCGCTCGCGCCCTGGCCGGGAGCGACGGGCTACACCGTGTCGAGGTGGGGGCTCCGCGGGCTTCACGAGGCGCTGCGTCAGGATCTGCGCGGCACCGGTGTGCGCAGCTGCCACCTGCTGCTCGGCGAGGTGACGAGCGAGTACTTCACGGCGAACCCCGACTCGCGGCCGCACATCCCCCGCGTCGCGCGGATCATCCGCACGATCGCGCCCGAGGAGGCTGCGGCGGCGGTCCTGCGCTGCCTCGATCGACCGCGGGATCAGGTGTTCCACCCGAGGGCGCTCGGAGTGCTCCAGGCGGTGAACCGCGTGGCCCCGGGGATCGTCGCCGACCTCGCGTGGCGGACGGGTCGGCGCCGACCGGCTCCGTAGGCTCAACGGCCCGCGGCGCCGGTCCGCCGCCGGGCCGCCGACCCCGGAGCGCCCGTGCCCCTCGTCCCGCCCGACCTGCCCACGCCGCGCGCGGCCCGCCGTCCGCACCCGGTGACCCGCGCCGACGGCTCGGTCGTCGACGACCCGTGGCACTGGCTGCGCGACCGCGAGGACCCGGCCGTCCGCGCGCACCTCGAGGCCGAGAACGCGTACGCCGCCGCGGTGCTCGCGCCGCACGCCCACCTCGTCGACGAGCTGTTCGAGGGCATCCGCGGCCGCGTCGAGGAGACGGACGCCTCGGTGCCGGTGCTCGACGGCCCGTGGCTGTACTACTCGCGGACCCGCGAGGGGCTGGCCTACGGGATCAGCTGCCGTCGGCCCGCGCCGGCGGGGGTGACGGACCCCGGCGACCTGCCGGACCCGTACCGGCTGCCGGTCGACCCGACCGCCCCGCCGGACGACGAGGTCGTCATCCTCGACGCGAACGCCGAGGCCGAGGGCCACCCCTACCTCTCCATCGGCACGTTCGCGGTCAGCCAGGACCACCGCCTGGCCGTGCTCGGCGTCGACCACGACGGCTCCGAGGAGTTCCGCCTCACCGTCCGCGACCTCGCGACCGGGGCGACCGTCGAGGAGGTCACCGAGCGGGCGTCCTACGGCGCCGTCTGGTTCGACGACCACCGCACCTTCCTCTACCTCGTCGCCGACGAGGCCTGGCGGCCGTACCAGGTCTGGCGGCACCGAATCGGCGACCCGCCCGGCTCGGACGTGCTCGTGCTCGAGGAACCGGACGAGCGGTTCTGGCTCGGCGTCGGCCGGACCCGCGACGACCGGTTCGTCGCCATCCACGCCGGGACGAAGCTGGTCGACGAGTGGCACCTGATCCCGGCCGACCGGCCGGAGGCCGCGCCGCGGTGCGTCCTGCCCCGCACGCTCGGCGTCGAGGCCGACGTCGAGCACCGCGACGGCGTGCTGTACGTCCACACGAACCACGGCGGTGCGACGGACTTCCGGCTGGTCACCGCACCGCTGGACGACCCCGACCCGGCGCGGTGGACCGAACTGGTCCCGCACCGTCCGGGCGTGCGGCTCGAGGGCGTCGAGGTGTTCGCCCACCACCTCGTCCTCGAGGAGCGGACCGGCGGCCGGACCCAGGTCCGGCTCTGCGACCCCGACACGGGGGAGGGGGATGTGCTCGAGCTCGGCGAGGAGTCGTCCGTCGTCGGCCTCGGAAGCGTCGCCGCCTTCGACGCCCGGACGCTGCGGTTCGGGTACGGGTCGATGACCACCCCGGGCCGCGTCATCGACCTCGACACGGCCACCGGCGAGCGGCGGGTGCTGAAGCAGCAGCCGGTCCGCGGCGGGTACGACCGGGAGCGGTTCACCACGTTCCGCACCTGGGCGACGTCGCACGACGGCGCCGAGGTCCCCGTCAGCGTCGTCCACCGCGCCGACGTCGCGCTCGACGGCACCGCGCCCTGCCTGATCTACGCCTACGGCGCCTACGAGCACTCGATCGACCCGGTGTTCTCGGCCGGCAGGCTGAACCTCCTCGAGCGCGGCGTGGTGTTCGCGATCGCGCACGTCCGCGGCGGCGGCGAGATGGGCCGCGCCTGGTGGGAGCAGGGCCGGCTCGGCGCGAAGGCCAACACCTTCCACGACCTCGTGGCCTGCGCCGAGCACCTCGTCGCGATCGGCGCGGCCGCCCGCGACCGCCTCGCGGTCCGCGGCGGATCGGCCGGCGGGCTGACCGTCGGGGCCGCGCTGAACCTGCGGCCGGACCTGTTCGCCGCCGCGGTCGCCGAGGTCCCGTTCGTCGACGTGATCAACACGATGTCCGACGCCTCGCTGCCGCTGACGGTGACCGAGTACGACGAGTGGGGCGACCCGAGCGACCCCGAGGTGCTGCGCACCATGCAGGGCTACGCGCCGTACGACAACGTCCGGCCCGGGCCGTACCCGGCGCTGTACGTCACGGCCGGCCTGAACGACCCGCGCGTCCAGTACTGGGAGCCGGCGAAGTGGGTCGCGGCGCTGCGGGAGGCGACGACGTCCGGCCGCCCGATCGCGCTCGAGACCGAGCTCGAGGCCGGCCACGGCGGCCGCTCCGGTCGGTACGACGCGTGGCGGGACGAGGCGAAGGTCCAGGCGTTCGTGCTGGCCGCGCTCGGGGTCGCCTGACGATGCGCATCGTCGCCGGCGCGGCCCGCGGGCGTCGGCTCGCCTCGCCGCCCGAGGGCGTCCGCCCCACCGGCGACCGCGTGCGGGAGGCCCTCTTCGCGAGCCTCGGCCCGACGCTGTCGGGTGCGGCGGTGCTGGACGCGTTCGCGGGCTCGGGCGCGCTCGGCCTCGAGGCGCTGTCGCGCGGCGCGGCGCACGTGACGCTGGTCGAGCGGGACCGCCGGACGCTCGAGGTGCTCCGCGGCAACGTCGCGCGGGTCGGGCTGGCCGGCGCCGAGGTGGTCGCGGCCGACGCGGTGCGGCTGGTGCGGGACGCCGCCGGCGGCGGGGTCGTCCCGGCCGGCGCGCCCTACGACCTCGTCCTGCTCGACCCGCCCTACGCGACCGACGAGGACGTGCTGGCGGGGCTGCTCGCCGACCTGGTGCCGCTGCTGACCCCGGGGGCCCGGGTCGTGGTCGAGCGGGCCGCCGAGGCGCCGCCACCGCGGTGGCCCGCGGCGCTGCGGCCCGACGAGCCGCGTCGCTACGGTGCGACGCGCCTGCACCGGGCCGCGCTGGCGGCGGACGCGACCGCCGACGCGGCGGACGGGACGACGGAGGGCACGTGACGGCGCCGATCTACCCCGGCAGCTTCGACCCCGTGACCCTCGGCCACGTCGACGTGATGACGCGGGCGGTCGCGGCCCTCGGTCGCCTCTGCGTCGCGGTCGTCGCCAACCCCTCCAAGACGCCGCTCCTGCCGGCGGACGAGCGCGTCGCGCTGATCCGCGGCGAGCTCGCGCGCGTCGGGCTCGACGACGTCGAGGTCGTCGCGTTCGACGGCCTGCTCGTCGACCTCTGCACGCAGCGCGGAGCGACCGTCGTCGTGAAGGGCCTGCGCGGCGCGGCCGACCTCGACGGCGAGCTGCCGATGGCTCAGATGAACCGGGCGATGTCCGGGGTCGAGACGCTGTTCGTCGCGACGGCCCCCGAGCACTCGCACCTCTCGAGCAGCCTCGTGCGCGAGGTGGCCCGCCTCGGCGGCCCGCTGGACCACGCCGTCGGACCCGCCGTGGCGGCCGCCCTGCGCGCGGCCCGTGCGACCGGGGGGTCGGCCGAGCCCCGTCGCTAGGCTCGAAGCACCCCCTCCTCCCGGAGCCGACGTGTCCGACCTCGACGCCCGCGGCGCCGCCGACGCGTCGGCGGACGGGACCCCGGTGACCGTCGAGGACCTCCTCGACGAGCTGGACGCGATGCTGGACGATGCGCGCGCGATGCCGCTGTCGGCCTCGGTGCTCGTCAACCGCGGCGAGGTCACGGCCCGCCTGCGCGGCGTGCGCGACCTTCTCCCCGAGGAGCTCGCCCGCGCCCGCTGGGTCGTGCGCGAGGAGGACGCGATCCGCGCGCGCGCCGAGGAGGACGCGGCCGCGATGCTGGCCGACGCCCGTGCCGAGTCGGCGCGGCTCGTCTCGGAGCAGCACGTCGTCCTCGAGGCCGAGCAGGAGGCCGAGCGGATCCGCACGGCCGCCGAGGACGCGGCCCGGGCGATGCGCCTCGAGGCCGAGGACTACGTCGACGCGAAGCTCGCGAACTTCGAGGTCGTGCTCCAGAAGACCCTGGCGACCGTCGAGCGCGGGCGCGAGCGGCTGCGGGGTCGGCTCGACGCCGACGAGCTCGCGGCCGACGACCTGCTGGACGACGTGGCGCCCGACGGCGGGCGGTGACCCCGTGCGGGTCCCCGTCGTCGGCCTCCTCGGTCGGACGGGCGAGCGACGCCCGCTCGTCCGCGACGTCGACCCCACCGAGTTCGGCGACGACCCGTGGGGGCTGGCCGAGGGCGTCGAGGGGCCGGTCGGCCTCGACCTGACCCTCGAGGCCGTCAGCGACGGCGTCCTGGTCCGCGGTGACGTCACGGCCGCGCTGCGCATCCCCTGCGCCCGCTGCCTCGCGCCGACCGTGCACCCGCGCCGCGCCCACGTCACCGAGCTGCACCGCCGCACCGTGCGCGCACCGGGCCGCGGGGCGGGATCGCGCGGCCGCGCGGCCGAGGACGAGGCGGACGACGGCGGCCCCGAGGAGGGGGAGGAGTACCTCCTCGTCGATGGGGACGCGGCGCTCGACCTCGACCGCATGGTGCGGGACGCGCTGCTGCTCGACGTCCCCGTCCGGGTGCTGTGCCGGCCGGACTGCGCGGGGCTCTGCCCGGTCTGCGGCCGCGACCGGAACGCCGGGCCCTGCGACCACGCGACCGCGCCGACCGGCGACCCGCGGTGGGCCGCCCTCGACGACCTGCGGGAGCGGCTGGCCGCGGAGGGCGCCGAGGGCCGGCAGGGCGCCGGGGGGGCCGGGGCGGACGCTCCCGGGGCCGGCTAGGCTCCCGGGACCTCGTCCCGCACGGCCGCGCCGCCGGGACCCCGCACGGCCCCCCGCACGGTCCCGCCAGGAGTCCCTCCATGCCCGTCCCGAAGCGCAAGATGTCCCGCGCCCGGACCCGGCACCGCCGGTCCAGCTGGCTGCGCACGGCCGCGCCGACCGTCGCCACGTGCCCGCGCTGCCGCTCGCCGCGGCGTCCCCACACGGTCTGCGCGACCTGCGGGACCTACGCCGGCCGCACGGTCGTCGAGGCCTGAGCCGACCGGAGCGCCCGTGACCCGACCGGCGCCGGGCTCCGACGAGGACCTGGCCGTGCTGGTCGCCGAGCTCGGCGTCCCCGTCGGGGGCGATGACGGGGTCGACCCGGCGCTGCTGCGGGCGGCGGTCACCCACCGCTCCTACGCCTTCGAGCACCCCGGCGAGCCGGACGGCGAGCGCCTCGAGCTGCTCGGCGACGCCGTGGTCGACCTCGCCGTGACGTGGCGCCTCGTCGAGGCCGACCCCGCGGCGGACGAGGGCCTGCTGTCGCGCCGACGCAGCGCGGTGGTCAGCGGGGCCGCGCTGGCGGCGGCCGCGCGGACCGTCGACCTCGGGTCCCACCTACGGCTGGGACGTGGCGAGGCCGCCTCGGGCGGGTCCGACAAGGACTCGCTGCTCGCGGACGCCCTCGAGGCCGTCGTCGGCGCCGTGTTCGGGTCGCTCGGCTGGGAGGCCGCCGACGCGCTCGTCGGACGGCTGCTCGCCGACGGCCTCGCCGCCGCCACCGACGACGCGCGCGACGCGAAGACCGCGCTGCAGGAACTGGCCGCCGCGCGGGGGCTGCCGGCCCCCGACTACCGCGTGGAGCGCACGGGTCCGGACCATGCCCCGACGTTCACGGTCGAGGTCGCGCTGGCCGGGACGACCGCGTCGGGGCGGGGCGGCAGCCGCCGGGAGGCGGAGCAGGCCGCCGCCCGGGAGGCGCTGGGACGCCTCCGGTAGGGTCCGCGGGTCCCGGCGGGGGCGCGCGCCGTCCGGCGCCCGGGGGAGGGATCGCGCGGTGCCCGAACTGCCCGAGGCCGAGGTCCTGCGCCGCGAGCTCGAGCGCGAGATCGTCGGCAAGCGCGTCGCGTCCGTCGAGGTCCGCACGCCCGGCGTCGTCCAGCCGTGGCACCGCACGCGGCCGGACTTCATCAAGCTCCTGACCGACCGGCGCGTCGGCGCCGTGCGCCGCATCGGCGTCCGACTGCTCATCGACCTCGACGACGACCGCAGCTGGCTGATCGACCCGGGCCCGAGCGGCTCGCTCCACGTCGAGGCGCCGGACGCCTCCGTGAGGGCGCCCACGCACGCCGCGGTGCGGTTCACCGCCGGCGGCTCGCTGCACCTCAGCGACGCGGGGAAGCCGATGTGCCTGCGCACCGGCGTCATGCCCACCACCGAGGCCGAGGTCGAGGCCGAGGTCGCGCCGGGGGCCATCGACCTGCTCGCCGACCCGCCGCCGTGGCAGGACTTCGCCCACCGGCTCGCCTCGCCCGACGAGCCGCTCCGCGTCGGGCTGGCCGACGCCCGCCGGTTCGTCGGGCTCGGCGACGTCTCCAGCGACGAGATCCTGTGGGAGGCCGGGCTCCGGCCCGACCGCGTGCCGTCGTCGCTGAGCGCCCAGGAGTTCCGCCGGCTGTACCGGTCGGCGCAGGAGGTGCTCGTCGCCGCGATGAAGGCCTCGGGGTCGGTGCTCGACGACGTCGACCCGGACTCGCCGCTCGACGAGGACGGCGCGCCGGCCGGGCACCTCAACGTCCACGGCCGCGAGGGCATGCCCTGCCCGCGGTGCCGCACGCCGATCGCCCGCACGAAGGTGCGCAAGGACACCGTCGCCCACCACTGCCCGCGGTGCCAGGGCTGATGTTCCTCACCTCGCTGACGCTGCGCGGCTTCAAGTCGTTCGCCGACGAGACGACGCTGACCGTCGAGCCGGGCATCACGGTCGTCGTCGGGCCGAACGGCTCGGGCAAGTCCAACGTCGTCGACGCGCTGTCGTGGGTGCTCGGCACCAACTCGGCGCGGAAGGTCCGCGGCTCGGCGATGACCGACGTCATCTTCGCCGGCTCGCCCGGCCGCGCCCGCGCCCGCCGGGCCCGCGTCGAGATCGTGATCGACAACTCCGACGGGCGGCTCGAGGGGACCGGGATCGGGACCGCCGGCTCGGCCGGGGCGTTCCGCGAGGTCCGCGTCGCGCGGACCGTCGACGAGGACGGCCTCGGCACCTACGAGATCAACGGCGAGGAGGTCCGCGCGCTCGACGTGCAGGAGCTGCTGAGCGACACCGGGCTCGGCCGCGAGCTGCACACGATCGTCGGCCAGGGCCAGCTGGACGAGATCCTGAACGCCCGCCCCGAGGAGCGGCGCCGGTTCATCGAGGAGGCGGCCGGCGTGCTGAAGCACCGCCGGCGCCGCGAACGGGCCGTGCGGAAGCTCGAGGCCGTCGACGGTCACGTCGAGAAGCTCCGGACCGTGCTGCGCGAGCTGCGGCGCCAGCTGCGGCCCCTCGAGCAGCAGGCTCGGGCGGCTGACCGTCATGCGGCGCTGCAGGCCGAGCTGCGCGAGGTCCGGGTCCAGCTGGCGGCCCGCGAGGCGGCCCTTCTCGAGCGCGAGGCCCTCGCCGCCGGCCGGACCGAGGAGGAGGCCCTCGCCGAGCAGCAGCGCCTCGAGGACGCGCTGGCCGCGGCCCGGGCCGAGGAGTCGGCGGCCTCGACCGGGATGGACGAGGTCGCCCGGGTCGGCGGCGTCGAAGAGGAGCGGTACCACGCGCTGTCGCGGCTGGGGGAGCGGCTGCGCGGCACCCACGACCTCGTCGTCGCGACGCGCAGGCGCCTGACCGAGGCCGTCCGCGAGCCGCTGCTCGAGCGCTCGGGCGCCGACCTGCGCGAGCGGGCCGACGAGGTGGCCCGCGGCCGGACCGACCGCGAGGCCGCGCGGGACACCTCCGCCGCCGACGTCGACGCCGCCCGCGGCGCGCTCGTCGAGGTCGAGGACCGCGGCCGCCGCCGTGGCGAGGTCGTCGTGCTCGAGCAGCGCGTCGCCACCCGCGAGCAGGAGCGGGGCCGCATCGAGGCTCGCGTCGGCGAGCTGGCCGCTCGCGACGCGACGCTGGCCGGCGAGGCCGACACGGTCCGCGCCGAGATCCAGCGCCTCGACGAGGGCGAGCGCGGCCTGACCGACGCCGTCGACCTGGCCGAGGCGCGGCTGCGCGCCGCCGACGAGCGGCGCACCGCCGTCGAGGGCGACGTCCGCGCCGCCGAGTCCGACCGGACCGCGCAGGCCGCGCGGGCCGAGGCGCTCCGCGCCGCCGCCGCCGACGCGTCCCGGGGGGCCGCCGCGCTGGTCGCGGCCGACCTCGACGGCGTGCTCGGCGGCCTCTCGGA
>JBEARL010000005.1:0-38349 GCA_041163265.1 Actinomycetota bacterium
CAGGTCCTCGAGGAGGTTGATGACCTGCGCCTGGACCGAGACGTCGAGGGCCGAGACCGGCTCGTCGAGGACGACGAACTCGGGCTCGAGCGCGAGCGCGCGGGCGATGCCGATGCGCTGGCGCTGCCCGCCCGAGAACTCGTGCGGGTAGCGGTTGCCGTGCTCGGGCGAGAGCCCGACCGACGCGAGCAGCGCGTCGACCCGGTCGAAGGCCTCGCGCCGCTCGGCGCCGTGGATGACGAGCGGCTCGGCGACGATGTCACGGACCGGCATGCGCGGGTTCAGCGAGGCGAACGGGTCCTGGAACACGATCTGGATCGAGCGGCGCAGCTGACGCAGCCGCTGCGGGGAGGCCGCGAGCACGTCCTCGCCCCGGAACTCCACGCTGCCCGAGGTCGGCTCGACGAGCCGCAGCACCGAGCGGCCGAACGTGGTCTTGCCGCAGCCCGACTCGCCGACCATCCCGAGCGTCTCGCGCTCGCGGACGTCGAGGTCGACGCCGTCGAGGGCGGAGACCGTCCCGACCTGCCGGCGGAACACGCCCTGGCGGACCGGGAACTCCTTCGTGAGGCCGCGGACGCGGAGGACCGGGTCGCTCATGCGGCACCCCCGGCGTCGGTCGCGCCGGCGGCCCGGGCCGCGAGCAGCGCCGGCAGCTCGGCGGCGCGGTGGCACCGCGTCGCGTGGCCGGTCGCGGCGTCGAGCACCTGCAGCGCCGGCTCGGTCCGGCAGGCGTCGGTCGCGAAGGCGCACCGCGGACCGAACACGCAGCCCTCGGGCAGGTTGATCAGCGACGGCGGCGAGCCGGGGATGGGCTCGAGGCGGCGGGCCGTGCGCCCCATGGCCGACGGGATCGAGGCCATCAGTCCCAGCGTGTACGGGTTGCGCGAGCCGTAGAAGATGGTGTCGGTGTCGCCGGACTCGAACATCCGGCCGCCGTACATGACCTGGATGCGGTCCGCGGTCCCGGCGACCAGCCCGAGGTCGTGGGTGACCAGCATCACCGCCGTCCCCGTCGCCTCCTGGACGCGCCGGATGACCTCCATGACCTGCGCCTGCACGGTGACGTCGAGGGCCGTCGTCGGCTCGTCGGCGATCAGCAGCTTCGGGTCGTTCGAGATCGCCATCGCGATCATCGCCCGCTGCCGCATCCCACCCGAGAACTCGTGGGGGTAGCTGTCGATGCGGCGGCGCGGCTCGGGGATGCCGACGAGGTCCAGCAGCTCGGCGGCGCGGTCGCGGGCCGCGGCCTCGGTGACGTCGCGGTGGGTCCGGACGGCCTCGACGATCTGGTCGCCGATGGTCATCACCGGGTTCAGCGCCGTCATCGGGTCCTGGAACACCATCGCGAGGTCGTCGCCCTGGAGGTCCCGCATCCCCGCGTCGTCGAGGTCCAGCAGCGACGTGCCGCGGAAGCGGATCGTGCCCTCGACGCGGGCGTACCGGGGGAGCAGTCGCATGATCGCGAGCGCCGCGACGGTCTTTCCCGAGCCGGACTCGCCGACGACGGCCAGCGTCTCGCCCTCGGCGACCGTGAAGCTCAGCCCCTGGACGGCCCGGACGTCGCCGTCATCGGTCCCGAAGGTGACGCGGAGGTCCTCGACCTCGAGCAGCGGGGCGGTCACGAGCGCCTCGACGTGGGGTCGAGCGCGTCGCGCAGCCCGTCGCCGATGAAGTTCGCGCAGAGCGTGATCGCGACGATGAACCCACCCGGGATGAGTGCCGCCGACGGCTTCGTCTGCAGCGCACCCTTCGCCTCGGCGATGAGGTTGCCGAGCGTCGGGACCGGGGGGCGCACGCCCAGGCCGAGGAACCCGAGCGTCGACTCGAGGATGATCGCGGTCCCGATGAGCAGCGTGGCGTTGACGACGATCGGGCCGAAGACGTTCGGCAGGATGTGCCGGAACATGATGCGTCGCGTCGAGGCGCCGGCGGCGCGCGCGGCCAGCACGAACTCCTGCTCGCGGAACTGCAGGAACGAGCCGCGGACGATGCGGGCGATCAGCGGCCAGGCCAGCAGCGCGATGACCACGGCGATCGCGTTCGGACCCGATCCGTACCGGTTCGCGAGCACGATCAGGATGATCAGCGACGGGACGATGAGGAAGAGGTTGATGAACTGGTCGACCGCGGCGCCGATGGCCCCGCCGAAGTAGCCGGAGACCGCGCCGATCACCGTGCCGATCACCGTGGTCAGGACCGCGATCAGCAGCGCGATCCGCAGCGAGTACCGGCCGCCGATGAACGTCCGGACCATCAGGTCGCGGCCGATCGGGTCGGTCCCGAACGGATGGGCCAGCGACGGCCCCTGGTTCAGCGCCGAGAAGTCCTGGTCGCTGAACGCGTACGGCGAGAGCCACGGCCCGACGATGAAGGACAGCGTCAGCAGCGCCAGCAGGACCAGCGCGAACATCGCGAGCCGATGCCGACGGAAGCGGTCCCAGGCCTGCCGTCCGAACGACCGCGAGACGGTCGTGATGCCCTCGCGGGCGTCGATCGCGGCCTCACTCATACCGGATCCTCGGGTCGAGCCAGCCGTACGCGAGGTCGGCGACGAGGTTGAAGGTGATGACGAGCAGCGACGTCAGCATCACGATCGCCATCGTGAGGTTCAGGTCCAGCTGCGAGACCGCCGAGATGAACAGCGGACCCAGGCCCGGCCAGGCGAAGATCGTCTCGGTCACGACCGAGCCGCCGAGCAGCGCCGCGAAGTCCAGCGCCCAGATGGTGACCATCGGGATCAGCGCGTTGCGCAGCCCGTGGCGGAGGATGACGCGGCGGCGCGGGACGCCCTTCGCCCGCGCGGTCCGGATGTAGTCCGAGTTGATGACCTCGAGCATCGCCGCGCGCTGGAACCGGGACTCCGAGGCGGTCAGCACCAGGACCAGCGTCACGACGGGCAGGACGTGGCTGCGGAGCATCTCGAGGAACCCGTCCAGCTCGACCGTGCGCATGCCCGTCACGTAGAACGGCCGCCACCCGAACCCCTCGAGCATCCAGATCATGATGGTCTGGAGCAGCAGCGCGAACACGAACGTCGGCAGCGAGATGCCGAGGAACGACAGGCCGGTGACCGTGTAGTCGAGCCGCGAGTACTGGTTCACCGCCGAGTACACCCCGAGGGCCACCGCGATCGTGACGATCAGGAGGAAGGCCGGGACCGCGACGCGGGCCGAGTTCGCGGCCCGCTCGAGCACGAGGGCGCCGGCGTCGATGCTGCCGAAGCTGACCGCGGGACCGAAGTCGCCCTGGACCGCGTTCACGATCCAGTTGACGTACCGCTCGGGGATCGGCTTGTCGAGGTCGTACAGGTCGATGATGCGGTCGAAGGCCGACTGGTCGCAGGTCGTGCAGGTGACGAGCTTCGCGAGCGGGTCGCCCGAGATCGCGACCAGCACGTACACGATGAAGGTGCCGAGCAGCAGCAGCGGGATGGTCGCGAGGACCCGACGCACCGAGTACGCCAGCACCGGCCGCTCCCCCGTTCTCGGCCCGCCCAACCGGAGGGCCGGGGGACGGTATCCCAGCGGGGTCGGGCCCGGTCCCGGGCGTAGGCTCGCGGTGCTCCCGGACGCACGGCGGTCCCCGGAGGTCCACCTCTCCCCCTGGGGGTCGCGATGTCGGTCGGTACGACGGCGCCGCCCGCGGGCGGCCCGGACTCGGCGCTCGGCGTCCTGCGACGGGGTCTCGCGCTGCTCGCCTCGTTCGTGCGGCAGCAGCGGGCCGCGTTCGCCGTCGCCGTGACGGGGGCCACGCTGTTCGCGGGCGCGATCGTCGCGTCGTCCGTGGTCGTCGGCCGCATCGTCGAGGACGTCGTCACCCCGGTGCTGGCGGGGGGCGTCGATCCGGGGGACCGGCTGCCGGTCGCCGTCGCGCTGCTCCTCGGTGTCGCGCTGGCGAAGGCCGTCGGCATCGTGATGCGGCGCACGGCGGCGGGGTGGCTCCAGTTCCGGACGCAGCAGCGGGTCCGGCGCGAGCTCGTCGAGCGCGAGCTGCGCCTCTCGCTGCGGTGGTACGCCGGACGCAGCGTCGGCGACCTGCTCTCGGTCTCGGACAACGACACCGACCGTGCGACCGGCATCCTCGCCCCGCTGCCGTTCGCGACCGGCGTCGTGCTGCTGCTCATCGGCGCCTCTGGCGTGATCCTCGCCACCGACCCCCTGCTGGGGCTGCTCGCGGTGCTGCAGCTGGCCGTCGTGCTGGCGATCGACCTCGGTGGCAGCTGGCGCGCGTACCGGGCGATGGAGGAGGTCCAGCGCCGCCGCGGCACCGTCGCCCGCGTCGCCCACGAGTCCTTCGACGGCGCGGTGACGGTCCGCGCGCTCGGACGGGAGGAGGCCGAGGCCGAGCGGTTCGCCGGCGCGGCCGACGACCTGCGCGACGCCCTCGTCGTCGTCGGCCGGACGTGGACGGGTTTCCGGTCGGCGACGGAGGCGGTGCCGAACGTCGGGACCGTGGTGATCCTCGCCGTCGGGATGCTCCGCGTCATCGACGGCGACCTCGGCGTCGGCGAGCTCGTCGCCGTGTCCTACCTGCTGTCGCTGCTGACCGTCCCGATCCGGCTGATCGGGTACCTGCTCTGGGACGTCGCGAACGGGCTGGCCGCCTGGCAGCGGGTCGAGGACGTCCTGCGCGCCGACGACGTCGTGGCCCACGGCGCCCTGCCCGCGCGGACCGGCGGGGCGGCCGGGGTCGGGATGGACGCCGTCGGGTTCGCGTACGCCGAGGGGCCGCCGGTGCTGACCGACGTCCGCCTCGAGGTCCCGCCCGGTCGGACGGTCGCGGTCGTCGGGCCGACGGGGTCGGGGAAGTCGACGGTCGCGCTGCTGCTGGCCCGGCTCTGGGACCCCGCCGACGGGTCGGTCCGCCTGGACGGTCGGGACCTGCGCGACCTCGCCGCGGGCGCGGTCCCCGCCGAGGTCGCGTACGTCCCGCAGGAGACGTTCCTGTTCGACGGGACCGTCGCCGAGAACGTCGCGCTCGGCGACCCCGCGATCGACGCCGCGGCGGTGCGGGACGCGCTCGCGCTGGCCGGCGCCGAGGACGTCGTCGCGGCCCTGCCCGAGGGCGTCGACACGCGCGTCGGCGAGCGCGGCGCCGCGCTGTCCGGCGGGCAGCGGCAGCGGGTCGCGCTGGCGCGGGCGCTGGCCCGGCGGCCCCGGCTGCTCGTCCTCGACGACGCGACGTCGGCCGTCGACCCGTCGGTGGAGGCCGGGATCATGGCGCGGCTGCGCTCGGCCGAGCTTCCCTCGACCGTGGTCGTCGTCGCGTACCGCCGGGGCACGATCGTCCTCGCAGACGAGGTCGTGTACGTCGAGGACGGCCGCATCGTCGCCCACGGGACCCACGACGACCTGCTCGGGCGCGTTCCCGGCTACGCCACGCTGCTCCGCGCCTACGAGGACGACCGCGCGCGGCGCGCCGGCGTCGCCGCCGACGCCGCCGGGGGCGCCGGCGACGGGGCCCGGCCCCGCCCGCCGACCGCGCCGGCGGCGCGCGCACCGGACGAGCCGGCCGCGAGGGACGCGCCGTGAGCGCCGCCACCCTCCCCGACGCCGACGACGCCCCGGTGCGGGGCCGATCGGTCGTGCGCGACCTCGGCCGCGCCGCGCGCATCGCGCCGGCCCTCTCGCGCGGCGTCGGCGTCACCGCGGTGCTGGCGCTGGTCGGGACGGCCGGCCACCTCCTGGTGCCGCTGACCGTGCAGCAGCTGGTCGACCGGGCCCTCGAGGGCGGGGCGCTGGTCCGCGACGAGGTGCTCCTCGTCGGCGCGGTCGCGGTCGTCGCGGCGGTCGTGGCGGGGTTCGCGTCGTGGCGGGCGATGTTCCGGCTGGTCCGGGCCGCCGCCGAGGGTCTGGCGCAGCTGCGCACGACGGCGTTCCGCCACCTCCACCGCCTCTCGGTCGTCGAGTCGGACGGGGACCGGCGCGGCGCGCTGGTCGCCCGCGTGACCAGCGACGTCGAGACGATCACGCAGTTCGTCGAATGGGGCGGGGTCGGGATCCTCGTCGGTGTCGCGCAGGTCCTGCTCGTGTTCGTCGTGATGGTCGTGCTCGACCCGGTGCTGGCCGGCCTGGTGGTCGCGGCCGCCCTCGTCTACGCGGTGCTGCTCGCGGTGTTCCAGCGCGTGCTCGGCCGCGCGCACGACGGCGTCCGGGCGCGGAACGCCGAGACGCTCGCGGCGATGGGCGAGGTCGTCGCGGGCCTCCCCGTCGTCCGGGCCCACGGGGCCGAGGAGCGCGCGCGGGAGCGGGCCGGTGCGGCGCTCGACGCGCAGTTCCGCGCCGAGTTCCGCGTCGGGCGGCTCGGCGCCGTCCTGTTCTCGAGCGCCGAGGTCTTCGCCGCGGCGGTGACCGCCGGAGTCGTCGTCGTCGGCGTCGTCACCGGTGCGGGTGGGCGGCTCAGCCCCGGCACGCTCGTCGCGTTCCTCTTCCTCGTCGCGCTGTTCATCGAGCCGGTCCAGATGCTGGTCGAGATCCTCGACCACGCCCAGTCGGCGGGGGCGGGGATCCGCCGCATCCTCGCGGTGCTCGACACGCCGTCCGACCTCGCCGAGCCGGCCGCACCGGTCGCGCTGCCGGCGGGTCCGCTCGGCGTGCGGCTGGAGGGCGTCGCGTTCGCGTACCCCGGGGGACCGCGGGTGCTCCACGACCTCGACGTCGCGGTCGCGCCGGGCGAGCGCCTCGCCGTCGTCGGCCGGACCGGCTCGGGCAAGTCGACGTTCGTCCGGCTGGTCACGCGCCTCGTCGACCCGTCCGAGGGGCGGGTCCTCGTCGGGGGCGTCCCGCTGCCGGACGTCGCGCGCGACGACCTGCGCCGGCGCGTGGCGTACGTGCCGCAGGACGGGTTCCTCTTCGACACCTCGGTCGGCGCCAACGTCGCGTACGCGGTGCCCGGCGTCGGCGCCGACCGCGTCCGGGCGGCCTTCGACGAGCTCGGCCTCGGCGACTGGGTCGACGGGCTGCCCGACGGGCTCGACTCGGAGGTCGGCGAGCGGGGTCGACGGCTCTCGGCCGGCGAGCGCCAGCTCGTCGCGCTGACCCGGGCCTGGCTCGTCGATCCCGACCTCCTGGTCCTCGACGAGGCGACCAGCGCCGTCGACGCCGCGCTCGAGGTCCGGCTGCGGCGGGCGATCGAGCAGGTCACGGCGGGCCGGACCAGCCTCACGGTCGCCCACCGGCTCTCGACGGCCGAGGCGGCCGAGCGCGTCCTCGTCTTCGCCGACGGTCGGCTGGTCGAGGACGGTCCGCACGCGGTGCTGCTGGCTGCGGGCGGCGCCTACGCCGCCCTGCACGCCGACTGGGAGGCCGGGACGGCCGACCGGGGCTGACCGGGCCCGGCCCCGCGGGACGGTCCGTCGGCCACCCTTGCCTCCTACGAGGCCGGCAGTAGGCTCCCGCGACCCCCCCGACGGTGCGGCCCCGCCGCCCGTCCGCGTCCGACCTGGTGGGGGACGTCCCCGCCCGGGGCCGTCCGACGCGGGGGTTCCGACACAGGAGAAGCCACGTGCAGAAGCTGCGCTTCGGACGGCGCTCGTTCGCCGTCCTGGGTGCCACGGCCCTGATCCTCGCCGCCTGCGGCGCGGACGAGGCCGAGGACACCGCTGCCCCGACGACCGACGGCGAGACCGCCGCGGAGGCCCCCGCGGGTCTCTACGACGACTGCGCCTCCCAGACCGGCGAGCTCGTGTGGGCGCACGAGCAGGAGCCGCCGGACATGCACCTCGACGACCCGTCGAACAACCTCACCATCACCGCGTGGATCCGCGCGGCCATGTGGGAGGGCCTGTACGGGATCTCCGAGGCCGGCGCGTACACGCCGGAGCTGCTGGCCGGCCCGGCCACCGCGACCGAGAACGCCGACGGCACCGTCACCATCGCGTACCAGCTGCGCGACGGTCTGACCTGGTCCGACGGCACCCCGCTGACCTCGGCCGACGTCAAGCACACCTACGACGTCGTCATGGAGGGCTTCGACCGCGAGACCGGCGAGGGCGGTGTCTACCTCGTCGGTAGCCGCCTCGGCACCCGCGACATCCTCCCGGACAGCTGGGACCTCGCGAGCGACACCGAGTTCTCGTTCACGATGGAGGCGTTCTTCGCCGGCTGGCCGAGTCTGTTCACCGAGGTCATGCCGGCCCACGCCATCGCCGACGCGACGGCCGCCAACGCGCAGCTGCCCGAGTGGCAGCTGGCCGACGGCTCGGGCCCGCTGCCCTCGTCCGGCCCGATGGTGTTCGGCGAGTGGAACCGCGGCGTGTCGATGGGCCTCGTGCGCAACGACGCGTACCACGGTGGTCACCCGGACAACGTGGACATCAAGAACAAGGGCGTGGCCTGCGTCGCGTCCGTCCGCATCAACTTCGTCGCCGACACCGACGCGCAGATCAACGCGCTGAAGGCCGGCGAGGCGGACATCATCATGACCCAGCCGCAGCTGCAGTTCGGCGAGGCCTTCGGGGACGACCCGGACTTCACCCTCGCGGCGTCGCCGGGCCCGGTCTTCGAGCACTGGGGCCTGAACACGTTCGGCCGCCACGTGAGCGACCCGGACGTCCGTGAGGCGCTGGCCTACGCGATGGACAAGGCCCGGGTCATGGAGGCGCTGTACACGCCGCTGTTCGGCGAGGCGCTGCCGGCCGAGGGCCTGGGCAACACGTACTGGCTCTCGAACAGCCCGTACTACGTCGACAACGCCGGGAACGCGGGCTACGGCAAGGGCGACATCGCCGCCGCCGCCGCGCTCCTCGAGGCCGACGGGTACGTCAAGGGCGCGGACGGCATCTACGAGCACCCCGAGCGCGGGCGTCTGACGCTGCGCGTCGGCACGACGGGCGGCAACGTCCTGCGTGAGCTCCAGCAGCAGATCCTGCAGGAGCAGCTCAAGGAGGCCGGGTTCGAGATCGTGATCGAGAACACGCCGGGCGCCGCGTACTTCGGCGTCCCGTTCGGTGAGGACCACATCGCCTGCGTCGTCAGCCAGGGCGCCGAGGGCAACTGCGAGACCTGGGAGATCACCCAGTTCGCGTGGGTCGGTGGTCCGTGGCCGGGCGGTCAGACCGGTGCGTACCTCACGCCGCAGGACGCCGGCACCAACAACACGTACGGCTACGCGAACGCCGAGTTCGACGCGTTCGTCTCCGCCTGCGACACGATCGTCGACGACGAGGAGCGGGCCGCCTGCTACAACGAGGCGGACGCCTACGTCACGACCCGCACGAAGGACCCGAACGGGCTCTTCATGCTGCCGCTGACGCAGAAGCCGTCGTTCTACACCTACTCGAACCGTCGTCTGGAGGCCGGCGCCATCGCGCCGGACGCCAACAACGCCGGTCCGCTGGTGTACGTCGTGGACTTCAAGCCGGTCGGCTGAGGTCGCGACCCGGAGCGATCCGGACACGCGTGCGGGGGGCCCTCGGGCCCCCCGCACCGCGTCCGGGGGTGCGGCGGTCCGCGGGCGCGCGGCCTACCGTCCCCGCATGCCGAGCCTCTTCACCCGCATCATCGCCGGCGAGCTGCCCGGCCGGTTCGTCTGGCGCGACGACGTCGTCGTCGCGTTCCTCACGATCGAGCCGATCCGTCCCGGCCACGTCCTCGTCGTCCCCCGCGCCGAGGTGGACCACTGGGTCGACCTCGAGCCCGCCACGTGGGCCCGGGTCGCCGAGGTCGCGCGCCACGTCGGCCTGGCCGTGCGCGACGCGATGGGCGGGGCGCGGGTCGGGCAGATGATCGCCGGGTTCGAGGTCCCGCACGTCCACGTCCACGTCTTCCCGGCCGAGGACCTCGGGGACCTCTCGTTCGACCGCGTCGACCGGTCGCCGGACCCCGCCGACCTCGACGACGCGGCGGTCCGCATCCGCGCGGCGCTCCGCGCCATGGGGCAGGGCCTGAACGTCCCGGACTGACGGCCCGGCTCGGCGTCAGCTCGGCGACGGGGTCAGCAGCTGGTCGACCGGGGCCCGGTCGTCGGTCAGCACGGGCGCGCCCTCGAACAGGTCGGCCACGTCCGCGCCGGTCAGCACCTCGTCGTCGCGCCCGCGGGCCGCGTTCACCGCACGGACGGCCGCCGCGTCGATCGGTGCGTGCGACGCGATGACGACGTGGTTGCCGCCCGTCCCGTCGGCCCGGCGCACGAGCCCGACGTGCGGGAAGACCTCGGCGAGCGTCGCCAGCTCGGCGCGGAGGAACTCGCGGGGCCCGAAGTCGATGACGTTCAGGACGTACACGCCCCGCGGCCCCAGCAGGGCGGCCAGGTCGGCCGCCGCCTCGCGGGTCGCGAGGTGCCACGGCACCGCGATGCCGCCGAACGCGTCGCCGATGACGAGGTCGAACGCGCCGCGCTCGACGGCGTCCCCGGCCAGGTCGGCCGCGACGCCCCGCGCGTCCGCGGTCCGCACCTCGACGTCGGGACCGGGCGCGAAGCCCAGCCGGTCGACGGCCGTGCGCACGACCGCCGGGTCCAGCTCGGCGACGACCTGCGTCGAGCCGGGGTGCTCCTCGCGGAGCCACCGCGGCATCGTCAGGCCGCCGGCACCGATGTGGAGCGCCCGCAGAGGCGCTCCGTCGCGGAAGGTCGCCGTGATGACGTCGCCGTACCAGGCCGTGTAGGTGAAGACGAGGCGCGACGGGTCGCTCGGGTCGACGGCCGAGTGCGACAGGGTGTCGAGCCAGAGCACCTCGGCCGTCGGGTCCGGCGCGTACGGACGGACCGCGATGCAGTAGTACCGCGACTCCTCCTCGCACGGTCCGTCGGTCGCGAGCGAGGCCGCGCCGGCCAGCGCGGCCAGCACCAGCGGGGCGACGCCCAGCAGCGGTGCGGACCCGTCGGCGCCGAGCCGACCCAGCGCCCGTCCCGCACCACCGCGGGCCAGCAGCACCGCGACGAGCAGGCCGCCCAGCACCAGCAGCACGGCCACGGCCCGCACGGTCGCCCGGGTCGGGAGCAGCGCGACCAGCACGAACCCGGTCAGGAACGAGCCGGCGATGCCGCCGACGGTCGAGAGGGCCGAGAGGCGTCCGACGACGTGGCCCGTCTCGTCCAGCGACGCCAGCTGCAGCTTGATGACCACGGGGGTCACCGCCGAGAGCACGGCCGCCGGCGCGAGGAACGTCAGCGTGGTCAGGATCGTCGTCGTCAGCGGGCTCGCACCGCGCAGGCCGGCGCCGAGGCCGTCGACCAGCGGTACGGCGATCGCGGCCAGCGCGCCGCCCGCGACGAGCAGCGGAGCGAGCAGCCGACGGGGGTCGCGCCGGTCGGCCGCCCGGCCGCCCAGCCACGTCCCCAGCGCGATGCCGGCGAGGACGACGCCGATGATCGCCGTGTAGGTCTCGAGGGTGTTCCCGACGTACGGGATGAGCAGCCGGGCAGCGAGCAGCTCGAGGACGAGGACCGCCGCGGAGGACAGGAGCACCAGCAGCGAGGCGGCGAACGGCGGCATGGCGGCGGAGGGTAGGGGAGTAGCGTCCGGCCCCGTCGTCGACCCGGGGTGCGCGGTGGCCGAGTACGTGTACGTGATGAAGGGGCTGTCGAAGACGGTCCCCGGCGGGAAGAAGGTCCTCGACGGCATCTGGCTGTCGTTCCTGCCGGGCGCGAAGATCGGGGTCATCGGCCCGAACGGCGCCGGAAAGTCGACGCTGCTGCGCGTGATGGCCGGCGTCGACGCCGAGTTCGACGGCGAGGCATGGCCGGCGAAGGGCGCCACCGTCGGCTACCTGCCGCAGGAGCCCGAGCTCGATGCGACGAAGGACGTCCGCGGCAACATCATGGAGGCGCTCGGCGACAAGCTGCAGCTGATCGACGAGTACAACGCACTGACCGCGAAGCTCTCGGAGGAGCTCGACGACGCGGCCATGCAGAAGGTGTACGACCGCATGGCCGAGGTCCAGGACGCGATCGACGCGGCGGGCGCCTGGGACGTCGAGCGCGAGGTCGAGATCGCGATGGACGCCCTGCGCGTCCCGGACGGCTCGGCCGACGTCGCGACGCTGTCCGGTGGCGAGCGGCGCCGCGTCGCGCTCTGCCGGCTGCTGCTGACCCGGCCGGACCTGCTGCTCCTCGACGAGCCGACCAACCACCTCGACGCCGAGACGGTCGCGTGGCTGCAGCGGCACCTCAACGAGTACCCGGGCACGGTCGTCGCGATCACCCACGACCGGTACTTCCTCGACGAGGTCGCCGGCTGGATCCTCGAGGTCGACCGCGGCCACGGCTACCCCTACGAGGGGAACTACTCCGGCTGGCTCGAGCAGAAGCGGGCCCGCCTGGCGCAGGAGGAGAAGGAGGAGTCCTCCCGCCAGCGCCAGCTCGCCGAGGAGGCCGAGTACGTCAAGCAGACGCCGCAGGGTCGGCGCACCCGGGCCCGCGCCCGCGTCGCCGCCTACGAGACGCTGCTGACGCAGGAGCGGCCGAAGCAGGTCACGAAGCCGATCATCATGATCCCGCCGGGACCGCGGCTCGGGAACGTCGTCGTCGAGGCCGACGGCATCGCGAAGGGGTTCGGGGACCGGCTGCTCTACGAGGACCTGTCGTTCTCGCTCCCGCCGGGCGCGATCGTCGGCGTGATCGGCCCGAACGGCGCCGGGAAGACGACCCTGTTCCGGATGATCGTCACGGCCGCGGGTCGCGCGACGGGCGATGACGTGGTCGAGCCGGACGCGGGGACGCTGCGCGTCGGCGACACGGTGGTGCTGTCCTACGTCGACCAGTCCCGCGCGGGCCTCGCGGCCGACCGGACCGTGTTCGAGGAGATCACCGGCGGCGGCGACTGGGTCCGGCTCGGCTCGACCGAGATGGCGTCCCGCGCCTACGCCGCCGCGTTCGGGTTCGTCGGCGCCGACCAGCAGAAGAAGGTCGGGTCCTGCTCGGGCGGTGAGCGCAACCGCATCCAGCTCGGGAAGCTGCTGCAGGAGGAGGCGAACCTGCTCCTGCTCGACGAGCCGACGAACGACCTCGACGTCGACACGCTGCGGTCCCTCGAGGAGGCGCTGCTGGACTTCGCCGGCTGCGCGGTCATCACCAGCCACGACCGCTGGTTCCTCGACCGCGTCGCGACCCACATCCTCGCGTTCGAGGGGGACAGCGAGGTCGTGTGGTTCCCCGGCGGGTACAGCGAGTACGCCGAGGACCTGCGGAGGCGCAAGGGCGACGCCGCCCTGAACCCGACCCGGGTCCGCTACAAGCCGCTGACCCGGCGCTGACGGCCGGGCCGGGCGGGCCGGGCGGTCCGAGCCTCCCCGCGTGGTCGTCCGGACGGTCCGGTCCGCCGGGTCGGCAGCGGCGAACCTCACGGTGACCGCCGCGGTCGACCCCGCGCGGCTCGGAGCCCCCGTGCACGTCCTCGTCCTCGGCGCCACCGGCTACGTCGGTGGCCGCCTCGTGCCCGAGCTGCTGGCCGCCGGCCACCGCGTCCGGTGCGCCGCTCGGACCCCCGCGAAGCTCGACGGTCGGTCGTGGCGGGACCGGGTCGAGGTCGTCGCGGCCGACGCGACCGACCGCGCCTCGATGGAGGCGGCCTGCGCCGGCGTCGACGCGGTCATGTTCCTGGTCCACGCGATGGACGGCGCGCCGGACTTCGCCGAGCGCGAGGCCGCGGCGGCCCGCACCGTCCGCGACGCGGCCGCGGCCGCCGGCGTCGGCCGGATCGTCTACCTCGGGGGGCTCGGCGACGAGGCCGACGCGCTCTCGACGCACCTTCGGTCGCGCCAGGCCGTCGGCCGCATCCTCGCCGAGGGGCCGGTGCCGGTGACCGAACTGCGCGCCGGCGTCGTCATCGGCTCCGGCAGCGTCTCCTTCGAGATGCTGCGGCACCTCACCGAGGTCCTGCCGGTGATGACCACGCCGCGGTGGGTCGACACGCGCACCCAGCCGATCGCCGTCCGCGACGTGCTGCGCTACCTCGTCGGCGTCCTCGACGTGCCCGAGTCGGCCGGCCGCGTGCTCGAGATCGGCGGCCCCGACGTCCTGACCTACCGCGAGATGATGCACCATTACGCCGCGGTCGCGGGCCTGCGCCGCCGCGTCATCATCCCGGTGCCGGTCCTCAGCCCGCGGCTGTCGTCGCTCTGGGTCGGGCTGGTCACGCCGCTGCCGACGGGGACCGCGCGGCCGCTCGTCGACAGCCTCGTGAACGAGGTCGTCGTCCGCGACGACGCGGCCGATCGGCTGATGCCGTTCGAGCGGACGTCGTTCGACGACGCGGTCCGGCTGGCGCTCCGCCGCATCCAGGACCTCGACGTCGCGACGACGTGGGCCAGCGCCGGCGGTGGCGACCGCGTGCCGTTCGACCTGGCCGCCACGCCCGACCCGCAGGACCCGGCCTGGGCCGGCGGGACGCTGCTCGAGGACCTGCGCCGGACGCGGTGCGACGCCTCGCCGGCGGCGCTGTACGACGCGGTCACCTCGCTCGGGGGCGACCGCGGCTACCACACGCCGCGGTTCCTCTGGGTGCTGCGCGGGGGCATCGACAAGATGGTCGGCGGCGTCGGGCTCGGTCGCGGCCGTCGGCACCCGCAGCAGCTCGCGGTCGGTGAGCCGGTCGACTTCTGGCGCGTCGAGGCCCTGCGCCGGCCCGGCAGCGACGGTCCCGACGGGCTGCTGCGGCTGCGCGCCGAGATGAAGGTCCCGGGCGAGGCCTGGCTCGAGTACCGCATCCGGCCGGACGACGACGGCGCGGTGCTCGAGCAGCACGCGCGGTTCGCGCCGCGCGGACTGTGGGGCCGGGCCTACTGGTACGTGCTCGTCCCGGTCCACGCGTTCATGTTCCCGCGCATGGCACGGCGGATCGCGCGCGACGCCGAGGCGCTGGCCCGCCGCGCCTGACCCGGCGTCGTCCGCAGCGTCCGGGTTCCGAGGATCCCGTCGGGATGCGCCCTCCCTACGGTGCCGGGGAGCGGGTCCGCTGGCCCCGACCCGACCCCGAGGGAGCGCGACGCATGTAGACGGATGCGTATACTGCGCCGATGACCTCCTCCCGCATGCTCCGCGTCCACGCCGAGACCCACGCCGCGTTCCTCGGCGAGTCGCGGCGTCGGGGGGTGACGGTGGACGCCGTGGCGCGGGAGGCGCTGAGGGCCCTCCACCGCGAGGCGCTCGGGCGCGAGCTGGCCGAACCGCTCGACACCGACGAGCGGGCCTGGCTCGATGCTGACCTCGGGTGACGTGGTCCGCGCCGACCTCGGCCTCCCGGCCGGTCGGGAGGCGGGCTTCGTGCGGCTCGTCGTGGTGGTGACGGCGCAGGGGGTCCTCGACCAGGGCCCGAACGTCGTGCACGTCGTCCCGCTCACCTCCCGGCTCCGCCCCCGTCGGGTCGAGGTCGGGCTCGACCCCGACGCGGCGAACGGGCTCGACGCGGCGTCGGCCGCGCAGTGCCAGCACGTGCGCGCCGTCGCGGTCGAGCGCCTCGGGCCCGTCATCGGGAACGTGGGACCGGCCGACGTCGCGAGGATCCGGGAGGTCGTCGGACTGCTGCTCGGGCTGTGAGCCCTCGCGTCCGCCCGGACGGTCAGCCGCGGTCCTCGGCCCGGTCCTCGTGGAGGTCCTCCGGCGTGTCGACGTCGCGCAGCGCCGCCGCGTCCGGATCGACCGCCGTCCACGTCGCGCGCGGGACGACCACGGGATCGAGCGTGCCCAGCACGTCCACCAGACGCCGCGTCCCCGCGTCGAGCAGCCGTCCGACCGCGCCGGCGGCGTCGCGGCGGTAGGCGGCGAGGAGCGGCTCCGGACCGAGCGGCCCCTCGAGCGCGACGGCGGCCCGTCCCTCCGCGGCACGCGCCGCGTCGGCGAGCAGCGCCACGACCTCGAGCGGGAGCCGCGGGTGGTCCGTCGCGAGGACCACCACCCACGGGTGGACGGCCGCCGCCAGCGCCGCCTCGAGCCCGGCGATCGGTCCCGCGTCGGGCCGCGCGTCGACCGCGGTCCGCAGCCGCGGCGGTGCCAGCGCGCGTCCGGCCGCGGCGAGCACCCGGTCGCGATCGCCCGCGTCGGCGACGACCACCGTGACGTCGTCGGCGACGGCGGCCAGCAGGCCGACGGTCCGCGTCAGGAGGGGCTCGCCGCCGACGGTCACGAACCGCTTGTCGCGTCCGAGCCGCCGCGAGCGACCGCCGGCGAGGACGGCGCCCGAGACGGGCGGCCGGTCCGCGACCGAGCGGCCGACGGGCCCGTCGCGCTCCGCGCTCACCCCCGGACCGCGATCGCGACCAGCAGGACGGCGGCCAGCGCCAGCACGTACCGCGCGAACACCAGCAGGTCGCGCCGGGCGACGAGTGCCAGCAGGAACCGGATCGCGAGCACCCCGCTGACCGCCGACGTCGCGACGCCGACCGCGACCTCGGACGGCCCGAACGGCAGCGTCCCGGGCGCCGCGGTCGCGAGATCGGGCAGCGTCAGCGCCGCCGCTCCCAGCGTCACCGGGATCAGCATCAGGAAGGAGAGCCGGGCCGCCTCGGCGCGGGACAGCCCCAGCGCCAGCCCGGCGGCGATCGTCGTGCCCGAGCGGGACAGCCCCGGCAGGACCGCCAGGGCCTGCGCGGCGCCGACCCCCACCGCCGCCCGCCACGGCACGCCGCCGAGCGTCCGCGCGTCGGGGTCGGCGTCCGGCTCGACGGTCCCGAGCGCGGTCCGCCGCCGCTCGGACCACCACAGGATCGCCGCCGTCAGCACCAGCGCCCCGGCGACGACGAGCGGCCGGTCGAACGCCGCCTCGACGGCGTCGCCGAGCAGCAGGCCGACGAGGGCCGCGGGGACGCTCGCGACCCCCAGCAGGCCGACGAGTCGCCGGGCCGCCCTCGCCCCGTCGCCGTCGTCGGCGGGCCTCATCACCGCGCGCAGCATGGCCCACAGGTCGGCGCGGAAGACCAGCAGCACGGCCAGCAGTGTCCCGACGTGGACCGCGACGTCGAAGGCCAGGCTCCCCGAGTCCCATCCGAGCAGGAACGGCACCGCCTGCAGGTGGCCCGACGACGACACGGGCAGGAACTCGGTCGCGCCCTGCACGAGCCCGAGCACGAACGCCTGGAGCATGAGCACGTGGACCCCCGGGGTCCGCGGGGCGTCCGGTGGACGCGCCCGACCGGCGCGGAGGGCAGGGTAGGAGGACCCTGGTCCGCATCGGCGACCGCGTGGCACGCTGCGCATCCGACGGTCGGGGGTCCCGCGTGCACGGCCTCGTCATGGGCGCCGCCGAGTGGCTGCACGCCGGGGCCGGCCGCCCTCAGCCGGGCAGCAGCGCCACCGAGAGCAGGCCGCGCGCCGCGGCCGCGGCGACGTCCGGCGCGGCCGCGCGCGGCACGGTCAGCCATACCCGGTCGCCCTCGGTCGCGAGGACGCGCGCGTCGGGCGCGACCACCGCCCCGCCGCCGTCGGAGCGCACGACGATGACGTCGAGCCGCCTGCCGGGGCTCGCGCCGGGGACGGCGTCGGCCGGCACGGCGACCGCGGTCGACCCCGCCGGCAGGTCGGCGAGCGGGCCGCCCGGGCGGAGGTGGCGGGCGGTCAGCACGGTCCCCGCGACGACGCCCATCGCGAGCGTCGCCTCGTCCGGCAGCTCGACGACCGCGTCGCGCGGGACCAGCGTCAGCGGTCGTCGCTCCGCCGCGACGGCCCCGGCCGCCGGGTCGCCGACCGCCAGATCGCGCTCGGCGACCACGACGGCGACCGGTGGGCCGTAGGGGCTGCGCGCCACCCGCAGCACGCCGCTGCCGGCGACGAGGAGCAGCGCGGCCAGCGCGGCGGCGGCGCGGAGGCGCGGCGGCAGCGCCCACCACCGCTCGAGCGCACCGTCGACGACGGCCGGCACCGTCGGGGGAGGCCCCCCGAGCCCCGGCCACGCGGCGAGCAGGCGGTGGAGTGGACGCGGCGCGGGGGGCATGGGGTCAGGCGACCCGGGCCCGGGTGCCGGTGCAAGGGCCGGTCCGCGACCTGTGGACGGCGGTCAGTCCCCCGACGAGGACGACGACGAGCCCGACGACGAGGACGCGGATGCACCCGAGTCGCCCGAGCCACCGGAGCCGCTCGCGGGTGCCGCGGACGTCGACCCACCCGAGGACGCCGCGCCCTCGGAGGAGGACGACCTCGTCGAGCTGTCCGACGTCGAACCGCCGGCACGACCGGACCCGGCGTAGTCCTTGATGTGCCAGCCCGAGCCCTTGAAGATCAGGCCAGCCGCCGAGAACACCTTGCGCAGCTCGCCGCCGCACTCCTCGCAGGTCGTCAGCGGGTCGTCCGAGAACGACTGCACGACCTCGAGGCTGCGGCCGCAGCCGCGGCAGGCGTACTCGTAGGTCGGCACGGGTCCTCCGGGTCGGCCGGCCGCGGGGGCCCGGCCGGTCGAGCGCGGAGGCTACGCGCGCGCGGCGGTCGCGGCCCCGGTCCCGCCCCCGGGCCTGCGCCGGACCGACGCATCCGTGACCAGGACGTCGACGGGTCGGTCGTGCGGCTCGCGGGGGACCGCGGCGACGACCGCGTCCTCGTCCGCGACACCGACGGCGACCACCCGTCCGGCGAGGCGGGCCAGCAGCCGGTCGTAGTGGCCGCCGCCGCGGCCGAGCCGCCACCCCTCCGCGTCGAACGCGACGCCGGGCAGCACGACCACGTCGACGTCGGTGTCGGGCGCGGCGACGCCCGTGGGTTCGCGCACGCCGAGCGCGCCCGCGACCAGCGCCTCGCCGGGGCGGAGGGGCACGGCGACGACGTCGTCGCCCTCGACGCGGGGCAGCAGCACCGTCGCACCGGGCGGCGGGTCGGCCACGAGGGAGCCGAGGTCCGGCTCGCCCGGCAGCGCGGCGTAGAGGAGGAGTCCCCGTGCGGTCGCGACCTCGGGGAGCGCCCGCAGGGCGGCGACCACCGCGGCGTCGCGTTCGGCGCGGACCTCCGGCGGCACCGCTCGCCCGGCAGCGAGCCGCTCCCGGCGCAGCGGCAGCTTCGCGTCGGTCATGGGGCCGAGCCTACGACCGCGGTTACGCTCGTCCGGCCGCCGGTGCCGCGGCGCAGCACGAGGAGGCCGCGTGGTCCGCACCGCCGTGCTGCCCGTCGCGGGCCTCGGCACGCGCTTCCTCCCGGCCACGAAGGCGGTCCCGAAGGAGCTGCTGCCGGTCGTCGACCGTCCGTCCGTCCAGTACGTGGTGGAGGAGGCCGTGCGGGCCGGTCTCTCGGATGTCCTGCTCGTCACCGCGGCCGGCAAGGCCGCGATCGAGGACCACTTCGACCGCCGACTCGACCTCGAGGCGGCGCTGGCCGCGAAGGGCCGCGACGCCGACCTGGCGCTGGTGCGCGGGCTCGCCGACCTCGCGACCGTCCACGCCGTGCGCCAGGCCGAGCCGCTCGGGCTCGGCCACGCGGTGCTGATGGCCGAGGGCCACGTGCGCCCCGGCGACGGGTTCGCGGTCCTGCTCGGCGACGACCTGCTCGAGCCCGACTCGACGTTCCTCGCGCGCATGGTCGCCGCCCACGAGCGGACCGGCCGGGGCGTCGTCGCCCTGATGCGCACCTCGGACCCCGTGGCGCTCGCGCAGTACGGCGTCGCGACGGTCGGCGATCCGCTGCCGGGCGCCGGACCGGGCGAGGTCACGATCACCGACCTCGTCGAGAAGCCGGCGGTCGGCACGGCCCCGTCGGACCTCGCCGTCATCGGCCGGTACGTGCTGCCGCACGAGGTCTTCGGCCTGCTCCACCGCACCGCCCCGGGTCGCGGCGGCGAGATCCAGCTGACCGACGCGCTGCGCACGCTCGCGGCGGACGCGCCGCTCGTCGGCATCGTCCTCGACGAGCCGCGGCACGACGCCGGTGACCGGCTGGGCCTGCTGACCGCGTCGCTGGCCTTCGCGGCGCGCCGGCCCGACCTCGGGCCGGCCCTCGTAGCGTGGCTCCGCGACAACCTCGACGACCTCGCGGCCCGCGCGGCCGCCGCGACGGAGGACGCCCCGTGACCCGGTTCGTCGGCATGGACCGCGACGAGGTGACGCTGCCCCACGAGCTCATCGGCGTCGACGCGCACCTCGAGGGGATCCTCGCCTCGCTGCCCGCGCCCGACCCGATCGAGCTGCGGGTCGCCGACGGGCTCGGCCTGGTGCTGGCCGAGCCGGTCGTCTGCGCCACGACCGTCCCGGCCAGCGACAACTCGGCGATGGACGGGTTCGCCGTCGTCGCCTCGGACCTGGCCGGCGCGTCGCGGACGTCGCCGGTCCACCTGCCGGTCACCGGCGAGGTCGTCGCGGGCGGCGAACCGGTCGCCGTCGCACCGGGGACGTGCGTGCGCATCATGACCGGCGCGCCGATCCCACCGGGCGCCGACGCCGTCGTCCCCGTCGAGGTGACGGGCGGGACGGCCGACGAGGTCGCGTTCCACCTGCCCGTCCGACTCGGCGAGAACGTCCGCCACGCCGGCGAGGACCTCGTCCCCGGCCAGGAGCTGGTGACGGCAGGACGCCGGCTCGCGCCGGCGGACATCGCGCTGCTCAGCGCCGCGGGCGTCGCCCGGATCCGGTGCATCCCGGCCCCGCGCGTGGTGATCATGGTCACCGGCGACGAGATCGTCCCCGCCGACCGCACGCCCGGTCCCGGTCAGGTCCGCGACTCGAACGGGCCGATGCTCTCGGCGCTGGTCCGTGCGACCGGCGGCCTGCCGTTCTCGACCGGGATCGTCCCGGACTCGCGCTCGGCCCTGGCCGAGGCCTTCGAGGCCAACCTCGGCCACGCGGACCTGTTCGTCTGCACCGGCGGGGCGAGCGCCGGCACCCGGGACCTGCTGGCCGACGTCGTCGCCGAGCTCGGCGAGGCGGTCGCGGCCCGCGTCGCCATGCGGCCCGGCATGCCCCAGATCCGCGGTCGGATCGGCGGCACGCCGGTCATCGGCCTGCCCGGCAACCCGGTCTCGAGCTTCGTGTCCTTCGAGGTGTTCGTCCGTCCGGCCATCCGCGCCCTGCAGGGGCGGCGCGACGTGCACCGGCCGACCGTCCGCGCCCGGGCGGCCGAGCCGCTGACCGCGCCGCCGCACAAGCGCGGCTACCTCCGCGTCCGGCTGGCCCGCGAGGACGGCGGCTGGACGGCCCGACCGACCGGCGCGCAGGGCTCGCACATCATCACGTCGATCGCGCAGGCCGACGGGCTGGCGGTGATCCCCGAGGACGTCACCGAGGTCCGCGTCGGCGAGGAGGTCCGCGTGATGCTCCTCGTCGACGGGTGAGCGGGTCCGGCGTGGGCGACGGCGACCGGCCCGACGGGCTGACGCACCTCGACGCGCGTGGCCGCGCGAGCATGGTCGACGTCGGTGGCAAGGACGTCACCGAGCGGACCGCCGTCGCGGGCTGCACGGTCGTGGTCACGCCGGCGACGGCGGCGCTGCTGGCCGACGGGGCGCTGCCGAAGGGCGACGCGCTGGCGCTGGCCCGCGTCGCCGGGATCCAGGCCGCGAAGCGGACGAGCGAGCTGATCCCGCTCTGCCACCAGATCGCGCTGACCTCGGTCGCCGTGGACCTCGAGGTCGACCGCGACGCCGGCCGCGTCGCGATCGTCGCGACGGCGACCGCGCGCGACCGCACCGGCGTCGAGATGGAGGCGCTGACCGCCGCTTCGGTCGCGGCGCTGACCGTGTACGACCTCGTCAAGGCCGTGCAGCGCGACGCGGTCGTCACCGACCTGCGCCTGCTGCGCAAGACCGGTGGCCGCTCGGGCGACGTCGACCTCACGGACGCCGGCGCGCGCTGACCGGCCCCGCCGTGCGGTCGTGCCGACCGCGCCGGCCGGATCCGTGGTCGCGCCTCCGAGGGAACGCGGGACCCCCTTGTTAGCGTCGTCGCGGCCCACGGCAGGGCCGGTGCCGGCGTCGGAGGTGGCGGGGTGCGGGCGAACGCCTCGCTGCTGCTGCTGGTCCTCGTCTGGGTCGCCCTGCTCCTGCCCAGCGCAGTACGGTCCCGCATCCGGACGTCGCCGCGGACGTCCGTCGGGGGGTTCCGCCGTGCGATGGACGGCCTGCGCGACGGCGCCGACGGGGCGGCGTCCCGCGGTCCGCGCGTCGACCCGCGGGTCCGCGAGCCGCGACGGGCGGCGCCGGGCGCGCCCGTGAGTCCCGCGCGCCCCAACGGTCGGGCCCCGCGCCGCGAGGATCCCCTCGTCGCGCGACGCCGGACCCGGTTCGTCCGCCTCGTCGGCGCGACGGCCCTGTCGCTGGTGGCGGCACCGCTCGTCGGGGGGGCGCTGGCCTGGACGGTCGCCGGCCTGCTGGTGGCCGCGACCGCGACGACGGTCGTCGTGCTGCGGCGGCTGACGCTCCAGCGCGCGGCCGCGCGGCGCGTCGTCGTCGACCTCGACCTGCGGCGGCCGGCCCCGGCCCTGCACGACGAGGTCACCGGGGAGCTGCTGCTCGCGGCCGGCAGCGCGGCGGACGTCGTCCGGCTGCGCAGCTGGGCCCGCTGACGTCCCGGGGCCCGGTGGGGCCCCGGGTGGCCCTCCGCCCGCGGCTACACTCCGCCGGCCCTTCGGGGGTGTAGCTCAGCCCGGCAGAGCGCTTCGTTCGCAACGAAGAAGTCGGCGGTTCAAATCCGCTCACCTCCACCCATCACGGCGCCACGACGACCGGCGGTGTCCGCGTGACCCAGCCGCGGCAGGACCCCGGGCCGACGACCGGCGCGCTCCACGTGGTCGCCACGCCCATCGGCAACCTCGGCGACCTCACGGTCCGCGCCGCCGAGACCCTGCGCACGGCCGACCTCGTGCTGTCCGAGGACACGCGTCGGACGGGGCGACTGCTGGCCCACGTCGGCAGCCACGCGCCCCAGCGCTCGCTGCACGAGCACAACGAGCGCGAGCGCGTGGATGAGGTCGTCGCCCGGGTCGCGGGCGGCGCGACCGTCGCGCTCGTCACGGACGCCGGGACGCCGCTCGTCAGCGACCCCGGCCTGGCGGTGGTGCGCGGCTGCGTCGCGGCGGGGCTGCCGGTCGTCCCCGTCCCCGGCGCCTCGGCGCCGCTGGCGGCGCTCGTCGCGTCGGGCCTGCCGACCGACCGGTTCACCTTCGAGGGGTTCCTGCCCCGGCGCGGCCGCGCGCGGGCCGAGCGGCTGGCCGAGCTCGCCGACGAACCGCGGACCGCCGTCCTGTTCGTCGCCCCGCACCGCGCGGCCGCCGACCTCGCGGACCTCGCGGCCGCCTGCGGCGACGACCGCCCGGCCGTCCTGTGCCGCGAGCTGACGAAGCTGCACGAGGAGGTCCGGCGCGGCACCCTCGGGGCGCTGCGCGACGGCCTCGGCGAGGTCCGCGGCGAGGTCACGCTGGTGCTCGGCGGTGCGCCGGCGCCGGTCGCGCCGGACGCGCCGGGCGCCGACGACCTCGCGGCGGTCGCGGCGCGGGTCGCCGAGGGCGCGTCGACGCGTGACGCGGTCGCGGCGGTCGCGGCGGCGCGCGGCCTGCCGCGGCGCGCGCTGTACGCGGCGGTGCTGGCCGCCGCCGCGGGACCGGAGAAGGACGCGTGACCCGCCCGCTCGTCGACACCCACTGCCACCTCGGGCACCACGAGCAGCTCGACGTGGACGCGCAGCTGGCGCGGGCCCGAGCCGCCGGCGTGGTGCTGATGGTCGACGTCGGCACCGACGTCGCCTCGTCGGCGGCCGCGGTCGCGAACGCCGCGGCCCAGCCGGACGTCCGCGCCGCCGTCGGCATCCACCCCAACGACACGGACACCGCCACGCCCGAGGCGCTGGCCGCCATCGACCGGCTCGCGTCCCACCCGCGCGTCGTCGCCGTCGGCGAGGTCGGCCTCGACCGCTACCGGGACCGCACGTCGCCCGCGGTCCAGGAGGCGGCCCTCCGCGCCCAGCTCGCGATCGCCGACCGCCACGACCTGACCGTGATGATCCACTGCCGCGACGCGTGGGACGCCTGCGTCGGGATCCTCGAGGACGAGGGCTGGGCCGGTCGCCGCGTCGTGCTCCACTGCTACTCGGGCGATCCCGCCGTGACGGCCCGGACGATCGCGAACGGGTGGTTCCACTCGTTCGCCGGCAACGTCACGTTCACGAACGCCGGCCCGCTGCGTGAGGTCGCGGCGCTCGTCCCGACCGAGCTGGTCCTGACCGAGACCGACGCGCCGTTCCTCACCCCGCACCCGCACCGCGGCGCCCCGAACGACCCGTCCTACGTCGGGCTGACGCTCGAGCGGCTGGCCGAGGTCCGGGGGGAGGACGCCGACCGCCTGGCCGCGGCGGTGCTGGCGAACGCCGAGCGCGCGCTCCCCGCCCGCCCGGCCTGAGGCGAGGGACGTCCACCGGGGCGGCCCGGAGGCCCTTCCGGACGGTCGTCCACAGGGCCGGGGCGCCTCCGGGGCGGCGGGGGGCCCCGTACCTACCCTCCCCGCATGCCGCCGACCGCGTCCACCGCGGCGCCGCAGGACCGCTCCGGCCCCCTCCCGCACCCCGTCCGGGGGCCCCTCGTCCTCCTCGTCCTCGCCGCCGCGCTGCTCCCGCCGCTCGCCGCCCCTCCCACCGTCCCCGTGGCGGTCGACGGGCGCGAGCGGGTCGTGCGGTCCCACGCCGCCACCGTCGGCGAGCTGCTGGAGGCCGCCGGGGTCCGGGTCGGCCCCGACGACCGGGTCCTGCCGGCCGCCACCGATCCCGCGCCCAGCGCCGGGGCCGTCGCCGTCGAGCGGGCCGTCGACGTGACCGTGCTCGTGAACGGCCGTGAGCGCCACGACGTCCGCACCCCGGACGCGACGGTCGCCGGCGCGCTCTCCGCCGCCGGGCTGACCAGCGGCGAGCGGAGCCGGGCCGAGACGGTCCGCGACCGGGACGCCGACCTCGTCGACGGCGACGTGGTCCGCGTGACCCTGCCGATGCCCGTCCGCGCGGTCGTCGAGGGCGTCACGCTGATCGGGTGGAGCCCCGCGACGACGGCGGCGGGCGTGCTCGTCGACCTCGGCGTCGCGCTCGAGGACCACCACGTCGTCATCCCCGACCCCGACGCGCCGCTCGCTCACGGGACCGCGATCGCCGTGCACCGCGTCGAGGTCGTCGAGGCCGAGGAGGTCCTCACCGTCCGGCGGCCCGTCGTCCGCGAGCTGACCCGTGACCTCTACGAGGGCGCGGTCCGCGTCGTGCGGGCCGGTCGCGACGGTGCCGAGCGCCAGCAGGTGCGCGTCACCCTGCACGACGGGGTCGAGGTCGCGCGCGAGGTGGTCTCGCGCGAGGTGCTCGTCGCGGCCGAGGCCCGCGTCGAGCGGGTCGGCGCGCGGCCCGTCGTCCGCCCCGACGTCTGGGACGAGCTGGCCCGGTGCGAGGCCAGCGGCCGGTGGGACGTCGTCCGCCACGTCCACGAGACGCTGTCGTACTTCGGCGGCCTGCAGTTCGACCCGCGGACCTGGGACGAGTTCCGCCCCGCCGGGTTCCCCGACCTCGCGTCCGAGGCGTCCCGCGAGCAGCAGATCGCCGTCGCCGAGCGCGTCCTCGCCGTGCAGGGCTGGAAGGCCTGGCCGGCCTGCTCGCGTCGGCTCGGGCTGCGCTGAGCGCGGCGCGACGATGGACGCACCCGCGCTGCTGACCCCGACGGCGGCGCGGGCGCTGATCGACCGCCACGGCCTCGCGATGCGCCGACGCGACGGTCAGAACCTGCTCGTCGACCCGAACACGGTCCGGCGCATCGTCGCGGCCGCCGACCTGGACCCCGACGACGTCGTCCTCGAGGTCGGGCCGGGTCTCGGCTCGCTGACGCTCGGGCTCGCGCCGGCCGTCGCCCGCGTCGTCGCCGTCGAGCTCGACGCCGGGTTCGTCACCGCCCTCGGCGAGGTCCTCGCCGACCTCGACAACGTCGAGCTCCACCACGCCGACGCGCTCGACGTCGACCTCGCCGCGCTGGTCGACGGCGGGCCGGCCCGGCTGGTCGCGAACCTGCCGTACGGGGTCGCGACGGCCGTGGTCGTGACCGCGATGGCGACCGGGGCGTTCACCGACGCGTTCGTGATGGTCCAGCGGGAGGTCGGCGAACGGTGGGCCGCCGCACCCGGCACGCCCGCCTACGGCGCGGTCAGCGTCCGGCTGCAGGTGCTGGCCGAGGTCCGCGTCGCGCTGGCCGTCCCGCGCGGGGTGTTCCTGCCGGTCCCCAACGTCGACAGCGCGATGGTGCGCCTGCGCCGCCGTCCCGACGCGCCCGACCGGATCCGGTACGCGCGGCTGTCGCGGCTGGTCGAGCTGGGCTTCGCGGCCCGCCGCAAGACGCTGCGCAACGCGCTCGCGCCGCTCGACACCGCGGCCCTCGCCGCCGCGCTGACGTCGGTCGGCGTCGACCCCGGCGAGCGGGCCGAGCGCCTCGGACCCCCGGTCCTGCTGGCGCTGGCCGACGCGCTCGGCCCCGCCCTCGACGCGCCGTCCACAGGGCGCTGACCGCCGGGCGGGCCGCGTCGTGGCCGCCCCTACGCTGCCCGCGGGGCTGGGGCGGTCGGTGCCGGGGGCATCGCCGGGGCGGGAGCGGAGGCGCGCGTGGCGGGGGACGGGACGACCCGGCTGCGCGTCCGCGTCCCCGCCAAGATCAACCTCCACCTCGCGGTCGGCCCGCGGCGCCCCGACGGCTACCACGACCTGGTCTCCGTGCTGCAGACCGTGACGCTGCACGACACGCTGCGGATCCGCTGGGACGACGGGCAGGCGCTCCACCCCGCGGCGCGGCGGCGGATGGGGCTGGTGCTGACCGCGGACGGGACCACCGGCGATGCGGTCCCGCTCGGCGACGACAACCTGGTCCTCGTCGCCGGCCGGCGCCTGATGCGCGAGGTCGGCATGGGCACCGAGCCCGGCGACGGCGGTCCGACCACCCGGCTGCACCTCACGAAGCGCATCCCGGTCGCGGCCGGCATGGCCGGCGGCTCGGCCGACGCGGCGGCGGCGCTGGTCGGTCTCGACCGCGCCTGGGGGACGGCGCTCGGTCCCGAGCGCCTGCGCGAGCTCGCGGCCGAGGTCGGCTCGGACGTCCCGTTCTGCGTCCTCGGCGGCACGGCGCTGGCCGGAGGGACCGGGACGTCGGTCGCCAGCGTGCTGGCGCGCGGGACGGCCCACTGGGTCGTCGGCGTCGACGCCGGCGCGCTCGCGACGGCCGCCGTCTACCGCGCCTTCGACGACCTGCCGGCCCCGCCGCTCCGCGACCCGGACGCCGTGCTGCAGGCGCTGCGGACCGGCGACGTCGAGGCGCTGGCCGACGCCCTCCACAACGACCTGGAGCCGGCGGCGTTCGCGCTGCGGCCGGACCTGCGCGAGCGGCGCGACGCGCTGCGCGACGCCGGCGCCCTCGCCGCGATCGTCAGCGGCTCGGGACCGACGCTGGTCGCGCTGGCGGCCGACGCGGCCGACGCACGGTCCATCGCCGACCGGGTCGCCGGTGACTTCGCCCGGGTCGAGGTCGTGACGTCGCCGGCCGGCGGCCCCGAGGTCGCGGCCGAGGCCTGACCCCCCGCGCCTACCCTCGAGCACGGGCCGGCCGCGGCCGACCCCGGTGGGGGGTGGTGTAACCGGCAACACGCCGACCTTTGGAGTCGGAGTCCAGGGTTCGACCCCCTGCCCCCCAGCGCGGCACGGCCCCCGGTCCGCGTGCGGCGACGACCTCCGCACGGCCGGGTCCGCGTCCGGACCCGCTGGCTACGGTGCCCCGGGGGCCCGCCGGGCCCGGACGGGGGAGCGCATGGGCGCCCACGACACCACCGCCGCGGTCGTCCTGGCCGCCGGGCGCGGCACGCGGTTCCGCTCGGCGCTGCCGAAGGTGCTGCACCGGACCGCGGGGCGGACGCTGCTCGGCCACGTGCTGGCCGCGGTCGGGGCCTCGGGGGTCGGCCGCATCCTCGTCGTCGTCGGTCCCGACGCCGACGGCGTGGCCGACGAGGTCGCGGCCTGGGCGGCGCGCCTGCCCGTCCCGGTGACGACGGCCGTCCAGCCCGAGCCGCGCGGTACCGGCGACGCCGTCGACGTCGCGCTGGCCGCCCTCCCCGCCGAGGTCGACCGGGTCATGGTCGTCCCGGGCGACACACCGCTGCTGACCGGCGCGACGCTGGCCGGCCTCCTCGAGGTCGGCGCGGGCCGCCGCATGGGCCTGCTCGTCGCGCTGCCCGAGGACGCCTTCGGCTACGGCCGCGTCCTGCGCGACGCCGACGGCGCCATCACCGGCGTCGTCGAGGAGCGCGACGCGACGCCCGAGCAGCGGTCGCTCCGCGAGGTGAACGTCGGCATGTACGTCTTCGACCGCGCCGCCCTGACCCCGGTCGTCGCCGCGCTCGGCACCGACAACGCGCAGGGCGAGCGGTACCTCACGGACGTCGTCGGACCCCTCGCGGCATCGGGCGACGCCGTCGCCCACGTCGTCGAGATGGCCGAGACCGCCGGCGTCAACGACCGCGCCCAGCTGGCCGACGCCGGCGTCGAGCTGCGCCGCCGTCACCTGCGCGCGCTGATGCGCGACGGCGTCGGCGTCGTCGACCCCGCCCACACCTACGTCGACGTCGACGTCGTGGTCGAGCCCGACGCGACGCTGCTGCCCGGCACGATCCTCGAGGGCGCGACCCGGGTCGCGGCCGGGGCGGTCGTCGGCCCGAACTCGCACCTCACCGACTGCGAGGTCGGGACGGGGGCGGTCGTGCACTCGACCCGGGCCGACGGGGCCCGCATCGGCGCCGGCGTCGAGGTCGGCCCGTTCGCGCACCTCCGGCCCGGGACCGTCCTCGGCGAGGGTGCGCGCGTGGGGGCGTTCGTCCAGACCAAGAACGCGGCGGTCGGTGCCGGTGCGAAGGTCCCGCACCTCGCCTACGTCGGGGACGCCGACGTCGGGGCCGGCGCGAACGTCGCCTGCGGGGTCGTGACCGTGAACTACGACGGGCGCTCCAAGCACCGGACCGTCGTCGGCGAGGGGGCGTTCGTCGGGTGCGGGACCATGCTGGTCGCCCCCGTCGAGGTCGGGGCGGGGGCGTACGTCGCGGCCGGCTCGACCATCACCGACGACGTCCCGCCCGAGGCCCTCGCCATCGGCCGGGCCCGTCAGGTCGTGAAGGAGGGCCGCGCCCGCGGCCGCCTCGGGTGACGCGGTAGGGTCCGCCCCGTCGCCGACGGGGAGCGGGACCGTGGAGCTCGTGACCCGCAAGCGCATGATGCTGTTCTCGGGGTCGTCGTACCCCGACCTCGCCCGCGAGGTCGCGGACCACCTCGGGATGCGCGTCGGCGACGTCCAGCTGTCCCGGTTCGCGAACGGCGAGCTGTACGCCCGGTTCGATGAGTCGGTCCGCGGCGCCGACGTCTTCGTCCTGCAGTCGCACCTCTCGGTGCCGGGCGGGATGAGCATCAACGACCTCATCATCGAGCAGCTGGTCATGCTCGACGCGCTGAAGCGGGCCTCGGCGAAGCGGACCGTCGCCGTCATCCCGTACTACGGCTACTCGCGGTCGGACAAGAAGGCCCGCTCGCGCGAGGCGATCGCGGCCCGGATGATCGCCGACCTCTACGAGGCCGTCGGGGTCGACCGCATCATGTCGGTCGACCTGCACACCGGCCAGATCCAGGGCTTCTTCCGCAACCCGTTCGACCACCTCACGGCGCTGCCCCTGCTCGAGCAGTGGATCACCGAGAACACCGACCCGGCGAAGCGCGTCATCGTCTCGCCGGACGCAGGCCGCGTGCGGCTGACCGAGAAGTTCGCCGGCCACCTCGGCGCGCCGATCGCCATCCTGCACAAGCGCCGTGACCCGACCCGCCACAACGTCGCAGAGACGCTCGACGTCATCGGTGACGTCCAGGGCCGCGAGGCCGTGCTGATCGACGACATGATCGACACCGCCGGCACCATCGTCGGCGCCGCGAGCCTGCTCATGGAGCGGGGCGCGACGCGCGTCATCGCCTGCGCGACCCACCCGCTGTTCAGCGGTCCCGCCGTCGAGCGGCTCGAGAACAGCGTCATCGAGCGCGTCGTCGTCACCAACACCATCCCGGTCCCCGAGGACATCGGGATGGACGGCAAGCTCGTCGTGCTCTCGATCGCGCCGATCCTGGCCTCGGCCCTCCGGGCCGTCTTCGAGGACGAGTCGGTCTCCGAGATCTTCCGGGGCGAGAACGTCTGACCAGTCCGGGGCGGCCCGGACGGCCCGCGGGCGGTTGCCGGGCCCGTCACCGCGCCGGTAGCATGTCGGGACCCGCTCCGCCCGCGCGCGCCGTTCGCCGGCGCGCGTCCGCGGTCCGGGCCCCGCGTGACACCTCGCCACCACGGTGACCGACCCACGCAGGGGACCTTCTCCGCAGGAGCCCCACCGTGTCGACCCAGATCCGCCTGTCCGCGACGCGCCGCGAGCGCCCCGGCAAGTCCGACGCCGGTCGGCTGCGCCGCGGCGGCCGCGTGCCCGCCGCCCTGTACGGCGTCGGCGTCACCCCCGCCGCCGTCAGCGTCGACGCCCGCGAGCTGTCGCAGGCGGTCCGCGGCCCGGCCGGCGTGAACGCGCTGATCGCCCTCGAGGTCGACGGCGCCGCGCCGGTCCTGTCGGTGCTCCGCGACATCCAGCGGCATCCCATCAAGGGCACCTTCGTGCACCTCGACTTCGTCGCCGTCGACGCCGACGCGCTGATCGAGGTCGACGTCCCGGTGCACCTCGTCGACGAGGACGGGCTCGCGCGCGACGGCGGGTTCCTGAACCACGTCCGTCACGTCGTCCCGATCCGCGTGCGTCCGCTGGACACCCCGGACTTCCTCGAGCTGTCGGTCGCGGGCATGGGCATCGGTGACGTGAAGCGCCTCGGCGACCTCGTCGCCCTGCTGCCGGCCGGCGCCGAGATCGCCGACGACCCGGACCGGGTCGTCGTCACGATCAACGCCCCGGCCGTCGCCGAGGTCGCCGCACCGGTCGCCGCCGCTGCCGCGACCGAGGGTCAGCCCGAGGCGGGCGCCGCCCCCGCGGAGTGACCGCCGGGCGGTGGCTGGTCGCCGGGCTCGGCAACCCGCCCGCGGAGTACGCCGGCACGCGCCACAACGTCGGCGCCGAGGCCGTCGAGGCGTTGGCCGCCGTCGAGGGCGCCGCGCTGGCGCGCAACCGCCGGGCGGGGTCGCGGACGGCCGAGGTCCGGATCGGCGGTGCGCCGACCGTCCTGGCGGTCCCCGAGGGCTACATGAACACCTCGGGCGGCCCCGTCGGTCGGACCGCCGCCTGGTACCGGGTGCCGCCCGAGCGGCTCGTCGTCTGCCACGACGACCTCGACCTGCCGCTCGGGTCCGTGCGGGTCAAGCGCGGGGGCGGGCACGCCGGGCACAACGGGCTGCGTGACATCGACCGGGTGCTCGGGACCCGCGAGTACCTGCGGGTCCGGATCGGGGTCGGCCGGCCGCCGGGCTCGACGGCGGCCGCGCAGCACGTGCTGCGGCCCTTCGGGGCCGACGAGCGCGGCACCGTCGCTACCGTCCTCTCCGAGGTCGGCGCGATCGTGGCCTCCCTCGTCGCCGACGGCCTCGAGGCGACCCAGAACCGGTGGCACGGCTGGAGCGCCACCGCCCCCCGAGCGGAGTGACGATGCGGCGGCTCCTCGCGCGCGTGCGCGACCAGGTCGCGACCCTGCGCCAGGTCTGGCGACAGGTCCGCGGCGTCGACGGGACGCTGGGGCGGTGGGTCCTGCTGGCGGCGCTGCTCGGCCTCGCGGCCGGCGGCGCCCTCGGCTGGGTCTCGACCCCGTGGCTCGCGGTCCCGCTCGGGCTGATGACCGGGCTGCTGGCCGGGCTCGTGACCTTCAACGTCCGCGCCAGGCGCGCCTCGTACCGCATGCTCGAGGGCCGGGTCGGCGCCGCGGCCGCCGTGCTGCAGCAGCTGCGCGGCGCGTGGTTCGTCACCCCGGCCGTCGGCGTCACGGCGAAGCAGGACCTCGTGCACCGGGCCGTCGGTCCGCCGGGCGTCGTGCTCGTCGGCGAGGGCGCCGAGCAGCGCGTCCGCGGCATGCTCGCCCAGGAGCGCAAGCGCCTCTCCCGCGCCGTGGCCGACGTCGCGATCACCACGGTCGTCGTCGGCGACGGCGATGACGCGGTCCCGCTGGCGCGCCTGCAGCGCCACCTCATGAAGCTGCCGCGGACCGTGAAGCGCCGCGACGTCGCGAAGGTCGAGCGGCGGCTGAAGCCGCTGACCCGCAGCCTCCCGATCCCGGGCGGGATCGACCCCAACGCGGCCCGCCGGGGTCGCCCGAAGCCCAGGTGAGCGGCCGACCCCGACCGCTCGACGCCGACGACGTCCTCGACCCCGGGCTGGCGGTCGGGCCGCTCGCGGCCCTCCTGCGGCCGCTGCGCACCGCATGGGAGGACGAGCTCGCCGGCGACGTCGTCGCCGCCTCCGCGGTGCAGCCCCTCGTCGCGGCGCTGCTGGCCGAGCGGTCGGCCCCGCTGGTCGTCGTCACCCCGCGCACGGCCGATGCCGAGGCGTTCGCCGACGCGCTCGGCGCCGTGCTGGGCTCCGACCGCGTCGCCGTGCTGCCGCCCTGGGAGACGCTGCCCGCCGAGCGGCTCTCGCCCCGGGCCGAGACGGTCGGGCGGCGGCTGGCGGTCGTCGACCGCCTCGCGCACCCCGAGGACCACGCGGCGCCGCTGCTGGTCGTCGTCGCCTCGGTCCGCGCGGCGCTGCAGCCGATCGATCCTCGCGTCGCCACCCGGCGACCGCTCCGCCTGACCGCCGGCGCGCGGGGCTTCGACGCGACCGTCGCGGCCCTGGCCGGGCTCGGGTACGAGCGCCTGCCCCAGGTCGAGGAGCGCGGGCAGTTCGCGGTGCGCGGCGGCATCGTCGACGTGTTCCCCGCCGCCGCCGAGTCGGCGGTCCGCCTCGAGTGGTTCGGGGACGAGCTCGAGTCGCTGCGCGCCTTCGGCGTCGGCGACCAGCGCTCGATCGGACCCGTCGCCGGCGTCGTCGTCGACCCGGCCCGCGAGCTGGTCCTCGACGACGAGCTCGCCGCGCGGGCCCGTGCCGCGCTCGGCCGCGCGCCGGCCCACGCCGAGGCCCTCGCCGCGCTGGCCGAGGGCCGGACCGCCGAGGGGACCGAGTCCCTGGCGCTGGCCCTGCGGGGCGATGCGGTCCTGATCGCGGACCTGCTGCCCCGCGGCGCGCCGATGCTGCTCGTCGAGCCGACCCGCGGCGAGGAGCGGGCCCGAGCGGTCGCGCACGACGCCGAGACGCTGGCCGAGGCGACGTGGGACCTCGGGGGGGCCGGCGCGGCCGTCGGGTACGCGAGCCCGGCCGAGCTGGTCGAGCGCGTGACGGCGCGGGGCGGCGACGTCGTGCGCGTCTCGTCCCTGCCGCACGCCGGTGCGTCGCCGCTCGCGGGGACCGGCTGGGACTCGCTGCGGGGCGACGTCACGGCCCTCGCCGGCCGCGTCCGGAGCCTGCTGGGCGCCGGTTCGCGGGTCGTCGTCTCGGTCGACGCCGACGGTCCGGCCCGCCGCATCGCCGACGTGCTCGGGGCCGAGGGCGTGCCGGCGACGGTCGTCCCCGCCCTGCCGCCCCGACCCGAGGGCGGACGGGTCGAGGTCGTCGTCTCGACCCTGCGGACCGGTGTCGACGCGTCGGCGCTGGGTCTGGCCGTGCTGGCGACGGTGGACGTGTTCGGCGCGCGCCGTCGTCGCGCGGGCCGGCGCATCGGATCGCGACTTCGTGCCGCGGACGCGGTCGTGTCGCTCTCGGACGGCGACGCCGTCGTCCACCGCGTCCACGGCGTCGGCCGCTTCCGAGGGATGGTCACCCGCGAGGTCGAGGGCATCGACGGTCGCCTCGCGCGCCGCGACTACGTCGTCGTCGAGTACGCCGGCGGGGACACGCTGTTCGTCCCCTCGGACCAGGTCGACGCCCTGACCCGGTACCGCGGCGGGGATGAGCCGACCGTGATGCGCATGGGCGGTGCGCAGTGGGAGCGGGCCCGCGAGCGGGCGCGGGGTGCGGCCAAGGAGCTGGCCGCCGACCTCGTCCGGCTGTACCACGCGCGGCTGCACGCGCCGGGGCGGGCCTTCGCCGCCGACGGCGAGCTGCAGTCCGAGCTCGAGGACGCGTTCCAGCACGTCGAGACCGCCGACCAGCTGACCGTCGTCGAGGAGATCAAGCGCGACATGGAGGCGCCGCTCCCGATGGACCGGCTGCTCGCCGGCGACGTCGGGTTCGGGAAGACCGAGGTCGCCGTGCGCGCCGCGGGGAAGGCCGTGTTCGACGGCGGCCAGGTGGCGGTGCTGGTCCCGACGACCATCCTGGCCCAGCAGCACGCCGAGACCTTCCGCGAGCGGTTCGCCGGGTTCCCGGTCCGCATCGGCGTGCTCAGCCGGTTCGTGCCCGAGGCCGAGCGGCGGCGGGTCCTCGCCGGCGTCGCCGACGGCACCGTCGACATCGTGATCGGCACCCACGCGCTGCTGGCCCCGACGGTGTGGTTCCACGACCTGGGCCTGGTCATCGTCGACGAGGAGCAGCGGTTCGGCGTCCGGCACAAGGAGCGCCTGAAGCAGCTGCGCGCCAGCGTCGACGTCCTCACGATGTCGGCGACGCCGATCCCGCGCACGCTCGAGATGGCGCTCTCGGGCATCCGCGACCTCTCGGTGATCGAGACCCCGCCCGAGGACCGCCAGCCGGTGGTCACCGTCGTGCAGCCGTTCGACGAGGCGCAGGTGGTGCTCGCGATCCGGCGCGAGCTGCTGCGCGACGGGCAGGTGTTCTACGTCCACAACGACGTTGCCACGATCGAGGAGGCGGCGGCCCACCTCGCCGAGGTGGTCCCCGGCGCGCGGATCGCGGTCGCCCACGGCCAGATGGAGGAGCGCGACCTCGAGGCGGCGATGCTGCGGTTCTGGGAGCGCGAGGTCGACGTCCTCGTCTGCACGACCATCATCGAGTCCGGCCTCGACGTCCCGAACGCCAACACGCTCATCGTCGAGCGGGCCGATCTGCTGGGCCTCGGGCAGCTGCACCAGCTGCGGGGTCGGGTCGGCCGCTCGAGCGAGCGCGGGTACGCCTACCTCTTCCACCCGGCCGACGCGGCGATGACCGAGCTCGCGCACGAGCGCCTCGCGACGATCGCCGAGCGCAGCCGGCTCGGCTCGGGCCTCGCCATCGCGATGCGCGACCTCGAGCTGCGCGGCGCCGGAGCGGTCATCGGTGCCGAGCAGTCCGGCCAGGTCGCGGCCGTCGGGTTCGACGCGTACACCGACCTGCTCCGCGAGGAGCTGGCCCGTCTCGGCGGCGAGCCGCTGCCCGAGGCCCACGACATCCGCGTCGACCTGCCGGTGGACGCGCACCTGCCGGGGGAGTACGTGGCGGACGGCGCGGTCCGCCTCGACCTGTACCGCCGGCTCGCGGCCGTCCGCGACGCGGGGGCGCTGCGCGAACTCGAGGCCGAGCTTGCGGACCGGTTCGGCCCCCCGCCCCCGGCCGCGCGGCGGCTGACGGCGCTGGCCGCGCTGAAGGTCCTGCTCGACCGGTGGGGGATCGAGGAGGTCGCGGTCGTCCGCGGCGACCGGCTGCGCGTGCAGCCCGTCGAGCTCGGCGATGCGGCGCAGGTCCGGCTCGCGCGCCTGCACCCCGGCGCGCAGTGGAAGCCGGCCGCCCGGTCGCTCGTGCTGCCGCTGCCGCGGCCGCGGCCCGACGACCTCGTCGCCTGGGTGTCGGGGACGCTCGGCGAGCTGCTCGGTCCGCCGGGCCGCCGCGCCGCCTGATCAGCCGGCGTCGTCCTCGAGGTCCTCGAGCTCGACGCCGCGCGTCTCGGGCAGCAGCCGGAACCCGAGGCCGGCGACGCTGGTCGCGAGCCCGATGACCAGGGCGGCGCTGCGGAACCCGCCGGTCGCGTCGGCCAGCGCGCCGAAGCCGTAGATGCCGACGACCGCCCCGATCACGCCGGCGAACGTGACCCAGCCGGCCAGCGTCGCCCTCACGCGGGTGGGGACCAGCTCGGCGCCGAGGGCCCCGGTCGGGGGCGCGAACGCGCTCGAGAAGGCGATCGCGAGCAGGTACCCGACGGCCAGCTGCACCGCGCTGCCGCCGTACGCCCACGCGACCGCGAGCCCGGTCAGCACCATCGAGGCGCCGGCCGCGACGTTGCGGCCGAGCCGGTCGGCGGCGGCCCGCCCGGCGAGGATGCCGACCAGGCCGACGGGTCCGGCCAGCACGACGAGCGCGGTGACCAGCGCCGGCGCGACGCCGAGCACCCGCTCGCCGTAGACGAAGAGATAGGAGAACGCCGGGCCCGTCCCCAGCGCGATCGCACCGCTGAGCACGCTGAGCAGCGCGACGCTGCGGACGTACGGCCCGGGGACGCGTCCGGGCAGACCCCGCTCGGCGTGGTGGCGCTGGGCGATGCGGGGCTCGCGCGTGCCGCGGGCGAGCAGCGGCAGCAGCAGCAGCGGGACCAGCGCCGACGCCGTGACCTCGCGGAACGTCGCCGCGTCGCCGGCGAGGAACCGCCCGACGACGACGAGGCCCGCGCCGGCCCCGTAGGCCGCGGTGACCAGCGCGATCGCGGCGGAGCGGTCGCGGGTCCGCGTCTCCTCGGCCGCGACCACGCCGGTGACGGCGTTGACGCCGGACAGCGCCGGCCGCGCCAGTGCGACCAGCGCGACGTACCACCAGAAGCCCGGCGCGAGGGCGGCCAGCGCCGTCAGCGCCAGGCCGACGGCGGAGAGCGCGATGACGACACGCCGACGGCCGTAGCGGTCGGCGACGGCGACGGCCGGCAGCGCCGCGAGCGACGCCAGTCGGACCGCGGCCAGCGCGATGCCGACGGTCGTGGCGGGCAGCCCGATCTGCGAGGCGAGGTCGTCGCCGGGGCCGGTGCTGCCGAACGCGGCCGCGACGTCGCCGATGACGGCGGTCACGCCGAACTGGGCGACGCCCGATGCGACCGACAGCGCCGAGACCGCGAGGATCGGCGTCGTCAGCCACTCGGGCCGGCGCGGCCGGCGCGGATCGGGCACGCGGCTCCCCCCGGTCGGCCCCCGGGCGTCGCGGTGCGGCGCGCGGTGGCGGGACGCTAGCCGCGGGGCCGCTGGCTACGGTCCGGGCATGCGCCTCATCACCTGGAACGTCAACTCGCTGAAGGCGCGGCTGCCCCGCGTGCTCGAGCTGCTGGCCTCGCACCGGCCCGACGTGCTCTGCCTCCAGGAGACGAAGCTCGCTGCCGACGCCTTCCCGCACGCCGAGCTGGCCGCCGCGGGCTACCGCGCGGTGGAGGCCTCGGAGGGGCGGTGGAACGGGGTGGCGCTGCTCGTGCCCGCGGGCGCCGAGGTCGGCGATCCCTCGCCGGTGCTGCCCGGGAACCCCGTGCCCGCGGAGGCCCGGTGGCTCGAGGGGACGGTCGGCGGCGTCCGCGTCGTCTCGGTGTACGTGCCCAACGGCCGCGCCGTCGACGACCCGTGGTACCCGCGGAAGCTCGAGTTCCTGGCCGCGATGCGGGACCGCGCGACGGCGCTCGCGGCGGTCGGTCCGGTGGTGGTTGCCGGCGACTACAACGTCGCGCCGGCCGACGTCGACGTCTGGGACCTCGCCGCGTTCCCTACGGGCTCCACGCACGTCACCGCCGCCGAGCGCGACGCGGTCGACGCGCTGATCGCGGCAGGGCTGCGCGACGCGCATCGGGTGGTCCGCGCCGAGGGCGAGGCCTTCACGTGGTGGGACTACCGGGGCGGCGCGTTCCACCGCGGTCACGGCCTGCGGATCGATCTGGTCCTGGCCTCGACCTCGCTCGGCGTCGCGGACGTCGAGGTGCTGCGCGACTACCGCAAGCAGAACGCCGCCGGCGACAAGCCGTCGGACCACGCCCCGGTCCTGGCCGACCTCGAGGTCGGCGGCTAGCCGGCGTCCTCGTCCGCGTGCGTCGGCGCGCCCGCCTCCGGGTGCGGATCCGCATGCCAGTCGTCACGGGTGAGGTGACCGACGACCGCACCGTGGTGCGCCGGGTCGTCGAGGACCATCGTGCCGTCCTCGAGCACGTGGAGGTGCCCGCCGAAGCCGCGGCTCAGCAGCTCGGGCACCAGCACCTCGGCCGGAGGTCCGTACGCGACGACCTCGGTGCTGAGCAGCAGCACGAGGTCGTCGGTCGCCGCCGCGCCCACGTCGTGCGTCGTGGTGATGACGGTCCGACCGGCCGCCCGCTCGTCGCGGATGACGCGGGAGATGACCTCCTGCGTCGGCGGGTCGAGGCCCGCGACCGGCTCGTCGAGCAGCAGCACCTCCGCGTCCTGCACGAGGCCCTGCGCGACGAAGACGCGCTGGCGCTGTCCGCCCGACAGCTCGGGCAGCTGACGGTCGGCGAGCCCGTCGATCCCGAGCCGCGTCAGCGCCGCCTCCACGCGGGCGCGGGTCCCGGCGCCGCCGCGGCCGACCAGACCGAGCGTCGCGTACGTCCCCATCCGGACCGCCTCGCG
>JBEARL010000006.1:0-32876 GCA_041163265.1 Actinomycetota bacterium
CGCCTCCGCGGCGTCGAGGTCCACCACGAGGTCCATGGCCCCGAGGACGCACCGGTCCTGCTGCTCTCGCACCACTTCTACGGCGCGGTCCGCGTCTGGGACCGCCTCGTCCCGCTGCTCACCGACCAGTACCGCGTCGTCGCGTGGGACCGGCCCGGCTTCGGTCTGACCGAGCGGCCGCTCCGGGACCCGCGGGGACCGAACCCCTACACGCGGGCCGCCGCGGCAGAGCTCGGCTGGGCGCTGCTCGACCACCTCGGCGTCCGCGACGCGGTCCTCGTCGGCGCATCGGCGGGTGGTTCGAACGCCATCGAGATGGCCGACCGCGCCCCCGACCGCGTCCGGGCGATGGTGCTGCTGGCCCCCGCGATCACCGGCGACGTCGGCGCCCCCCCGCCGCTGCGGCCGCTCCTGCGCACGGCACCGCTGCGGCGCATCGGACCGCGGCTGGCCGAGCGGTTCGCCGGCGAGGTCACGCGCGAGCGTGCGACCCGCAGCTGGGCCGACCCGTCGCGGGCCGACGACGACGTCGACCTCGCGCCGTACCGCCAGCTGCTCGCGACCGAGGGCTGGTCGCGCGGGCTGTGGGAGGTCATGACCGCCGAGCGGCCGCCGGACCTCCGCGCGGCGCTGCGCCGCATCGCCGCGCCGGCCCTGGTCGTGACCGGCGAGGACGACCGGACCATCGCGCCGCGGTGGGGGCGGTGGGTCGCCGAGCACATCCCCGGCGGCCGGTTCGCGCTGCTGCCGGACGCCGGCCACGTCCCGCACCAGGAGCGGCCGGCGCAGCTGGTCGACGTGGTGCGGCCGTTCCTCGCCGAGGCGCTCGGGGACTGACGTCGGCCGCGGCCCGCGGCGCGGCCCCTCAGCCCTCGCGGGCCCGCCGTGCGATCTCGGCGCGGTCCAGCGCGGCGGTGGTGGCCAGCGCGTCCGGGAGCCAGCCCGCGACGTCCTCGTCGCCGCCCTCGTCCTCGGTGACCAGCTGCTCCTCCTCGGCACGCGGCAGGACCTCGGCGACGTACCGCCGCGCCGCGTCGAGCAGGTCGAGGTCCCGGCCCTGCTCGGCCGACCACCGCTGCCACAGCCCGAGGACCTCGACGAAGACCTGGGCCGGCTCGCGGCGACCGCGCAGCCCGGCCGGCACCAGCGCGAGCACCGGCTCGAAGGACCGCTCGAGCCAGCGGCGCGCGACCAGCGCCTCGGGCAGGGCCGCACCCTCGGTCCGGGCCAACCAGGCCCCGAAGTTCCGGACGTCGTTGAGCAGCACGCGGGCCTGGTGGTCCTGGGCCTCGAGGCCGGTCAGCTCGCGGAGCAGCCGCTGGTACCGGCCCGGCTCGAGGACCGAGGTTCGCAGGTGCAGGCGCGTGCGGTCGCCGTCGCCGCGGCTGAGCTCGAGCTCCTCGACGTCGAACCCGATCTCGTTGATGCGGCGCAGGCGATCGTGGATCCGGTGCTGCTCGTCGGGGCCGAACACCTCGTCCTGGGTCAGCTCGGCCCAGAGCCGGTCGTACCGGTCGCGCAGGTCCACCCCGAACTCGACGGGGTCGATCGCGTCGCCGAGCACCCCGGCCGCCTGCAGGTCGAGCAGCTCGCCGGCGGTCCGCTCGGCCGCCAGCTCGAGGTCGCCGGCCCGCTGGCCGGGGGTGAGGTCGCGGTGCAGCTCGCCGGTCTCGGTGTCGACGAGGTACGCGGCGAGGCTCCCGGCGTCGCGACGGAAGAGGGTGTTCGAGAGCGAGCAGTCCCCCCAGAAGAACCCGGTGAGGTGCACGCGGACCAGCAGCTGCGCCAGCGCGTCGATCAGCGGGTCGCGCAGCGCGTGGTGCTCGCGGCGCAGGAACAGCAGGCGGTACGGCACCGAGAACTCGAGGTGGCGGGTGATGAGGCAGGCGTCGAGGCGCTCCCCCGCCTCGTCGTCGCGCAGCGTCGCGACGCCGACGACCTCGACGACGGGCACGCCCTCCTCCCGGAGGTGGCGGAGGAACGACCACTCGCGCAGCGCGTACCGGCGCGGCAGCTCCTTGAGGTGGTAGAGCCGGTCGTCGTACCGGACCGTGCGGACCACGTGGCGGTGGATGCCGAGCGGGGTCTCGATGATGCGCGGGTGGTCCCACTCGGCCAGCGGGACGTCCCACGGGAGGTCGAGGAAGTCGGGGTGGCCCGTCCGTGCGGTCAGCTGCAGGCGCACCGGACCCTCGACGGCGTCCCGCGGAGCGGACGCGCGGCGGCGCCGATGCGCCCGAGGCTAGCGTCGGTCCCGGGACCGACCGGGGGTCGACGGACGATGCGCGCGCTGCCGGACGGGTTCCTCCTCGGCGCGGCGACCTCCGCGTTCCAGATCGAGGGCGTCGGACCCGGCCGCGGCGAGACGATCTGGGACCGGTTCCTCGCCGAGCGCGGCGCGTCCGACGACGGCCGTGTGGCCTGCGACCATGTCGCGCGGTGGCGCGAGGACCTCGACCTGATGGCCGAGCTCGGCCTCGACGCCTACCGGTTCTCGGTGTCCTGGGCCCGGGTGCTGCCGGAGGGGACGGGCCGCGTCTCGGCGGAGGGCCTCGGGTTCTACGACCGGCTGGTCGACGGCCTCCTCGAGCGCGGCATCCGCCCGTGGCTGACGCTCTACCACTGGGACCTCCCACAGGCGCTCGAGGACCGCGGCGGCTGGCGCGTCCGGGACTCGGTGGGCTGGTTCGCCGACTACGCGGCCGTGCTGGCCGACGCGCTGGGCGACCGCGTCGACGTCTGGCTGACCCAGAACGAGCCGTGGGTCGCATCCATGCTCGGACACCGCGAGGGCGAGTTCGCGCCGGGCGCGACCGACTTCCGCGAGGCGCTGACGGTGGCGCACCACCTGATGGTCTCGCACGGGACGGCCGCGCGGCTGCTGGCCGACGCGACGGTCGGTCGCGTCGGCGTGGCACCCGACGTGCGGCCGGCGTTCCCCGCGTCGGACCGCCCGGGGGACGTGGACGCCGCCCGGCACTTCGACGGGTTCCGCAACCGCTGGTTCCTGCACCCGATGCTGGGTCTCGGCTACCCCGCGGACGTCGCCGAGGACTACCGCGACCGGGGCGTGTTCGACGCCGCCGAGGGCGAGGGCGTCGTGCGCGAGGGGGACCTCGCGGCGATCGCCGCCCCGATCGACGTGCTCGGCGTCAACTACTACACGACCCTCCCGGTCGACGCGGCCCGCCGCGAGGACGACGCGCCGGAGCGGCCCGAGGGCCGCGAGCAGCCTCCCGGCTACACCGAGATGGGCTGGGCGATCCGACCGGAGGGGCTGCGCGACCTGCTCGTCGACCTGGGCCACCTCGTCGCCGCGTCACCGGTCGGGCGTGCCGGCGGTCCTCGTGGCCCGGTCCGCCTGGCGGTGACCGAGAACGGGGCCAGCTGGTCCGACGGGCCCGGTCCGGACGGCAGGATCCGCGACGCCCGCCGCGCCCGGTACGTCCACGATCACGTCGCGGCCGTGCTGGAGGCCCGCGAGGCAGGCGCGCCGGTCGACGCGCACCTCGTGTGGTCGCTGCTCGACAACCTCGAGTGGACGCAGGGCTACGCCCAGCGGTTCGGCCTGGTCCACGTCGACTTCGCGACGGGGCAGCGGACGGTCAAGGACAGCGGCCGCTGGCTGGCGCAGGTCCTCGCCGAGCGACGGCTCGTGCCCGCGGGCGACCCCGAGCGGGACTGAGCCGCGGCGCGACGCCGGCCCTGCGCGTCAGCGCAGCGCCAGCCCCGTCTGCGCGTCGAAGAAGTGGACGCGGTCGGTCCGGACGCCCACGTCGACCTTGTCGCCGTACCGCGGCGCGCGCGACGGCTCGTACCGGACGACGAACGGCTGCCCGCCGGCCGCGGCCTGGCGCTTCAGCTCCTCGAAGGCGTCCTCGTCGTCGATCGCGGCCCGCATGTCCTCGGACACGATCGGGCGCGTCCGCGTGTCGACGTGGACGAGCGACTCGGCGCCGAGCGCCTCGATCAGCGAGACCGGCAGGCCGCGCATCACGCGGTCGCCGGGCACCTCGTCGGGCGCGGCGAAGTGCTCGGGCCGGATGCCGACCGCGACGCGCTGCCCGACGCGGTCCCGGACCTTCGGGTACCGCTCCAGCGCGGCCGGGTCGATCGCGAGGGTCGTCCCCTCCTGGACCGTGACCCCGAGGCCGTCGCCGTGGCGGACGACCTCGGCCTCGGCCAGGTTCATCGCCGGCGATCCGATGAACCCCGCGACGAACAGGTTGTCGGGTCGCTCGTAGAGGTCGGTCGGGGACGCGACCTGCTGCAGCACACCGAGCTTCATCACGGCCACGCGGTCGCCCATCGTCATCGCCTCGACCTGGTCGTGCGTGACGTACAGCGTCGTGACCTCGAGCCGGTCCTGCAGGGCGGCGATCTCGCCCCGCATCGCGACGCGGAGCTTCGCGTCGAGGTTCGAGAGCGGCTCGTCCATCAGGTAGGCCTGCGGGCTGCGGACGATGGCCCGGCCCATCGCGACGCGCTGCCGCTGGCCGCCGGAGAGCGCCTTCGGCTTGCGGTGGAGATACTCGGTCAGGCCGAGCATCTCGGCGGCGTCGCGGACGCGGCGGTCGATCTCCTCCTTCGAGACCTTCGCCAGCTTCAGCGCGAACCCCATGTTGTCGGCGACCGACATGTGCGGGTAGAGCGCGTAGGACTGGAACACCATCGCGATGTCCCGCTCCTTCGGCGACAGGTCGTTCACGACCCGGTCGCCGATGAGCAGGCGCCCGCTCGAGATCTCCTCGAGGCCGGCGACCATCCGGAGCGCCGTCGACTTCCCGCAGCCGGAGGGGCCGACGAGGATGACGAACTCCTTGTCGGCGACCTCGAACGACAGGTCGAAGATCGCCTGCGTCCCGTCGGGGTAGATCTTGTTGACGCTGTCGAAGACGATCTCAGCCATGGTGCCTCCCGGGCCGCACGCGGCCGCCCCTGCTGTTCAACCCTTGACGCTTCCGGCGAGGATGCCGCGGACGAAGTACTTCTGGAGCGCGAAGAACACGAGGATGGGGAAGAACGACTGCACGAACGCCCCCGCGGTCAGCAGGTGCTCGTACAGGCCGAAGTCCCCGGCGATCGCGGCGATGATGACGGTGGCGGGCATCACCTGCGGCGCGGCCGGACCGATCATCGTCAGCGCGATCAGGTAGTCGTTCCAGGTCCAGAGGAACTGGAAGATGGCGAACGCCGCCAGGACCGGGATCGAGAGCGGCAGCACCAGGCGCACGAAGATCTGGAAGTGGTCCGCGCCGTCGATCCGGGCGGACTCGAACAGGTCCTTCGGCAGCGAGCTGATGAAGTTGTGGAGCAGGAAGATGGCGAGCGGCATCGCGAACCCGGCGTGGGTCAGCCAGACGGCCGTGGTCGTACCGGTCAGGTCGAGGTCGGGGAACACGGTCAGCGTCCGGGAGATCAGCGGCAGCGTCTGCTTCGCCCCACCGTTGTACATCTGGAGCAGCGGGATCAGCGCCGTCTGGAGCGGCACCGCCAGCAGCGAGACCGTCCCGATGAACAGCCACTCGCGGCCCCGGAAGTCCATCCACGCGAACGCGTACGCGGCGAACGCCGCCATCGCGATCGGGATGACGGTCGCGGGGAGCGCGATCGCGAACGAGTTGATGACGCCCTGGACCAGGCCGCCCTGGACGTCGGTCCCGAGGACGGTGGCGTAGTTGTCGAGGCTCAGTCGTTCGTCCTGGAACAGCAGCCACCACGCCGAGGCGCGCTGCTCGCCCGGGCCGCGGAACGAGTTCGCGAACATCCCGAGCGTCGGCAGGGCCCAGATGACGACGATGAGCCAGAGGGCCCCCGTCGGGATGGTGGAGATGGTCCGGTAGACGACCTTCCCGACGCCGCCGGCCGAACCCTGGCGGATCGCGGCGGCGCTCATGCTGCCCCCTTCTGCATACGACGGATGTTCAGGAACATCACCGGGAGGACCGAGAAGAACAGGATGGTCGCGACCGCCGATCCCACCGGGAAGTTCCCGTCGATGAAGGCCCGGTTCCACATCTCGTTCGCGAGGACCTGCGTCCCGAAGTTCCCGTTGGTCATGACGCGGACGATGTCGAAGACCTTCATCACGACGACGATGATGGTCGTGATGACGACCCCGATGGTCGGGCTGATCTGCGGCAGGACGATGCGCCAGAACGACTGGGCCTCGCTGGCCCCGTCGACCCGACCGGCCTCGAGCAGGTCGGCCGGAACGCCCTTGATGGCGGCGGAGAAGACGACCATCGCGAAGCCCGTGTAGACCCAGATGAACGGGATCATGATGAAGACGTTGTTGTAGGCGCCGAACTGCTGGGTCCCCGAGATGAAGTACAGCGGCTCGAGTACGCGCTGACCGTCGACGACGGCGACGCCGGCGACCCCCTCGCCCGAGAGGAACCGCAGCCCGAGCCAGACCGACCCCATCGCCAGCAGCACCGATGACCACCCCGTCCCGAGGGCACCCAGACGCAGCGAGAGCCCTCCGAAGACGAGGAGTGCGACCGCGACGACGAACAGCACGACGGCCGCGGCCCCGGCCCGGTCCGAGATCGCGAGGTCGCCGAGGCCGACCCAGAGGGCGTTCAGGACGCCGGTCTGGGTGGCGTCCTCAGGGCGGGCGATGTACATGAACCGCCAGATGATGGCGGCGCCGACGAAGCTCAGCGCCATCGGCATGAAGATGATGGACTTCGCCGCGGACTCGGCCCGCGCCCGGTCGGCGAGGGCCGCGATGGCGAGGCCGAGCCCGGTCGCGGTCGCCGTGACGAGCACCACCCACCAGAGGTTGTTGATCAGCGTCCCGCGGAGGGTCGAGAACACCGCGAACGCGGCGAGGAGCCCCCCGGCGGCGACGAGCATCCCGCTCGGACCGGCGAGCCCCGTGTTCCCGGCGTTGCCGCGCCCGTACCGCACCAGCGCCACCACCGCCGCGACGACGAGCAGCAGCGCGGGCGCGTACCAGGACGAGGTCGAGCCCTCGGGACCGGCCGCCCCGCGGTCGAGGAGGGTCCCCGCGACGAGCGCGAGACCCACGCCGGCGACCGCGACGAGCTCGATCGGCGCACGGCGGTCCACCTGCCACCGCTGCCGCAGGGCCATGGCGGCACCGAGGGAGAGGAGGACGGCGAAGGTCAGGAACTCCCCGGAGTTGAACACGTCCCGCCACCGCGACGGGTCGTAGAACGACGGCTGGTCGAAGATGAAGACGAAGTTCTCGAGGCCGACGAAGGTCTCGCCCTGCCGGTCCAGGAACGAGAGCCAGATCGTCCGGATGGTCGGGATGATGAGCGCGGCCGAGACGAAGGTCAGCGCCGGCGCGAGGAAGATGACGCGACGGACGCGCCCCTCGAGGACGAGCCGCTCGCTCAGCTCGGGACGTGGCGCCACGACGAGCCGGAGACCGAGGAGCGTGCCGAGCACGGCGGTCGCGACGATGCCCTCGACGACGGTCCCGGCCCCGAGCTCTCCGAGCCCGAACGCACCGACGAGCCAGCCGAGAGCCGCTCCGAGCAGCGCTCCACGGACCGCGTCGCGGCCGCGCAGCCGCGCGAGCCCCGCGCCGACGGCCGCGAGGACGGCGGTCGACCCCACCAGCGGGACCGGGTCCAGCGCCGGCAGCACGCCGACGAGCAGGAACGCCCCGACCACGAGCCCGGCCACCGCGCCGCCGGCGACGCCCGCGACGCGCCGGAGGGGACCGTCGAGCGCGCCGACGAGGAACCCGAGCACCGCACCGACCGCCGCGAGTCCCGGCACGAGCCAGAGCGAGCGGTCGACCCGCTCGCCACCGGCGCTGACGAAGAGGCCGATGGCCCGGTTGCCGACGAGGAGGATGCCGACGACGCCACCGAGGGCGGCCCCGCTGATCGCGGAGAACCGCGCCCAGGCCCGGAGGGACTGATCCAGCCACCGGTTCGCCGCGACGAACAGGGTCGCGCTGAGGACGACGGCGATCACGACGCTGTGGACGGCCTGGCGGACGCCGGTCCGCTCGAGGTACAGCCACCACACGAGGATGGAGATGCCCGCGGCGAGCAGCAGCGAGGCGACGCGTCGGGGCATGCTCTTCGCGGCGGCGCGGAACGCGAGGACGCTGCCGAGGACGCCGGCCGCACCGAGGAGGCTGCCGAGGAGGCGCTGGAGCAGGGTCACGGGCTCGGGTCCGCCCAGGGCGGCCTCGGTGCCCGCGCTGACGACCGCGAACGAGGCCGCGACGAGCGCGGCCCCTCCGACCGCGACGCCCAGCCCGATGGACCGGCTCCGCCGGTCCCCCGGCACTGCGATGGTCGCCACGGAGCCCCCTCCCGCCGTGCCGCGGCCTCCCCGCCGCGGGCCCGGACACCTTCCCGGCGGGCCTCGGAGGCTAACCGGAACCCTGCGCGGGCGCTCCGGGTGTCCGCTCGCCGGCCCACCTCGCTCGCCACCGCGCAGCCGCGGTCCCGGCCCCGAACGGGGCGGGGGCCGGCACCCCGAAGGATGCCGGCCCCCGCCGCCTCAGCCGTTCGGCGAGGCGAGCTCCGTCACGGAGTCGCCGCGTCGATCGCCGCGAAGGCGTCGGCGATGGACTTGTCACCGTTCACCGCGGCCGTGCCCTCGTCCCAGAACGCGCGGTTGCGCTCGGGGACCATCTGGTCCGACGCGTCGAACCGGGCCGGCGTCCCCTGCTGGAGGATCGCGAGGAACGACTGCTCGACCGTGTTGAACACGGACGGGTCCAGCTGCAGGTTCGCGGACATGAAGCCCGAGTTCGCACCCGCACCCGAGGCCGCGGCCGCACGGGCGGCCTGCGTCTGCTGGCGGACGCCCTGACCCTCGGCGCTCGTCAGCCACTCCAGCAGCGCCCAGACCTCGGGCGTGTCACGGAACGCGGCGATCGAGTTGCCGGCGGTCAGGACCGGCGAACGGCCACCGACGCCCGGGAAGTACGCCACGCCGACGTCACCGTCCGGGCCGATGGTGCCGCCCGAGTTGGCGAAGAACGAGGCGAAGAACTGGGCCTGGCGGTGCATGGCGCACTGACCCTCGACGAGCGGCGTCGCGTTCGCACCGAAGTTCGTCGCGGCGATGGTGCCACCCGCGGCGTAGACCATGCCCGGGGTGTTCCAGACGCTCAGGATCTCCTCGGCGACCGCGATGATGCGCGGGTCCGAGAAGGTGACGTCGCCCGCGACCCACTGGTCGTAGACGTTCTCGTCCTCGAGGCGGAGGACCATCTCCTCCATCCAGTCCGTGAACGGCCAGCCGGTCGCGCCGCCGGACTCGATGCCGACGCACCACGGGGTGACGCCGTCGGCGATCATCTGAGCGCTGAGGGCCTTCACGCCGTCCCAGCTGTCCGGGACCTCGTAGCCGCCGTCGGCGAAGATCTGGTTGTTGTACCAGAGGATCGACTTCAGGTCGGTCTTGTACGAGGCGGCGTAGGTCATGCCGTCGACCGAGTACACGTCGTTGGTGCCGGCCGGGAACTGCGCGTTGATGCGCTCGAGCACGGCCGCCGGGATCGCCTGCGCGGCGCCGTCGGACCCGTAGGCGCGAGCGCTGCCCGGCTGCGGGATCAGGGCCATGTCCGGCGGGTTGTTGCCGGCGATCATGACGCGGAGCTGCGGCTCGAAGTCGGCCGAACCGGTGTAGACCGCGTTGATGCCGGTCGCCTCGCGGAAGACCGCGAGCGTGTCGTTGAAGGCGCCGGCCTCGACCTCGGAGCGCTCCGAGCCGAAGACGCTGATGCCACGGCCGGCGTACTCACCGGCGAGGGCCCGGGCGAGGTAGTCGTCCTCGGCCAGACCGTCCCAGGGGTTGCTCTCCTCGGCCGGGGCCGGGGCCGGAGCGTCGGCGGCGGGCTCCTCCGTGTCGCCGGCGCAGGCGGCCAGAACGAGGCCGAGCGCCGCGAGGGGAGCTGCCAGACGCAGCTTGGTCCTCTTCATCGTGTGGTGTCCTCTCCTCAGTGCTCGTGCCGCGGAGGCTCCGCGACACGTTCCGTGCGAACTCCCCTGAGCCGCCCCGCGTCCCGCGTCCCGGCGGCAGCCATCGGCGGGGGAAGGGGTCCGACCCCGTTCCCAGCGGGGCGGCTCACGTGCCCGGCCAAGGTACTACAGGGGTCGCACGGCTGCCACGAGGCCGCGGGGCGGGCCCGGTCAGCGGCGACTCAGAGCGCCAGGACCGGGATCCCGAGGTCCTCGGCCAGGGCCGCCATCACCCCGCGGACGTCGCCGTGGACGACCCCGTAGTGGTGGTCCAGTCCCTCGGCCATGACCGTGGCGACGAGGTCGCCGGCCGGCGTGTCGGGCCGGACGACCATCGAGGTCCCCGTGAAGGGGCGGGGGGCGTCGAGGATCTCGCCGCCGCCCAGCGCCAGGCGCAGCCGACCACCGGTGTGGCCGAACCGGGCGATCGTGACGCGGCCCGGACGCAGCCGGAACTCGTGGAGCAGAGGGGCGCGGCGGTTCGGGTGGACGGTGACGCCGACCGGCTCGTCGGGGTGCGCCAGCGACGGGGCCGCGAGACCGCAGTGCCAGAACGCGACGGTGCCGTCCGGCGCGGCGTCGACGAGGTCCGCGACGAACGCCGTGCGGCCCGCGGCGGCCTCGAGCGCGACCGCGGTGACGGCCCCGAGCACGTCGGCCTCGCAGGTCGCGGGGATGCCCGCATCGGCGAGCATCCCCTGGGCGGCGCAGGCCGCAGCACCGACCTCGGTGAAGCACTCCGGCCAGCACCGCGTCGCGACGGCGGACCAGCCGCGCTCGCCGGCGAGGCCGCGGAGCGCGACGTGCAGCCGCAGCGTCGCGTCGACGCCGGCCGCGTCCAGCGCGTCCGCGCCGCGGGGGCCGACGACGTCGCGCAGCGGCGCGAGCTCGTCCTCGCCCGCCGCGGTCGCGCGGTCGAACATGGCCGCGAGCTCGACGCGGTCGAGGCCGACGCCGAGCGCCGCGAGGTCGGCCGGGTCGGCGACGCAGGGATCGAAGCCGTCGGGCTGCGCACCGACCTGCCCGACGCGCAGCCCCGAGAGGCGGGCGCGGACGGAGGAGGCGCGGACCCGGTCCTCGGCGCTGGGTGTCGGCGGTGCCGGGCGGGCGGGTGCGACGGCGGCGCCCGCGACGGCGTCCGCGAGCAGCGCCGCGGCGTCGGCCCCGGCCGGGTCGGCGTAGACGGCGCGGACGTCGCGGCCCTCGTGGCGCAGTCGGTACGCGGCGAGGTTGATGCCGCAGAGCGCGTTCATCCGCAGCCGCCCGCCGGTCCGCGGCTCGGGCGCGCCCCACAGGACGACCGGCAGGTCGGCCCGCAGCGGCGCGACCGCGGCCGAGGGCAGCGTGCCGTCGGTGAAGGTCGCCTCGAGGACGACGACGGCGTCGAGCGGCCGCTCGGCGTCGGCGGCGGCCAGCGCGGCGGCGGCCGCGGCGGCGGCGTCACCGTCCTCGGCCAGCGCGGCTGGGTCGACCACGTCGTGGCCCGCGGCGGCCAGCGTCGCCCGGAGCGCGGCGGCGGTGTCGGCCGCAGCACCGAGGTCGAAGGTGCCGCGCGCCAGCGCGACCAGTCCGATGCGTGCGCTCATGCCCGCTCCCGTGCCCTCAGGGCCGCCACCTCGGCGGCGTCGGCCAGCGTCTCCCACCCGCCGCGGCGGGTGCAGCGCAGGGCCGCCGCGGCGTTCGCGTCGGCGACGGCGTCCGCGACGGTACGGCCGGCGGCGAGCCCGGCGGCCAGCGCCCCGTGCCAGACGTCGCCGGCGCCGAGCGTCTCGACCGCGGTGACGGCCGGGGCGGCCGCCGTCCGGAGCTCCCCGCCCTCGAGCCAGGCCGCGCCCCCGGCGCCGAGCGTCACGAGCACGACGGCCTCCTGGGTCAGATCGCGCAGCGCCGCGAGGGCGGCCGCGGGGTCGGCGGCGGTGGGGGCGACGGCCCCGCCGGCCAGCAGGTCGTCGAGGCCGTCCTGCGAGGCGGCGACGTGGCTGGCGGCGCGGGCCAGGCCGGACACGAGGCCGCGGTCGGCGGCCGGTGCGCGGTCCAGGTCGAGGACGCCGGGGATCCCGGCCGCGCGCAGGCCGGCCGCGGCGTCCGGGTCGAGCGGTCCGCGCAGGGCGTCGGGCGTGGCGTTGACGATGGTCCGCTCGCCGTCGGGGGTGACGAGCACCAGCGACGTCGCGGTCGTGGCGCCCGGCCGGACGACGAGGGCGTCGCCCACCCCCGCGGCCGCGAGGGCCGCGCGGACCGTGTCGGCCCGCGCGTCGTCCCCGACCGGCGCGACGAGGCGCACCGCGGCGCCGAGCCGCGCCGCCGCCGCCGCGGCGGTCGTCGCCGGCCCGCCGACCGCGGTCCGCAGCGCCGGGACGAACTGCTTCGCGCCGACCTCGAGGGGGCCCGGCAGGTCGGCGACGAGGTCGACGACCGCGGTGCCGACGCAGACCAGGCGGGGGCTCACGCGGCCGCGCTCACGCGTCGGCGTCCGCCGCGAGCGCCGCGAGGACGGCCTCGGCGACGACGCCCGAGACGCGGACGTTCGACTCGCGCGTCACGCCGGCGAGGTGCGGGGTCAGCAGCAGCCCCGGCACCTCCGCGTACCGCGCCGACAGCGCCGGAGTCAGCGGCTCGTCGGGGAACACATCGAGCGCCGCGCCGGCGAGGCGTCCCGACCGCAGCGCCGCGACGACCGCGTCGTGATCGACGACCCCGCCGCGCGACGTGTCGACCACCAGCGCGCCCTCGGGCAGCCGGGCCAGCGCGTCGGCGCCGATGAGGCCGCGGGTCGACGGCAGGAGCGGCGCGTGGACGCTGATCGCGTCGCTGACCGCCAGCATCGCGTCGAGCTCGAGCATCGTGACGCCGGGGCCCCCGTCGGCGACCATCGGGTCCGAGGCGACGATCGCCATGCCGAGCGCCGCGGCCCGCCGCGCGACCTCCCGCGCGGTCGCGCCGAACCCGACGAGCCCGAGCGTCCGCCCCGCGACCTCGCGGCCGATCAGCTCGGTCCGCGGCCACTCGCCCGCGACCAGCCGCGCCGTCGCGCCGAACGCGGGCCGCGACAGGACCAGCAGCGACCCGATGACGTGCTCGGCGACCGAGACGGCGTTCGCTCCGGTCGCCAGCCGGACGGCGACCCCTCGCGCCGCGAGCGCCTCGAGGTCGAGGTTGTCGGTCCCCACGCCGAGGCGACCCACCACCCGCAGCCGCGGTGCGGCGGCGAGGACCTCGGCGTCGACGCGGGTCCGGTCGCGCACGACCAGCGCGTCGGCGTCGGCCACGGCCGCGAGCAGCCGCGGCCGGTCGGTGACCAGCGTCGCGTCGTCGTGGACGTCGGCCCCCTCGGCCAGCCGCGCGACGGCGGCCGGGTCCATGAACTCGCTGACGACGACGCGGGGCCGCGAGGTCACGCGCCGGCCGCCATCGCGTCCCAGTCGACCGGCGTCGCGAGGACGCGGTCGGCCGGCGGCATCGGGTACTTCAGGCCGTTCCCGCAGTTGAACAGGACGACCCGCTCGTCGCGGCCGATGAGGCCGCGCTCGATGCCCTGCTCCCAGGCCGCGAACGTCGCGGCGCCCTCGGGGCAGATCAGCAGGCCGTCCTCCTGCGCGACCGTGGTCGCCCAGCGGTCGATGTCGGCGTCCTCGACCGCGATGGCCGCACCCTCCGAGGCGCGGACCGCGTCGAGGATGAGGAAGTCGCCGACGGCGGCCGGGACGCGGATGCCGCTCGCGATCGTGCGCGCACCCTCCCACCGGGTGGCGTGGCGCTCGCCGGCCTCGAAGGCGCGGACCATCGGGGCGCAGCCGGCAGCCTGCACGGCGTACATCCGCGGCCGCTCGGACCCGATCCAGCCGAGCGCCTCGAGCTCGTCGAACGCCTTCCACATCCCGATCAGCCCGGTGCCGCCGCCGGTCGGGTACATGATCGCGTCGGGCACCCGCCAGCCCAGCTGCTCGAGCAGCTCGATGCCCATCGTCTTCTTGCCCTCGATGCGGTAGGGCTCCTTCAGCGTCGAGACGTCGAACCAGCCCATCGGCTCCTTGCCCTCGCCGACGATGCGACCGCAGTCGTCGATGAGGCCGTCGACGCGCCAGACGTTCGCGCCCTGGAGCGCGATCTCGCGGACGTTCACCTCGGGCGTGTCGGCAGGGCAGAAGATGTACGTCTCGATGCCGGCCCGCGACGCGTAGGCGGCCATCGCCGCGCCGGCGTTGCCGTTCGTCGGCATCGCGAGGCGCGTCAGCCCGAACGCCTTCGCCATCGCGACGGCCATCCCGAGCCCGCGGGCCTTGAACGATCCGGTCGGCAGCCGGCCCTCATCCTTCACGAGCGCCCACGAGGCGCCGAGTCGGGCGGCCGAGCGCGGCACGGGGATGAGCGGCGTGAACGTCTCGCCGAGCGAGACGATGTCCGCGCTGCGCCGGACGGGGAGGATCTCCCGGTACTTCCACCAGTCGTCGTGGCGGGCCTCGACCTCGGCGCGCGCTACTGCCTCGCGGGCCGCTTCGAGGTCGTACCGGACGAGCAGCGGCCGGCCGACGCTCGAGAGCGTCTGGACGGTGTCCGCCTCGAACCGCTCCCCCGTCAGGCCGCACTCGAGGTGCGTCACGAAGGTCGGGTGCTCGTCGACGAGGTGGGCGGGACGGCCGAGGGTCGCGTCGGTCACGGGTTCCTCCGGTGCGGGGTCGGGAGCGGGAGCCCGCGGGCGCGCGGGCGGCGGGTGGCGCGGCCTCAGCGCACCGTCAGCGTCGGGGCGCCGGCCAGCCCGTCGAGGCCGGCCAGTCCGCCCGCGCCGTCGGGCGCCAGCGTCACGACGTCGTCGAGACGTCCGTCGGCGTCGACGCGGGGGAGGTCCAGCGCGACGCCGGGCGTCCCGAAGGCCACGACCTCGTCGACGACCAGGGGACCGTCGAGCTCGCCGGTGTGCTGGACGACGGGGCCGAGGGGCAGCACGTGGCCCTCGCGGCCGAACAGCGGGATCGTGTCGAGCGGGACCTCGAGGTCCAGCACGGTGCCGCCCTCGTGCCACGTGCCGGTCGCGAGCTCGCACCACCGCGAGCCCGCGGGCAGCACGACGCGGACCCGGCCGTCGGCGCGGACCACGGGCGCGACCAGCAGCGATGGACCCAGCAGGTACTGCAGGTCCTGCGTGGCAGCGAGGTCGTCGGGGAACGCGAGCTGCATCGCCCGCATCACGGGGACGCCGGTCCGGACCGACTCGAGCGCGCAGGCCTGGAGGTACGGGATGAGGCGCATGCGCCACTCGCACCACCGGCGGACGATCCCCTCGGCCTCGTCGCCGTAGGCCCACGGCTCGCGCTCGCCGATGCCGTGGAACCGGGTGTGCGAGCAGTGGATGCCGGCCTGGGCCCACCGGACGTACAGCTCGGGCGCGACCTGGCCGCGGGCGAACCCGCCGATGTCATGGCTGTAGAACGGGCCGCCGCTCATGCCCCAGGACAGCCCGCCGCGGACCGACGCGGCGAGGCCCTCCCAGTCGCACTGCGGGTCGCCGCCCCACTGCACGGGCGCGCGCTGCACGCCGGCCCAGCCCGACCGGCCCCAGACCATCGGGGCCCCGGCGCCGTACCGGTCGAACGCCTCGAACACGCACCGGTTGTAGAGCAGCGTGTAGACGTTGTGGAGGCGGTGGCCGGTGTCGCCGTTGTGCGCGACGACGTGCGAGGGGACCGCCTCGCCGTAGTCCGTCTTCATCACCGCGACGCCGAGGTCGATCAGGTCGCGGTGCTGGTCGCGGAACCAGGCGTACGCCTCGGGGTTCGTGAAGTCGATGATGCCGCTGGGCGGGAGCCAGGGGTAGTGCTCCTCGAACGGCCACGGGAACCAGCGGTGGATGTACGTCGAGCCGTCGGGGTTCCGGAGGAAGTACCCCTTCTCGTCGAGCTCGTTGAACAGCGGGTTGCGCACCGAGAGGTACGAGTACTCCCAGAGGTTCGTGCGGAACCCGAGGTCGCGCAGGCGCCCGACGAACGCGGCCGGATCGGGGTACCGAGCGGGGTCCCACGAGAAGTCGAACCGCGTCGTCCAGGCGTGCCACGCCCGCCCGTCGAGGAGCAGCACCTCGGAGGGGATGCGGCGCGCGCGGAGCCCCTCGGCCGCGGCGAGCGCGTCCTCGGCCGTCGCGTAGTACGCGCGGGAGAACCAGACGCCGTAGGACCACACCGGCGGCAGCGAGGCCCGCCCGGTCAGGTCCGTGTAGCGCGAGATGACGTCCTCGGGTCCGTCGTGCGCGCCGACGAACAGGTCCAGCTCGGGGTCCTCGAGGCCGACGACCAGCGTCCGGTGCGACCAGTTCGGGTACCCGACGCCGTGCTCGACGGGCGACGGGGTGTGGAGGAACCACCACCAGCCCGACGGGCTCCACGCGAACGGCGTGTTCTTGTAGGACAGCTCGCTGTTGACGTTGGTCGCGTCCTCGTTCCAGGACCGGACGCGCTGGCCGCGGCGGTCGAGCGCGGCCCACTTCTCGCCGAGGCCGTGGACGCGCTCGCCGGACGGCAGCTCGAAGGCGAGGACCCACCCGCCGTCGCGCCGCGCGATCGCCGGGAAGCGGAGGTCGCCGTCGATGGACCGGTCGCGGGCCGGACCGAGGAGCACCCGGCCGTCGCGCTCGAGCTCGATGCGCAGCGGCGTCGCGCGGAGCACCAGCGCCGCGTCGCCCGAGCGCAGCCGCAGCCACGCCGCGCCGGCGTCGTCGACGCCGGTCTCGGGGGCGGCGACGGCACCGGGGTCGGGTCGCGCGCCGTCGTCGGTCAGGATGCCGTACTCCGGCGCCGGCGCGTCGACGAGCGTGCGGACGCGGAAGGTGCCGGTGCGGTGGACGGTCAGCTCGAGCCGTCCACCGAGGACGCGGACGACCGCTCGGCCGGGCGCGGACTCGACGACGTCGAAGGCGCTGAGCGGTTCGGCGCCGCGGACCCGGACGACGCCCTCGTGGTGGCCCTGCACCGGAAGCCTCCGTCCCCGCGCGGCCCGCAGGGCGGCGCGCGGGGTACGCGCGGACGCGGGTCGGTGGAGCGGACACTAGCGTCGCGGCCGCCGGCGACCGACGGAGGGGCGGGCCCGTGCGGATGGTCGTCGCCGGCGAGGCGCTCGTCGACCTCGTCCCCGACGCGGTCGGCCACCTCCGACCGCTGCCCGGGGGCTCGCCCCTTAACGTCGCGGTCGGGCTCGGACGGCTCGGGCTGCCGACGGGGTACCTCGGCCCGCTCGCGGCGGACGCCTTCGGCGACCTGCTGGCGGCGCGGCTCGCCGACGCGGGCGTCACCGCCGTGCTGCCGGGCCGGACCCCGGCGCCGACGACGCTGGCGATGGTCCACCTCGACGGGGCCGGCGTCGCGTCCTACTCCTTCTACCTCGACGGGACGAGCGCCGTCGCGCTGGGACCCGAGGACGTGGCGGCGCTCCGTCCCGAGGCCGCCACCGCCCCGCTGCACGTCTCGCTCGGGGCCGTCACGCTGGCCACGCCCGGCACCGGCGCCACGCTGGCCGCGCTGCTCGGCGGCGCCGGCGCCCGCCGGTTCGCGAGCCTCGACCCGAACGTCCGCCCCGCCGTCATCCCCGACCTCGCCGCCGCGCGATCGGCGCTGGACGCCGCGGCCGCCGCGGTCGACCTCGTCAAGGTCAGCGACGAGGACCTCGGCGTGCTGCACCCCGGGGCGGACCCGCTGGAGGTCGCGGCGGGGTGGGCCGCCACCGGGCCGCTCGTCGTCGTCACCCGCGGCGCCGACGGCGCCGTGGCCCTGCGGGGCGGCGACGTGCTCGCCGAGGTGCCGAGCCCCCGCGTCGACGTCGTCGACACGGTCGGCGCCGGCGACGCGTTCACCGCCGGGCTGCTCGCGGCGCTGGACGCCGGTGGCCTGCTCGACCGCCGGACGCTCGGCGCGGCGCACCCCGACGCGGTCCGGACCGCGCTCGCGTTCGGGGCCCGCGTCGCGGCGATCACCTGCACCCGTCCCGGCGCCGACCCGCCCCGCCGAGCCGAGCTGACGGAGGCGACCGATGGGTGAGGACCGCGACGCTGCACCGGCCGGACCGCCGCTCGACGGCGTCGTCTACCAGATCTACCCCCGGTCGTTCCGTGACGCCGACGGCGACGGCGTCGGCGACCTCGCCGGGATGCGGGCGGGCCTCGACCACCTCGTCCGGCTGGGCGTCGGCGCGGTCTGGTCCTCGCCGTTCTACCGCTCGCCGATGGCGGACTTCGGGTACGACATCAGCGACCACTGCGACGTCGACCCGACGTTCGGGACGCTGGCTGACGCCGACGCGCTGATCGCCGACGCGCACGCGCGGGGGCTGCGGGTCTGGCTCGACTGGGTCGCGAACCACACCTCGGACCGGCACCCGTGGTTCACCGCGTCGCGCTCGTCGCGGGAGGACCCGCACCGCGGCTGGTACGTCTGGCGCGACCCGGCCCCCGACGGCGGCCCGCCGAACAACTGGATCCGGCACTTCGCGCCCGAGCCGGCCTGGACGTACGACGACGCGACCGGTCAGTACTACCTCCACCACTTCCTGCCCGAGCAGCCCGACGTGAACTGGGACGATCCGGGGCTGCGCGAGGCGCAGCTGGACGTGCTGCGGTTCTGGCTGGAGCGCGGCGTCGACGGGTTCCGGGCCGACGCGATCGTGCTGATCGGCCAGGACCGCACGTACCCCGACGACCCGCCCGGGACGCCGCCGGACGGCCGCGGCTGGTTCCACTGGCACCCGAGCACGCGGCGGCATCTCGCCGCGGCCCGGCGCGTGCTGGACGAACACGGCGCGGTGATGATCGGCGAGGCGTTCCTCGAGGACGTCGAGGCGGTCCTCGCGCACGTCGGCGAGGACGCGCTGCACCTGTCGTTCACGTTCCAGCTGGTGCTGGCCCCGTGGGACGCCGGCGAGTGGGCGCGGCGCATCGCCGAGGTGGACGCGGCCTTCTCCGCCCGCGGACTCTGGCCGGCCTGGGTGCTGAGCAACCACGACAAGCCGCGTCTCGCCACGCGCGTCGGCTCGCGCGCGCGGGCCCGGGCCGCGCTCTGCGTGCTGCTGACGCTGCGCGGCGTCCCGACCCTGTACCAGGGCGACGAGCTGGCGCTCGAGGACGCCGAGGTCCCCGCCGACCGCGTCGTCGACCCCGGCGGCCGCGACGGCTGCCGCGCCCCGCTGCCGTGGACGTCGGAGCCGGGCTGCGGCTGGCCCGATCCCGCCTGGCTGCCGCTGCCGCCGGACGCCGCGGCGCTCAGCGTCGCCGCGCAGGAGGCGGACGCCGCGTCGGCGCTGCACCTCACGCGTCGCCTGATCGCGCTGCGCACCGCGACGCCGGCGCTGGTCCGCGGGGCGCAGCTGGTGCTCGGCGCCGCGGACGGGATCCCCGACGGCGTGCTCGGGTGCGAGCGCGTCCTCGACGGCACGCGGATCGTGACGCTCGCCGAGATGGCCGGCCGCGACGCCGTCCTCCCATCGTTCGCCGCGGGCTGGACGCTCCGCGTGGCGAGCGCCGGCGACGGTTCGGACGAGGGTGCGGCGTTCGACGGGCGGCTCGCGGCCGACACCGCCGTGGTCATCCAGCGGACGGGCTAGGTGCGGGCGTCGGACCGCGGATGCTCCGGCGTCCGACCGCTCAGGCGCCCAGCGCCTCCTCGAGCAGCTGCGCCAGCTCCTGCTGGTGCACGATCATCTGGCCCGTCGCCGGCGAGGCCGAGAACGCGCGGCTGACCCGCCGCAGGCGGCGGACGTCGCCGAGGTCCTCGAGCAGGTTCCAGAGCCGGCCGTCGACGAACGACCACGCCCCCATGTTGCCCGGCTCCTCCTGGACCCAGCGCACGTCGGTCGCGGCCGGGTAGCGGCGCAGCACGTCCGCGAGCTGCTCCTCGGGGAACGGGTACAGCTGCTCGACGCGGACCACGGGGACGTCGGCGTCGCGGCGGTCGCGGTCCTCCATCAGGTCGTACGCGACCTTGCCGGTGCAGACGAGCACGCGGCTCACGGCGTCGGCGCGGTCGGCCCGCGCACCGCCGGGCAGGAACGCCGGGTCGTCGAGGACCTCGCGGAACGAGCCGGACGCCAGCTCGTCGATGTGCGACACGGTGGCCGGCGAGCGCAGCAGCGACTTCGGCGTGAAGACGACCAGCGGCTTGCGCTCGTCGCGCCGGACCTGGCGACGAAGGACGTGGAAGAGCTGCGCGGCGGTCGTCGCGTCGACGACCTGGATGTTGTCCTCGGCGCAGAGCGTCAGGAACCGCTCCATGCGGGCCGACGAGTGCTCGGGGCCCTGACCCTCGAAGCCGTGGGGCAGCAGCATGACCAGGCCCGAGCGCTGGCCCCACTTGTCCTCGGCCGCGACGATGAACTGGTCGATGACGATCTGGGCGCCGTTCGAGAAGTCGCCGAACTGGGCCTCCCAGCAGACCAGCGCGTCCGGCCGCTCGACCGAGTAGCCGTACTCGAAGCCCAGCGCCGCGTACTCGCTCAGCGGCGAGTCGTGCACGAACCACTTGGCGTCGCCGGTCGCGACGGCGGCCAGCGGCACGTGCTCGGCCCCGTCGCGGAAGTCGACGACGACCGCGTGGCGGTGCGAGAAGGTGCCGCGGCGCGAGTCCTGCCCGGCCAGGCGGACCGTGGTCCCCTCGGCCAGCAGCGTCCCGAACGCCAACGCCTCGCCGAGCGCCCAGTCGACCTCACCGGCGGCGAACCGCTCCTCGGCCCGCTGGAGGATCCGGTCGAGCTTGGGGTGGCGGCGGAAGCCCTCCGGCACCGCGAAGTGGGCGGCCGCGACGCGTCCGAGGAGCTCCCGGTCCGCGCCGGTCTCGACGGCCGGCAGGACACCGCGCTCGACCGGCGGACGGGCGATCGGCGCCTCCGGCGGGTTCGCGTCCTTCGCCGCGGCGAACGACCGCTCGAGGCGGTCCTGGAAGTCGCGGAGCGCCTCCTCGGCGTCCTCGGCGGTGAGGTCGCGGTTGCGGACCAGCCGCTCGGTGTAGAGGCGGCGGACCGAGCGACGCTCCTCGATCAGGGCGTACATGCGCGGCTGGGTGAAGGACGGGTCGTCGGCCTCGTTGTGGCCGTGGCGGCGGTAGCAGACGAGGTCGATGACGATGTCGCGGTGGAAGCGCTGGCGGTACTCGAACGCCAGGCGCGCCACGCGGACGACGGCCTCGGGGTCGTCACCGTTCACGTGGAGGATCGGCGCCTGCACGGCCTTCGCGACGTCGGTCGCGTAGTGCGAGGACCGCGACGAGTCGGGCGAGGTGGTGAAGCCGACCTGGTTGTTCACGACGACGTGGACGGTGCCGCCCGTCCGGTACCCGCGCAGCTGCGAGAGGTGGAGCGTCTCGAACACGACGCCCTGCCCCGCGAACGCCGCGTCGCCGTGGATCAGGAGCGGCAGGACCGGGAACTCGCCGGTGTCGCCGAGGTCGTACCGGTCCTGCATCGCACGGGCGATGCCCTCGACGACCGGGTCGACCGCCTCGAGGTGCGACGGGTTCGGCGGCAGGTGGAGCGCGACGCGACCGCCGCGGCGCGAGACGTACTCGCCGTGGGCGCCGAGGTGGTACTTCACGTCGCCCGAGCCCTGCACCGTGTCGGGCGCGACCTGGCCCTCGAACTCGCCGAAGATCTGGGTGTGCGACTTCCCGAGGATGTTCGAGAGCACGTTGAGGCGGCCGCGGTGGGCCATGCCGAGCACGACGTCGCGGACGCCCTCGTCCGCGGCCCGCTCGCAGACCGCGTCGAGCAGCGGGATGAGCGACTCGGCGCCCTCGAGGCCGAACCGCTTCTGCCCGACGTACTTCGTGTGGAGGAACGTCTCGAACGCCTCGGCGGCGTTCAGGCGCCCGAGGATCCAGCGGTGCTCCTCGACGCTGAGGGTGCGGTCCTCGCCCTCGAGCCGCTCGCGCAGCCACCGCTTCTCCTCGGGGTCGAGGACGTGGCCGAACTCGACGCCGACCGACCGGCAGTACGCGTCGCGCAGCACCGAGAGGATCTGCCCGAGCTGCATCCGGACCGGCGCCCGGCCGGCGAGGTCGACGACGAACTCGCGCTCGAGGTCCCAGATCGAGAGCCCGTAGGACGTCGGGTCGAGCTCGGAGTGCATCCGCGGCGGCTGCTGGCGCAGCGGGTCGAGGTCCGCGATGAGGTGGCCGCGGACCCGGTAGGCGTTGACCAGCTGGCTGACCCGCAGCTGCTTCGCGAGCTGCCCGTCCTCGTCGCCGGCGGCCGGCGACTCGTCGGTCCGCCACCGTGCCGGCTCGTAGGGCAGGCCGAGGGCGCGGAACACCTCGTCGTAGAAGTCGTGGTCGCCGGTCAGCAGCTCGTTGACGCGCTGCAGGAACCGGCCGGACTCGGCGCCCTGGATGACGCGATGGTCGTAGGTGGACGTCAGCGTGACCGAGCGGCCGATGCCGAGGTCGGCGACCATGCGCGGGTCGGCGGCCTGGAACGCGGCGGGCAGCGCGATCGACCCGACGCCGAGGATCGCCGACTGGCCCGGCATCAGGCGCGGGACCGAGAGCACGGTCCCGATCGTGCCCGGGTTCGTGACCGTCAGCGTCGCGCCCGCGAGCATCGCCGGGTCGAGGTCCTTCGCGCGGACGCGGCGGATCAGTTCCTCGTAGGCGGCGAGGAACTCGGCGAAGTCCATCGCGAGGACGTCGCGCAGCACCGGGACCAGCAGCGTCCGACCGCCGTCACCGTCGGGCAGGTCGACCGCGATGCCGAGCCCGACCGGCCCGCCCTCGAGGAGGGCCGGCTTCCCGTCGACCTCCGTGTAGCGCCGCGCCATCGCCGGGACGTCGTCGAGGGCGCGGACCATCGCGTACGCGATGAGGTGGGTGAACGAGACCCTCCCGGCGTCGATGCGGGCGAGGTAGTTGTTCACGATGCGGCGGTTGACCTCGAGCAGCTTCGCCGGCACCTCGCGCACCGACGTCGCGGTCGGGACCTCGAGCGAGCGCGACATGTTGTCGGCGATGCGGGCCGCGGTGCCCCGGAGGCGCCGCGGTGCGGGGCCGTCGGGGGCGATCTCGGCGACCGCCGCGGGGCGCGCGGGCGAGGACGACGCGACCGACGCATGACCGTTCCCGCCGTGCCCGTTCCCGGCGTGACCGTTCCCGGCGCCTGGCGCGCGGGCGGCGAGGACGGCGCGCCACTCCTCGGGGACCGACGAGGGGTCGCGCTCGAGTCGCTCCTGCATCTCCGCGACCAGCCAGTCGTTGGCGGCGGAGGGGCGCGGTCCGGACGCGTGGGCGGCCATCTCGTCCTCGGGTGCGGCGGCCTCGGGTGCGGCGGCGGAGGCGGGGGCGGCGCGACGTCCGCGCGGGGTCGCAGGGTACTCACGGACGGCGGACGGGGACCGGCCGGCCACCCCGGCGCCGGGGGCGCCGGACCTACGCTCCCGCGCCATGGAGACCTCCCCCGCCCCCGGCCGCTCCCGCCGCCTCCCCCGCGCCGCCGCCGCGCTCGCGCTCGGCCTCCTCCTCGCCGCCTGCGGTGGCGACGACGCCGCGGAGGAGTCCGCCGACTGGGGCGCCGTCGAGTCCATGCCGGCCCCGATGGCGGAGCCCGCCATCGCCGGGGACATGGCCGTCGAGCGGGCCGCCGGCGACGCGGGCGTCACGATGGGCGCCCCGGTCGACCCGGGCGTCGCGATCGACGGCCGGTCGGTGATCCGCAACGCCTACCTCGACCTCGTCGTCGACGACGGCGCCGCCGCGGTCGACGCCGCGGTGGCCGTCGCCGAGCGGGCCGGCGGGTACGTCGCCGGCACCTACCTCTCCCGGGGCGAGGACGGCACCGTCTCGGGCAGCCTGACCCTGCGCGTCCCCGCGGACCGCCTGGACGCCGTCGTCGACGAGCTCGACGCCCTGGCGCGGTCGGTCCCGACCCGCAGCGTCGACGAGTACGACGTCACCGACCAGCTGACCGACCTCGACGCGCGGCTCACGAACCTCCGCGCCTACGAGGCCGAGCTCCGCGCCCTGCTGACCGAGGTCCGCGAGGCCGGCGGCGACGTCGAGGGCCTCGTCGCCGTCGCCGACCGCCTCAACCAGGTCCGGACCGAGATCGACATGACCGAGGGCTGGCGCCGCCAGCTGACCGACCAGGTCGCGCTCTCGACCGTGACCGTCGGCATCACCCAGGCCAGCGCGACCACGCCGGTCGCCGGGGGCTGGGACCTGCCGGGCGTGCTCCGCGACGCGGTCGCGGCGCTGGTCACCGTCGGGCGGTGGCTCGTCATCGGCGCGGTCTGGGCCGTCATCGTGGTGCTGCCCGTGGCGCTCGTCCTCTGGGCGGTGCGACGGGGCTGGCGGGCGCGCCGCGCCCGGCGCCACCGCGCGCGCGGCGCCGCGCCGACGGGGGCCTGAGCGCCACCGTCCCCGGGCCACCGGCTCCCGGCTAGGCCGGCACGACGGTCAGCGAGAACAGCACCAGCGACGCGAGCCCCATCGCGAGCATGCCCGCCGGCGCCCACGTCCAGCCGCGGCTCCAGGGCCACAGCGGCGCGACGAACAGCGTGAGGGCCGCGAGGACCGCGACCTGCCAGGTGGGGATCACGGGACCTCCTCGGGAGCGGGGAGCAGTTCGGCGGTCGCGTCGCGCAGGTCGTCGTGCAGCCGCAGCCGGAGCAGCGCGTCGGGGTCGTCGGGCGCCGTCCACGTCAGGCGGACCGTCGTGCCGGCCGGGACGACCGTCCCGACCGCGTCGCGGCCGTGGTCCATCGCCGCGCCGTCGGCCGCCGCGCGCATCAGCGCGAGGTCGACGACGTCGACGAGGTGGAACGACGTGGTCGCGTCGGCGTCGAGGACGAACGTGACGCGCTCGCCGGGCGCGACCGCGACGACCGCGGGCAGGACGCCCTCGGCGGTCAGCGCGACCGGGACCGGTCGGCCCGGGAGCAGGCTGCGCTGGAACGCCGCGGCGGTCGCGACGACACCGGCGACGGCGGCCGCCGTGACCAGCGCCACGGCCGCGCGCTCGACGCGCTCGCGCGTCGTCGGGGGGAGGTCGCGCGCGCCGCGGAACCGGCGCAGCCGCAGCGAGTTCGTCACGACGAACACGCTCGAGAACCCCATCGCGGCCGCGGCCACCATCGGGTTCAGCAGCCCCGCGGCCGCGAGCGGGATCGCGAGCGCGTTGTAGCCGAAGGCCCAGACGAGGTTCCCGCGGATCGTGCCGAGGGTCCGCCGCGCCAGCGCGACGGCGTCGGGGACGGCGCGCGGGTCGTCGGTCACCAGCGTCACGTCGCCGGCCTCGATCGCGACGTCGGTCCCGCCGCCCATCGCGATGCCGAGGTCGGCCCGGGCGAGGGCCGGGGCGTCGTTGATGCCGTCCCCGACCATGGCGACGACGCGGCCCTCGTCCTGGAGGCCGCGGACGACGGCCTCCTTCCCGGCCGGGAGCACCCCTGCGACGACGTCGGGGATGCCGAGCTCGGTGGCGACGGCCCGCGCGGTCGCCTCGCGGTCGCCCGTCAGCAGCACCGTGCGCAGGCCCATGCGGTGCAGCGCCGCGACGGCCGCGGCCGCGCCCGGCTTCGGCGCGTCGGCGAGCGCCAGCACCAGGACGGCGTCCGGCGGCAGGCCGGGACCGCGGACCACGGCGGCGACCGCGGTCCGACCGGCCGCGGCCTCGCGGTCGACCTCGGCCGCCAGCCCCGCCGGCAGCGCCGCGCCGCGCTCGGCGAGCAGCTCGGGCCGACCGACCAGCACGTGCAGCTCGGCGCCGTCGACCGTCACCGTCGCCTCGACGCCGAGGCCCGGGAGCGCGGTGAACGCGCCGAGCGCGACCTCGGACGTCCCGCCGGACCCGAGCCCCGGCAGGCCCGGCAGGCCCGGCAGGTCGCGGGCGACGGCCCGGGCGATCGGGTGCTCCGACGCACCCTCGGCCGCCGCGACCGCGGCCCGGACGACGGCGAGGGCCACCGGGTCGGCGGCCAGCGCCGGCGCCGCGTGGGCCGCGACCAGCCGCATCCGGCCCTCGGTCAGCGTCCCGGTCTTGTCGAGCACGACCGTGTCGACCCGGCCGCTGGTCTCGAGGGCCTCGACGCCGCGGACGACGACGCCGAGCGACGCCCCGCGGCCGACGCCGACCATCACCGCCGTCGGCGTCGCGAGGCCGAGGGCGCAGGGGCAGGCGATGACGAGGACGGCGACGGCCCGCGTCAGGGCCCCCGCGGGATCGCCGCCGGCCCAGCCGGCCGCGAGGACCCCGAGCGCGACCAGCAGCACGACCGGTACGAACCAGGCCGTGACGCGGTCGACGAGGGCCTGCACCGGCGCGCGACCACCCTGGGCCTGCGCGACGAGGTCGACGATCTGCGCGAGCACCGTGTCCGCGCCGACGGCCCGGGCGGCGACGACGAGCCGGCCGGCGCCGTTCACCGTGCCACCGACCACCTCGTCCCCGGGCCCGACCTCGACGGGCACCGGTTCACCGGTCAGCATCGACGTGTCGAGCGTCGAGCGGCCCTCGACGACGACCGCGTCGACCGGCAGCCGGGCGCCGGGACGGATCACGACCAGGTCGCCCACGACCAGCTCGGCGACGGGGACCTCCCGGCCGTCGGCGAGCTCGGCGGTGCGCGGTCCGAGCTCGAGCAGGCGGGCGATGGCCCGCGACGAGCGACCCTTCGCGCGGTGCTCGAACCACCGCCCGAGGAGGATCAGCGTCACGATCGCGGCGGCGGTCTCGAGGTAGACCTCGGGCAGCCCGGTCACCGCCAGCCGCATGCCGCCGTGCAGCTCGGCCGCGTCCAGCACGACGAGCGCCCAGACCGACCAGCCCCAGGCGGTCAGCGTCCCGATCGAGACCAGCGTGTCCATCGTGACGCCGCCGTGGCGCAGGTTCACCGCGGCGTTGCGGTGGAACTCCCATCCGGCGCCGAGCACGACCGGCGTCGTCAGGACCAGCGCGAGCCACTGCCAGCCGTCGAACATCAGCGCCGGCACCATCGAGACGAGCAGCGTCGGGACCGTCAGCGCGCCGGCGAGCGCGAGGCGCCGACCGAGCCGTCGCCCGCGGCGGGCGTGCATCGCGGCGTCGTCGGGGACCTCGGGCACGGCGTACCCGACCCGCTCGATGGCGGCGCGGAGCGCGTCGCCGTCGGTCACCGCCGGGTCGTAGGTGACGGCCGCCCGGTGGGTCGCGAAGTTGACCGTCGCGTCGGCGACGCCGTCGACCTTCCCGAGCGCCCGGCCGACGCGGGCCGAGCAGGACGCGCAGGTCATCCCCTCGACGGGGATGACGACGCGGACCGTCCCCGGCGGCGCGGCGGTCGGGCCCGGCATCTCAGATCACCTCGCCCCGCCCGCCGTCCACGTCGACGAGGTCGTGGCCGTCGGCCTGCCAGGCCTGGAGCCCTCCGTCCAGGTTGTGCGCGTCGTACCCGGCGTCGCGCAGCGCCCGGACGACCATGCCGCTGCGGCTGCCGGAGCGGCAGACGCAGAGCACCGGCCGGTCCGTCGGGATCTCGGCCTGGCGCGGGCCGAGCTCGCGGAGCGGGATGTGGTGCGCGCCCTCGACGTGGCCCGCTTCCCACTCGTCGTGCTCGCGCACGTCGAGCAGGAACAGGTCGTCGCGTCGCACGGCCTCGTTCGCGTCCATCGTGGTCCTCCGTGGGAGCGCCGCCGCGCGGCGGTCGGTGGTCGTGGGGTCAGGTGGTCGAGGGGTCCGGTGATCGTGGGGTCCGGTGATCGGGCGTCAGGCGGTCGGCGCCGCGCGGCGGAGCACGGCCCTGAGGTGGTGCTCGTCGTCGTGGCCGTCCCAGGTCATCCAGAGGTCGTAGCGCAGCTCGTCGCCGGCGAGGACGAACCGCCGTCGCACGTCGACGACGGGCCTCGCACCGGGGCTGCGCAGCAGCGGGGCCCGCGCACCGTCGAGGACGAGCGCGCCGTCCTCGTCGCGCAGCGCCAGGACCGACGTCTCGGCGAGGCCGGTCGGCTGCGCGACGACCAGCTCGGCCCGGCCCTCGAGCTGGCCGCGCAGCCACCCCGACTCGGCGTGCAGCGGCTCGTCGGTGCCGACGCGCCACGTGCGCTGCGCGTAGGACAGCACCGGCCGGCCCGACGCGGCGAACGTGACCGTCTCGCGGTACGCGAAAGGGGCGATCGTCGGGTAGTGCCCCTCGCCCTCGCCCGACCAGGTCCCGACGAGCGCCGCCAGCGCCCCCAGCGCGGGGTGGAGGTCGCTCATGCGGGCGCTCCGGGTCCGTCGGCCGCGCCGCCCGGCGCGTCGTCCCCGACAGGGTGCCGCGCCGGGACGTCGACGGCGGACACGGCCGCCGCCACCCCCGTGGCCGGATCCGCGAGCGCGACCTCGAGCCGCCAGCCCTCGGGACCCGGGGTCCGGAACGCGACCAGCTCGAGGTCCTCGAGGCGGAACTCCAGCTCGTCGACGTCCACCGGCGCACCGGGCTCGTCGAGGCCGGTCGCGACGCGGGCGACCCACCACGCGGCGGCCCGGCCGGCCGCGCCGCCCCGGCGCGGGCCGTGGACCCCGCCCGCTGCGCCGGCGGCCGCGACCAGCGCGAGCAGGTCGGGCACCCCGATGCGCCTCGCCCCGGTCAGCCCGGGCGCCGCGGCGCGCGCGGCATCGAGCGCCGTCGCGCCACCGAGGGCGGCGCCCGCGACCCGGGCCTCGGAGGCCGACTCCCACGTCGCGACCGCGTCGCGGAGGGCCGCCGCGAGCGCCCGCGCGCGCGGTGGGACCGGCACGTCGGCGGCGCTCCCACCGGACGGGTCCGCTGCCACGACCTCGGGCGGGACGGCCGGCGCACCCGGGGGGAGGACGTGCGCGCCGTCGAGCCGCTCGGCCGCGCGGTAGGTCGGCAGGGCGTAGGCGGGTTCGAACGGCTGCAGGACCAGCGGCGGCGCGTCGGCGTCGGGCTGCGCGGCCCGCGGGTCGCCGCGGAGGTCCTCGCCGCGGAGCACCCGCTCCTGCGCGACGACCGGCCGGACCGCCGAGTCGAGCCCGTCGGCCAGCTCGGCGAAGGTGTGCGCCTGCGCGACGACCTCGGTCAGCGGGCCGAGCCCGTGGCGGGCCACGCCGGCCTCGGGCATCGCGGCCGCGAGCGGCGCCGGCCCCTCGAGCGCGATGCGGTAGGCGGCGTACCGGGCCGGCCCCCAGAGCTGGCGGCCGGTCCGCTCGGTCGCGGCGAGGCAGGCGTCGCGGAGCACCAGCACGGCGTCCCAGTCGCCGCGGGCGCAGCGACGGTCCACCTCGCGGACCAGGCCGTCGAGGTCGCCGAGGTCGAGCAGGTCGCGGAGGTCCGCGTCCGGGGTCACCCGACCTCGATCAGGTCGACCGCGAAGACGAGGGTCTCGCCGGGGCCGATGACGCTGCCCGCGCCGCGGTCGCCGTAGCCGAGCTGCGGCGGGATGACGAGCACGCGCCGGCCGCCGACGCGCATCCCGGCGACGCCCTGCTCCCAGCCGGCGATGACCTGCCCGGCGCCGAGGTCGAAGGCGAACGGCTGGCCGCGGGTCCAGGAGGCGTCGAACACGCCGCCGTCGCTCCACCGGACGCCGAGGTACTGGACGACGACCCGCGTGCCGGCGACGGCCTCGTCACCCTCACCGACCGCGACGTCGACGACCTCGAGCGCGGTCGGCGGGTCGGTGCGGTCACCGCGGGCCAGCGTCAGGATCTCGGTCGCGTCGGGAGCGTCCACGGTGCCTCCGGTCTCGGGTGCGGCCGCCTCGGTCGTCGGCGCCTCGGGCGCCTCGTCCTCGGCCGCGGCGCAGCCCCCCAGCACCATCGCGCCGACGGCCAGCACGGCGGCGGCGCGGCGGACGGTCGCTGCGATGCGCACACGCGGCACGGCAACGGACATGGGGTGCCTCCGCGGCGCAGGCTAGCGTCCGGGCATGCTCCCCTCGATCCTGCTGCTCGTGCTCGGCCTCGTCGTGCTCGTGCAGGCGTCGGACCAGTTCGTCATCGGCTCGGCGCGGCTCGCGGTCGAGCTGCGCCTCGCCCCCGTCGTCGTCGGCGTCGTCATCGTCGGCTTCGGCACGAGCGCTCCCGAGCTGCTGGTCTCGGGGCTCGCGGCGGCGCAGGGCGCGATCGACCTCGGTACGGGCAACATCATCGGCTCGAACATCGCGAACCTGCTGCTGGTGCTGGGGGTGGCGGCGATCGTCGCGCCGCTCGCGATCGACGGTGACGTCCTGAAGCGCGAGGTGCCGCTGTCGCTGGTCGCCGTCGCCGCGTTCGCCTGGGTCGTGCAGGGTCGCCTGCTCGCGGCCGAGGCCGTCGGCCTGGGCGTGCTGCTGGTCGCGGTCCTGACGCTGGTGCTCGTCCTGTCGCGGTTCGGGACGGTCCGCATCGACCCGGCGATCGAGGAGCTCGCGAAGGAGCGCGTCAGCGGCGGCCGCGAGGCCGTGCGGACGCTGCTCGGACTGGCCGGGACGCTCGCCGCCGCGCAGGCGATGGTCCTCGGCGCGACGGACCTCGCGGCCCGCGCCGGGCTCGACGAGGGCATCGTCGGCCTGACCATCATCGCGATCGGGACGTCGCTGCCCGAGCTCGCGACCGCCGCCCAGTCGGCGCGGCGCGGCGAGGCCGGACTGCTCGTGGGGAACCTGCTCGGCAGCAACATCTTCAACGCGACCGCGGTCGGCGGCGTCGTCGCGGCGGCCGGCGCCGCGCAGGGACTGGTCGTCGGACCGTCGCTGGCGGGATCGACGCTGGTGATGCTCGGCGTCGCGGTCGCGGTCAGCCTGCTGCTGGTGCTGCGCCGGAGGGTGACGCGGTTCGACGGGGCCGTGCTGCTGATGGCCTACGCCGCGTTCACGGCCTCGCTGCCGACGCTGGCGGGCTGAGCGGCTGACTGGCAGCGGTCCTGCGCGGACGGGCCGCGGTGCCGTCGACGGACGGGCGCGTCAGCCCTTCACGACCACGTGGACCATCACCGTGTCGGAGAGGTTGTTCTCCGGCGTGACCGCCCGCACCTCGCTCGCTCCGAGCGTCGCGGCGACCAGCCGTCCCTCCGCCTCGAAGCCCGGCGTGAACAGCACCGTCGTGCGCGCGTAGGCGCCGGCCCGCGCCGCGGAGACGCGGTTGCGCGCGACGACGTCGAAGGCGTCGAGCGCGGACGCGGCCCGCCCGACCGCGGCGCCACCGTCGTCGAGCTGCGCGTCGAGCAGCTGCACGGTGACGTCGGCCGGATCGGGTCCGGTCGGCTCGGCCGTCGGCTCGGGCTCCGGCTCCGGCTCCGGCTCGGGTTCCGGGGCGGGCTCCGGCTCGGGGTCGGGCTCGGGCGCCGGAGCGGGGGCCGGGGCCGGCGCGGGTGCGGGAGCCGGCGACTCCTCGGCGACGGCGTCGCCGCCGTCCTGCCACATCCCGACGCCGGCGAACAGGCCCGCCGTCACGACGAGGAACGCCGCGCCGAGCCCCACGGCACGCAGCAGCGCGGGACGGAACGGACTGCGCACCGCCGCGTCGTCGCGCGCGGGGCCGGCCACGCTCAGCCCGCCTCGGCGACCGTGCGCCGCTCGGCCCGGCTGCGCTGACGCGCCGAGCGGAGCCGGCGGAGGCGGCGGACCAGCATCGGGTCGTGCGCGAGCGCCGCGTCGTCGTCGAGCAGCGCCCCGAGGAGCTCGTAGTACCGCGACGGCGAGAGCCCGAGGCGCTCGCGGATCGCGTCCTCCTTCGCGCCGGCGACCTTCCACCAGCCGCGCTCGAGGTCGAGGATCGCGCGGGCGCGCTCGTCGAGCGGCGCGCCGCCGGTCGGGTCCTCGGTCGCGGTGGGGACGGCGAGCGCGGTCACGGCGCCTCCGGGCGGACGGGGCGGCTCGGGGCCGCCGGGGGGCGCATCATGGCGCGCGAACGACACCGGTGCAACTCCATCCGCGGAACTCGCGCAGGGGGCCGTCCGGCGGTCCTCCACGGGGTCCCGGTCAGGCCCACCGATAGCGTCGCGGGACCCGCCGGGGTAGCTCAGTCGGCAGAGCGCCCGCCTTGTAAGCGGATGGTCGCGGGTTCGACTCCCGCCCCCGGCTCCGGATCCGCGCGACTCGGGGCGAGTCGTGTGATTCGCGGTGACCCCAGGAGCCGAACCGGGAGCCGGGAGCCTTGAGCGCACCGAACGCAGGCTGGCGCTCATCCACAGGCCAGAGATCACCCCTTCAGACGCACGCTCAGTCGCTCTACGGTCGGCCGACGCGCACCAGACCCTTGCGCTCGCCACGAGAAGGAACCACCATGGCCGTGTCCGACGCCCGGCGCCTCAAGCTCTACGAGCAGGCCCGGGCCGACTGGGGCGAGGAGACCGCGGAGGTCCTCATGGAGGTCGTCGTGCCGGCCGGTCAGGACATGGCCACCAAGGCCGACCTCGACGCGGCCGTGTCGAGCATGAAGGAGTACACCCTCCGCACGCTGCTCCTCGCCCTCGTCCCCGTCTACCTCGGCATCCTCGGCCTGTACTTCACCGGCTGACCACGACCCGTTCCGACGGGATCGACCGGTCACGACCCGCGATGAAGGACCGCCCGCGCCGGACCGTGCCGGCGGGAGCACGGACGCGTCTCCCGTCAGCCCTGGCCGCGACCGTTCCCGCGACCGTTGCCCGGGTTCGCGCCGCCCTGGCCCGGCGGAGTCGCCGGCGGGCCCCCTCCCGCCCCGCCGGAGTCCGGCTCGGGCTCGGGCTCCGGCTCGGGCGTCGGCTCCGGCTCGGGCGTCGGCTCCGGCTCGGGCGTCGGCTCCGGCTCCGGCTCCGGCTCGGGCGCCTCGCCCCGACCACGGCCCGGCGCGTCACCCGAGCGGCCCGGCGCATCGCCGGAGTTCCCCGGCGCCTCGTCCGAGCGGCCCGGGGCCTCGTCCGACCGCCCTGGCGCCTCGTCGGACCGCCCGGGCGGGGTCCCACCGAGACCCGGTGCCCGCTCGAGGCCGGGCGGCAGCCGGCCGTCGAGGCCCGGC